>JALVRF010000191.1 GCA_027025175.1 Candidatus Aminicenantota bacterium | reverse complement strand
GTCCTTAGCCGGCGCCAGGTAAAACTTCCTCCCTTTCTCCACTATTCTGGCGTAGTGTCCAGTGGCTATAAAGTCCGCCTTCTCCTCTCTTCGGACCTTCTCTAAGTAACGAAATTTTATGTAGGAATTACAAAGGGCACAGGGATTTGGAGTTCTTCCCCTTCTGTATTCCCGGGCAAAATAGTCCATTATTTTTTCCCTGAACTCCTTTCTGAGGTTCAGCACTTTAAAGGGTATTTTAAGGAAACTGGCCACATTTTCCGCAGCCTCAGTGTCTTCCTCCCTGTAAAGGTTTAGACTAACCGCCATAACCTCCAATCCCTGCCTTTTCAGAAGAAAGGCTGCCACCGAGGAATCAACGCCACCACTGAGCCCTACTATTACTCTTTTCATCCCCCTAATTTTAACATTCCCGTGTTATAATCCCCCTGAGATGTTTGAGGAAATCCTAAAGAACCTTTTGCCAGAAAGGGGAAGGGTTCTTGAGGCAGGGTGTGGCTCCGGCTCCCTTTTGAGGAAACTGGCAGCGGAATTCCCTGAAGTGCACTTTGTGGGCATTGACCCTTTCGTGGAAGAGGCCAGGGAAGGAAATTTGGAAATATTAAAGTTGAGGGCAGAGGAGGTGAATGCACTTCCAGGGTGGTTTCACCTGATTTTCTCCCACCACTCCCTCCACCATTTTTCCTCCCCGGTGGAATTCCTGGGAAAGGCAGGGAGAAAACTGGCTGTGGGCGGGAAAATCCTGGTTTGGGATTGGGATGAGGGGGCCAGGACAGGGATACCTGAGAGGTATTTCGCCAGGGAGGAACTCAGGAGAATGGCAGAGGAGGCTGGACTCAGGCTGATGAGGCTGGAAAATTTCAGGGAGGAAAACCTCCTTCTGGCCAGGGCGGATAAATTCCGGGTGGCTGTTGCCAGTGACGATGGCCTTGAGGTTTTTCCCCGCATGTTTGGTAGGGCAGGGTATTTCTTTATATATGAGGTAAGGAACGGGAGCCCCGTATTTCTGGAAAAGAGGACGAACATACACAGGGATAACTTCCAGCACCTTAAAACCTATGATGTTTATCGCTTAGTGGAGGATTGCAATACCATAATAACCGGCAGAATAGGAAAGAAGGGGGAAGAGAGGCTTTCCTCCTTAGGGGTCAAAATAATAAAATTCAAAGGGAAGGTAGAGGAGTCCCTGAAGATTCTCAAGGAGACTAAATGAAAAAGATATGGTTTTTATCGCTTTTTATTTTCCTTGTAGCCTGCGGAGGATACAGACCCAAAAAGGGGGAGGTGAAATTAAAACTTGAAAAGAAAATGGACCTTCCCGTGGAAGAGTCAGAGCATCCCCGCCTGTCCATTGCCCTTTCACCTTCCGGCGAAATTTATTTTTCTGGGCCGGATACGGGGGTCTGGAAACTGACCCCCTCTGGGAACAGGGAAGAAGTTCTTAAGCCCGGGATTCTTAATTATGTCCCATCCCTTTATTTCTCCTCAGGATGTTTCTGGGCTACCACCCCTCGCCAGGTGGTGAAGATGTGTCCCGGTGAGCCGGCCCGTAAAGGTGTTTTAGACAGGTTCTACGAGAAGATAGTTTCCACTAAGGATGGCCAACTTCTGGGTTCTTATCTGGAATTGAAGAAAGGAAAACCGTTGAAAAAACTCATCTTAATAGGGGACAAAGACCATCCCGAAAAATTGCTGGCCCAGAGTGCCAAACCAGGAACCCTTATAATAAAATCCCCGCAGGGGCTTTCTGCCATTTCCGTCCCTGAAATAATACCAACCCTTCTATGGACCTATTCGCCTCTCACGGATCACATAATAGCAGGGGAGAGCGACCACTATTCACTTAAGATTTTGAATCTCAATGGAAAAGTCCTCAGGGAATTTCATTTTGATGTTCCTGAGCCAGATTTTCCCTTAGAGGAAAGGAGAAAGATTGCCCCCATGTTTCTCATATGGAAACCGGTTAACCGGGAAAGGACACTGGAACTTATCGCTGAAAAACTACCTCCCAAACTTCCGGTGCTTAAAAAGATTATAGCCCTTCCCTCGGGTCTGATTCTGATTGAGGTAAACGAGGCGCCGGGAAAGAGCCATTTTGATGTTCTTTCGGAGAAGGGGAATTATCTTTACAAGTTTTATCTTCCCCAGGGCTTTTCCCTGATAAAAGTTCTCAGAAATGGATGGCTCGTTCTGAGGAAGGGGAAGAAATTTGCAATTTACCTTCCCCGAAACCTTCGTTCTGTTTTTCAGCCGCCTTCGTTGTAAAATAATCTTTGAATCATAATATAAAGGAGGTCGCAATCATGAGAATAAAGCCCTTCAGAGGTTTAAGACCGAAAAGGGAACTGGTGGAGAAGGTGGCTTCCCCTCCCTACGATGTTCTGGAAAGAGAGGAAGCCCTGGAAATGGCCAGGAACAACCCCTATTCCTTCCTCCATGTTATAAAGCCGGAGATAGACCTGCCCGAAGATGTGGACCTCTACGACGAAAGGGTTTACAGGAAGGGAGCAGAAAACCTCAGCAAGTTCATAAACGAGGGCATCCTTGTTCAGGATCCCGAAGAGTATTTTTACATATACCGCCAGGAAATGGGAGACCATGTTCAGACGGGGCTGG
>JALVRF010000190.1 GCA_027025175.1 Candidatus Aminicenantota bacterium | reverse complement strand
GAGTTTGTGAGGAGGGTTTTGGCGAAGTTTCCCCACAGGCGGCGGGTTAAGTGGCGAGGGGAAGGGTTTGTGTTAGCGTAGAGGGAAGAGGAAGGTTTTCCCCACCAAAGGATAGGTCTGCGATTTTACGAAGTTTTTAGCAAAAGATAAGGGATTTCTGATCGTTTGAGGGGGGATTTTCGTCTGGAGAAGGTTTCAGGAGGGGAAGTTTTGGCCAGAGGGTGGGTTTTGGGGAAATTTTCGGGATGGATTTCGGGGAAATGGGAGAAAATTAACAAAAAAGGGTCTGTCCCTAAAATTATCGGCTTTAGTTTCCATCTTTTGGGCTTCGTATTATTTAGGCTATTTTCCCGCCTCCTTTGAAAAATGCTTGTACAGGAGGTAGGCCGCAGCGAAGGCTATTATAAAAATAAGCGCAGGAAACAGGGCTCCGAAGATGGGGGAGCCTATTCTGGGAATTTGCAAAGACCTGAGGTTTTCAAACATCACTTCTTCCCCTGTTTTCTCTTCTTGTAATATATGTAGGCGAAGATGAGCCCTGTAAAGGATGCCAGATAAGCTATGCTCATCCCTATAACCATGGCAAGACCCTTGTTCATGAAAACCTCCCTGAGAATTTTACAACTTCAGAAATACAATTTCCAGGAAAGGAAGTTCATTTGAGGAAGGGGCCAAGGAGAGGAAGAGGCATAAAATACCCCGATTTTAATGTCCAGGTTTTCTGTGGCGGAATAATGGAGGCCTCCCCAGAAGGCCCTTCCTGATGGAGAAAAGCCGAGAAGGTGAAGTTCAGCGGTTAAAAGGGGGGTTATTTGCCTGGAAATTCCAAGGAGTAAGGTTTTTACCGGAGGATAAAGGCTTCCCTGGCTTTTCAAATATTCCCCCATAATGTAAGTTTTGGGGTTTATCTGCCAGTCTGCTCCCAGAACATACTCAAGCCCAAATTCCTGTTTTTTGAAAATCTCTCCCCTTACCCCAACTCCGGCTATGTCACCCTCAAAGGCAAATCCCAGAAATTTTCCCCGGGCCTCCCCTGTGCTTAATTGAAAATCAAATCCTCCCCAGGAGAAAAAAAGGCCTGCTCCGTAAATCCCCTTCCCTTCCCTTTTTATCCATATTCCCTCCAGCCATGAAAAATCCGAAAGGTAAAACCTGAGCCTTCCTCCGTCGGCCCCCAATCTCTGGGGGGACAGGGAGAAGGGATTATATGGGTTGAAAATGTCTAAGAGGGAAAAAATCCTGGCCTTTCCCCATGGGTACCTATCCCTTCCTAAGGTTATGGAAAATCTCCCTTTTTCTATGGATAGGGAGGCTCTATCCAAGAATAAATAGACGGAGGAGTAATCGTCCTTATGCAAGAACAAGGAATGAACCTCCTCGGGCTCTCCCCCGATAAGGAAACTGGAATATAGAGGGGAGGAGGCGGCTGCGTTGAACTGGGGGGAAAGCTTTATTTTGGCTCCCCCAAGCTCCCAGTGGAAATTCAATCTCAGGGAGGAAAATAGGGCCAGTTCCCTTTTCCCCAGGAATTTTCCATCCAAGGCGGAAAGGAATAAATATCCGCTTACCCCAGAGTGGATGATTGAGGAGAAAAGAAGTAAACTAAGTATTCCTCTTATCTTCCACAATTTTACCGTCCGTTAACCTTATTATCCTTTCTGCCCTTTGGTAAACCCTGCTGTCGTGGGTGGCTATAAGAAAGGAAATGTTCTTTTCCTTGCAAAGCCTCTTCATAAGTTCCACTATGGATATGGCGTTTTCGCTGTCAAGGTTGGCGGTGGGCTCGTCTGCAAGGACCAGCAGAGGATGGTGGACTATGGCCCTGGCAATGGCCATCCTCTGTTGTTCCCCTCCGCTCAGTTTTGGAGGTGTCCTGTCCGCTAAATGTTCTATCCCCAGTTCCCTGAAAATTTCCATGACCCTTTCCCGCCTTTTATTCTTTTCCACTCCCTGAAACAGCAGGATGAGTTCCGCGTTTTCAAGGGCGGTGAGGACCGGTATAAGATTGTAAGCCTGGAAGACGAAACCCAGTTTTTCTAAACGAAACCTTGCCAGTTGTTTTTCCTTCAAGGAGGTTATTTCCTTCCCTTCTATGTAAACTTTCCCCTCTGTGGGATGGTCTATTCCTCCCAGAAGATTCAACAAGGTGGTTTTCCCAGAGCCAGAAGGGCCTACTAAGGCGGCGAATTCCCCCTCTTCTATGCTAAGACTTACCCCGTCCACCGCCTTTACAACTGCCCCGTCCCTGTAATATTTTTTTAGGTTTTCTGCCTTCAAAATCTCCATCCTTCCTCCTATTTTTCAAATCTCAGTTGGCTGACCAAGGACTCGGAAAGAACCCTGGCTGCAGGGGGAAGCGAAGCAAGAAGGGCAAAAAGGCAAACCAGTGTTCCAACCCCCACAAATATCTTCCAGGTCAGGAGGGTTGGCATTACAGGAGCAAAATTCAGGGATTGATAGACCTCTGCCATTTCCCCGGAAATTTTTATGGGATTCCTGTTGAAATAGAACACTAAAGGAAAGGCGAGAGCCTCCCCTATGAGCACCCCTATAACGGATATGAAAAGGGCTTCCCCCATCATTATTCGCAAAATCCTTCCCTTTCCGATCCCTATGGC
>JALVRF010000189.1 GCA_027025175.1 Candidatus Aminicenantota bacterium | reverse complement strand
TGAGGGAGAAAGGGGTTAAGGTGTTTACCAGAAGAAGGATAAAGCGCATGGAAAATAAACGGGTTTATGTGGAGAACATAGAGACCGAGGAGGAAGAGGTCTTTTACGGGAAACTCGTGGTGGCCTTTGGGGCAAAGCCTAACAACGCCATAGTCAGCATAATAGAAGAGATGGAAATACCCTATGAGGTTATCGGGGATGCAAAGGCCGTGCGAAAAATCGCAGACGCAGTAAGCGAAGGATACAGGTTGGGAATGTCAGTATGAAGTCCGAAAATTTATCCATCATTGCCGGAAGTTTCTCAGCCCTCTCAGACCCCGTCCGCCTCAAAATCCTTATGGAAATCCTCAAGGAAGAGAAATGCGTTGGCAAAATAGCCCAGGCGTTAAACCTGCCCCTGGCCAATGTTTCTCACCATCTCAGACTCCTGGAAAAAGCGGGCATGGTGAGGAGGAAAAGATATGGGAAATTTATAAGATACCGGGCAAAGTCAGAGGAACTGGAAAAAATTTATCAGTTTCTGAAGTTGGTGATTAACCAGATTCGGGAAAACAGAACCGATTAGAAAACCTCAACTCCCCGGGAAACCTCCAGAATCCATGCAGGCTTTCCCAGTTTCTCTATTGCTTCTTTTACCTGCTCTTCTTTTCCCGGGGCGTAAACGAACATGGTGCCACCTCCGCCTGAACCGTTTATTTTCCCTCCCAGGGCCCCTGCTTTCATTGCTGTTTCAAGCATGTTTTCAATTTCCGGGACTGAAATCTTCAGGAGGTCCCTGAGGATTGCGTGATGCTCCAGAAGGAGATTCCCGAATTTCGGGGAATCCAGAGGCTCTTTCTTCAGAATTTCCCTGGCCCTCAGGGTGATGTCCTTATTCCTGACCGCCGCCTCAGCATAGGGTTGAAGGTCAGAGGGAAGTTTTCCGATGAGGTCCTTGACCTCCTGGTAGGGGGTGTTTTTGGGGTCAAAGTCCGGGTAAATTCTGGCCAGTTCTTTTAAGGCCCTGACCTGGGCTTCCCTCACCCTCTTGAGTATCCCTTTGGTGTTCTTGGGCCTGAGAGAGTTTCCTAAAACAAAACCGGAAAGGGATGATCTCAATTTTTCTATCTTTCCCCTGGCAAAGTCTATAAAGAGCACACCGCCCATGGAACATGTGTAGTGGTCCATTTTGCCGCCGGGTTCTTTAAATTCGGCCACCTCAGCCTCGTATGCGATTTCGGCAATTTCCCGGGGGTCATCCTTTCTCATGTCTCCGAAGAGTTCAAGAAGGAGTTTTACCAGGCCAACCACCAGGGCGGTGGAACTTGAGGCACCGGCGTTTATGGGAATGGAGGAGTCGACGGCTCCCCTTATTCCTCCCTCAAACCTAACCCCCTTCCGGTAAAGGACATTGAACACGCTCCTCAGATAATCGCTTTCATCCTCGTAGGGAAGGGGAAATTTCAGTTCAAATTCCTCTGTGCGGGAAAAATTGCGAAGGTAAAGGGATACTCTCCCCTCCTCTGTTTTTTCGGCCATTATCCTCATGTAAATCCCTGCTGCGGCTGAAATGACGGGAAGTCCCAGGTAATCCTGATGTTCACCGAAAAGGCAAATCCTAGCGGGGACTCTCACTTTAACTATATGCTCAGGGAAGTATTCTCCCCTTTCAACCCTTTCTTTTCGGGAATAAACAAAATTGTAATATTCCTTCCTCTTTAAAAGATCTGCTGCCTCCCGGTCTATTATCACCGAAACTTTCGGGTGAAGTTGCAATACAGAGGCCGGACAGGACGCGGTTATTGGCCCTTCAACTGCCGCTGCAATGGCTTCGGCCTTTGATTTTCCAGAGGCAACGAGGATTATCTCCCGGGCTTCCATTATGGTTCCAAGGCCCATGGTGATGGCGAACTCGGGCCCTTTTCCCTCCGGGAAGTTGTCCCTCAGGGTTTCCCGGGTGAGAGTTTTGACCCTGGTCCTTGAATTCAGGGAGGAAGAAGGTTCGTTAAAACCTATATGGCCATCCCTGCCTATCCCCAGAAGTTGGAGGTCTATTCCCCCTGCCTCTTTTATCTTTTCTTCGTATTGTCGGCATTCTTCCTCAAGGTTTTCCGGAATCGGGGAAGGGATGTGAATTCTCTCCCGGGATATGTTGACCCGGCTGAAAAAATGTTGCTCCATGTAAAAGCGAAAACTCCGGGGATCATTGGGGAGAACCCCGAGGTATTCGTCAAGGTTAAATGTGGTTATGCGGGAAAAATCCACCTCTCCCCTTTCGTAGGCCTCCACCAGTTCACGGTAAACCCCTATCATAGTTCGGCCTGTGGCCAGGCCCAGAACAGCGTGGGGTTTCCTTTTAATCAGGGAAATTACCCTCCGGGCAACCTCCCTGCACACTTCTTCATAGTTCTTAAGTATTACAACTTCCATGTAAGCCTCGTGTTGTAAACATCTTACTTAATTTTACATGATTTTCTTCCTCACGATAAACTTTCCATAAGGCGTACTTTACAAAATCCTTCGGTTTTCCTAAAATTCTCCGGAAGGATGAAGAAATGAGGTTTAATCTTTTAGTAGCATTGGCTTTGCTTTCAACTTCCCTGGTCGGAGGAATTCCCCCTCTTATGCCCTATCCCCAAAAAGTGAATTTGAGGGAGGGGAAGTTCGTCCTGGGGGAAGATTTCGGAATTAAAATCGCGGGTCCCTACAGTCCCAGAGTTTTCCTTGCTAAAAGGAGATTCCTCTCAAGGCTGGCAAAAAGGACGGGAATTTTTTTCTCCTTAGAGCCCCAAAAAACTGCCCTTATTCTAAAATACCAGAAAACCATAAAACTGAAGCCGAAAATGGACGAATCCTATCGCCTTGAGATAACCCCCGATGGAATGACCCTTGAGGCAAAAACCGACATAGGGATTCTCAGGGGAATTGAAACCCTTTTGCAGTTATTGTCTTCGGATTCCAGGAGTTATTTTTTCCCGGCGGTCTCCATTGAGGACAGCCCGAGATTTCCCTGGAGAGGCCTGCTAATAGACACAGTAAGGCATTTCATGCCCGTGGAAGTTCTCAAGAGAAACATAGATGCCATGGCAGCGGTAAAGATGAATGTTCTCCACCTTCACCTCAGCGATGATCAGGGCTTCAGGCTTGAATCCAAGAAATTCCCTCTCCTTCACCTCCTCGCCTCCGATGGAAATTACTACACCCAGCAGCAGATGAGGGAACTTATAAAATATGCAGACCTCAGGGGAATAAGAATAGTTCCCGAATTTGACATACCAGGACATACCACCTCGTGGCTGGTTGCCTATCCAGAACTGGCCACCCTCCCGGGCCCCTACGCCCTGGAAAGGACCTACGGGACCAAGGACCCGGTTATGGACCCCACTAAAAAAAATGTTTACAAATTCCTCAAGAAGTTCTTTAAGGAAGTGACAAAACTATTTCCCGACCAGTACATACACATAGGCGGGGACGAGGTGAACGGGGTTGACTGGTCCCAGAGCGAGAGGATAAAAAAATTTATGGAAAAGCACCACATGGAAGATTTCTCCCAGCTCCAGGCCTATTTTAACCAGAAGGTTTTTAAGATTCTCAAAAAACTCCACAAAAAACCTATGGGATGGGACGAAATACTTCACGAAACCATCCCAAGGGATGTGATAATCCAATCCTGGAGAGGGAAAGAGGCTGTTATAAAAGCAGTCAAACAGGGATTTAATGTTGTGGTTTCCGCAGGCTATTACATAGACCTCTGCCATTCCGCCGCATACCATTATCTGAATGACCCCATCCCTGAAGGGACCGAACTTACAGAGGAAGAAAAGTCCCGTATACTGGGAGGAGAAGCAACCATGTGGAGCGAACTGGTGGATAGGGATACGGTGGATTCAAGGATATGGCCGAGAACTGCTGCCATAGCCGAAAGGCTCTGGTCTCCCTCTGAGGTTCGCAATGTAAGGGACATGTATCTCAGATTAAGGGTAGTTTCCCGACAACTTGAGGAACTGGGCCTGACCCACATAAAGAACCAGGGGATGCTGCTGCGCCGCATTGCCCGCTACCAGGACATAAAGCCCCTGGAAATCTTCCTCCAGGCGGTGGAGCCCATTGAAGGATACGAGAGGCACGATTTTAAAGACTACACTGTTTTTTCTCCTCTTTCCAGAATGGTTGATGCCTCGGTGCCTGACCCCATTCCTGCCGTATTATTTAATTTTGCTGTGGAAGATTATCTTAACGGAGACGAAAATGCCGGGAAATTTGTGGTGGACAGGCTGAATCTGTGGTGGAAAAATCACCAGGCGCTGGAAAAAATTGCCGGGAACTCCCCGGTTTTAAAGGAAGTCCTTCCACTCTCCTCCATTCTTTCCAGGCTCAGCTACCTGTCCCTTCAGGTTATTGAAAAAGGAAACCAGGACGAGAATGTGCTGAAAGAAGCGGAAAAACTGATTCAGGAGACTGACCAGCCCTGCGGGGAACTGAAACTTGCTATTATTGAATCCTTTAAAAAAATACTTTTTGCCAGGAGAGGAACTGAATAATGCTTCTGAATTTTTACGACTGGATTTTCATGGTGGCTTTTTTCCTGCTCTCCCTGGCCATAGGGATTGCAGTTACCCGAAGGGCAGGAAAAAACTCTGAGGAATTCTTCGTCAGCGGAAGGTCCATGCCCTGGTGGCTTCTGGGAATTTCCATGGTGGCCACCACATTTTCCACTGACACGCCCAATCTGGTCACTGATATAGTGAGAAACTACGGGGTGGCTGGAAACTGGGTCTGGTTCGCCTTCCTTATAACCGGAATGACCACTGTGTTCATTTACGCCAGGATGTGGAAAAAATCCGGGGTTCTGACTGATATTGAATTTTATGAACTGAGATATAGCGGAAAAACCGCAGCCTTCCTCCGGGGATTCAGAGCACTTTATCTGGGAATTTTGTTCAACATCGTCATAATGGCTTCCGTTTCCTTAGCGGCTATTAAAATAGGAGGGGTTCTCCTGGGAATTTCCCCGCAAACCACCATATTGATAGCCGGCTCCATAGTGGTTCTGTACAGCATGCTCGGGGGACTAACCGGGGTTCTCATAACGGATTTTTTCCAGTTCATCATTGCCATGACCGGGGCCTTTGTGGTAGCCATATACGCTCTGAAACTTCCCCAGGTGGGAGGCCTGGCCCGTCTGGTTTCCTCGCCTCAGATTTCAGGCAGACTCTCGCTGCTTCCCAGTTTTTCGGACCCCGAAACCCTCATGGCCATTTTCATAATACCCTTAGCGGTACAGTGGTGGGCTGCCTGGTATCCCGGAGCAGAGCCCGGGGGAGGAGGCTACATAGCCCAGAGAATCTTCGCCGCTAAAAACGAGGACCACGCCATAGGAGCCACTTTCCTGTTTAATATAACACATTATGCACTGAGGCCATGGCCCTGGATGATAGTGGCCTTAGCCTCCCTGATAGTATTCCCTGATCTTGAATCCCTGAGAAGGGCCTTTCCAGGGGTAGCCCCTTCAATAATTCGCCACGACATGGCCTATCCCGCTATGATAACCTTCCTGCCCCACGGCTGGCTGGGTTTGGTGGTAACCTCCTTGGTTGCCGCCTACATGTCAACCATCTCCACGCACTTAAACTGGGGAGCCTCCTACATCGTAAACGATTTTTATCGCAGGTTCATAAAACCAGAGGCCAGTGAGAAAGAACTGGTTCTGGTGGGAAGGATATCCACCTTCTTCCTTATGCTCTTTGCAGGTATTTTTGCCCTGTTCCTGAGCAACGCTCTTCAGGCTTTCCGCCTGATTCTTCAAATAGGGGCTGGAACCGGGCTGCTCTTTCTTCTGAGGTGGTTCTGGTGGAGGATTAACGCCATAAGCGAAATTGTAGCCATGACTGTATCTTTTCTGGTGGCTGCGTTCTTCTCGGTCTACAGAAAAATGGGATTTGCCGGTTTGCCATCCTGGGAAGAATTCGTTATAGGGGTAGCCATAACCACGGTCTTCTGGGTAGGGGCCACACTTATAACAAGGCCAACGGACGAAGAAACCCTGCTCAAATTTTACAAAAAGGTAAAGCCAGGGGGACCGGGATGGAAAAAATTCGCTGAAATCCTGAGTAAAAAGGGTGAAGTCATTGACATTTCCTGGAACCTCCCCTATCAACTGCTGAGCGTTTTTCTCGGGTGCGTCATTGTCTACAGCGTTCTGTTCTCGGTTGGGTACTGGATAAAAGGTCAGACTGCATACGCAGTCATTTCCACCCTGACAGCCCTGACCTCATCCATAGGCCTTTTCCTGGCCTGGAAAAAACTTCGCCTTTCTTGATTGAGATGAGTAAAATTTCAATATGAGACCCAAATCGCTAATTTTAATTCTTCTTTTACTTACTGGGTTGCTCTATGCCGGGAAAAATTACAGAATCACAGGATACCTGGCAGTATGGAAATGGGAAGAACACCGCTGGAGCCCAGATGTGGTAGAGGGGAACCGTCTCACAGACATAAACCTATCCTCTGTCCTTATAAAGAACGAAAGAGTGATCTATATGGAAAACTACGATGAAAACAAGTTGAAGAATCTTTTCTCCGGGGTAAGGAAACTGAAGGAAATGTATCCAGGGCTGAGGGTTAATCTTTCTGTAGGAGGATGGGGAGCCGATGGTTTCTCAGATATGGCCTATTACCCTGAAAACAGAGCCTATTTTGTCAAAAGCGTTGTAAACTGGATGAGAAAATACGACCTGGACGGGGTTGACATAGACTGGGAATATCCGGTGGATGGAGGAGGGGGAACTATAAAATCAAGGCCGGAGGACAGGGAAGATTTTACCCTGCTTATGAAAGACTTAAGAGCCGCCCTGAACAGGCTCTCTTTATCAACGGGTAAAAAATACACCCTCAGTTTTGCAGCGGGAGCCTTTGAAGAATACCTCCAGTGGATAGAACCAGGGAAACTTGCCGGTGTGGTGGACTTCGTGAACCTGATGGCTTATGATTTTTACGGAGAATGGACGGACATTACCGGACATCACGCAAATCTCAAACACAGTCCCTACGACCCCTATGGAAGAAGCGCAGAAAGGGCTGTAAATTTATTTCTTGAAGCCGGATTCCCAGCCCGAAAAATAGTGCTTGGAGTTCCTTTTTACGGAAGGGGCTGGAAGGGAGTGGTGCAAGAAAACAATGGCCTTTATCAGCCGTACAGGGAAGCTATTTCCAACGAAATAAATTACTCCAAAATAAGGGAGTTTCAAGCAAAAAACGGTATGAAGAAATTCTGGGATTCCGCAGCCCGGGCTCCTTATATGTATGATGGTGATCTCTGGATTTCCTACGAATCTCCACGTTCTCTTAAATTAAAAGTTAAGTTCGTAAAAAACAGGGGCCTTGGAGGAATCATGTTCTGGGAATACTTTCTGGATCCCACAGGAGAACTGCTTAAAACCATTTTTCAGGTGCTTTGTCCTGAAAAGGCCATGAAGGATAAATTTATTCATTTAAACCACCCGAGATAAAAAGGAGGAAAAAATGAAAAAAATCTTTTCAATTCTGGCATTTTTGAGTATTTTTACCGCAGTTTTTGCCTCCAGGCCTCCCTATTCTGACCCGAATCAGCCCATAAACGTTCGAATTTCAGATCTTCTCTCAAGAATGAGTCTCCAGGAAAAAATATCTTTGCTCAGCGGACACGGATTTGATGTAAGTGGGATAAAAAGGCTTTCCATACCATCTTTAAAGATGAGCGATGGGCCTGCGGGGGTGAGATGGGGAATTTCAACTGCCTTTCCTGCTCCAATAGCTCTGGCCGCTACCTGGGACCCGAAAACTGTGGAGGAAGTCGGTAAAGCCATGGGAACAGAACTCAGGGTAAAGGGCAGAAATGTTTTTCTGGCTCCCTGTGTGAATATACACAGGATACCCCTGGGAGGGAGAAATTTTGAAAGTTATGGAGAAGACCCCTTCCTGGCAGGTGAAATAGCCGCTGCTTTCATAAAAGGGGTTCAATCAAGAAAGGCGATTGCATGCGTAAAACATTACACTGCTAACAATCAGGAATGGGAAAGAACCAGAGTGGATGTAATAGTGA
>JALVRF010000188.1 GCA_027025175.1 Candidatus Aminicenantota bacterium | reverse complement strand
TACATAGCCGAGAAGGACGAAAAGGCCCTGGTTGAATTCATGGGGAAACTCAACACCTATTTCACCATCCTGGGGATTGTTATCCTTGTTAGTTTCGCCCTTACTGTTATAGCCGTTCTTATAGCGATTATGGTGGGTGTTTCCTTACCTCATTATAATTTCCATTAATAGGTTCCTTTTGCTATACTTCCTGGCCTGGAGGTGAAAAATGCGTATTTCCAGCAGGGCCCACAGGCTTCAATGGTCCCCCATAAGGAAACTTATTCCCTATGCCAACAGAGCCAAGGAGGAGGGGGTAAGGGTATACCATCTGAACATAGGCCAGCCTGACATCAAAACGCCTCCCCAGGTGCTTCTGGCCCTTAAGGAATTTAAAGCAGAAATAATAAGTTACGGTCCATCTCAGGGTATAAAGGAACTGCGGGAAGCCATCGCAAGGTACATGGGGAATTACGGATATGAGGTGGAACCTGACGAAGTGGTAGTCTCCAACGGTGGAAGTGAAGCCCTTCTTTTCACCTTTTCCATAGTTGCAGACGATGGGGACGAGATAATAGTGCCTGAGCCCTTTTATACCAATTACAACGGCATTGCTCAGATTCTCGGGATAAAACTCGTTCCAGTAACCACTAAGGCAGAGGATGGATTTCACCTCCCCCCCATTGAGGAATTTGAAAAGGCCTTTTCCGAGAGGACCAGGGCTGTTCTTCTCTGCACCCCCAACAACCCCACGGGCACGGTGCTGAGGGAGGAGGAGATGAGGAGGGTGGTGGATTTCGTCAAGAAAAAGGGCATTTTCCTTATAACCGACGAGGTTTACAGGGAGTTTACCTTTGACGGAAGGCAGCACACAGGAGCCCTTAAGTTCAAAGACGCCTGGGACCACATTATAGTGGTGGATTCCGTCTCCAAGAGGTTTTCCCTTTGCGGGGCAAGGATAGGAAATATAATTTCCAAAAACAGGGAAATAGTTACCCAGGCCATAAAATTTGCCCAGGCGAGGTTGTGCCCTCCAACGGTGGAGCAGCACCTGGCAGTGGCCGCCTATAACCTTCCCATGGAGTATTTTGACGGGGTCAGGGAGGAATACCAGCGAAGAAGGGATGTAGTATGGAATGCCCTTAAGGACAGAGAAGGAATAGTCCTTGAAAAACCAGAAGGGGCCTTTTACACGGTGGTAAAACTGCCGGTGGATGACTCCGAGGCCTTTTCTAAGTGGCTTCTCACCGACTACAGAAATAGGGGGGAAACCCTGATGGTTGCCCCGGCCGGTGGGTTTTATGCCACCGAGGGAAAGGGTAAAGACGAAGTGAGAATTGCCTATGTTCTGGAGACCGGGAAACTGGAAAGAGCCATGGAAATGCTTCTGGACGCCCTGGACAAATACCCTGGCCACCAGTGCGATTAACAATCTCAATCTGGAGGGGAAAATTGAGGGGCAAAGTCATGGGATTTTTCCTTTTATTTTCAGTTCTTCTTGCAGGGGACTATCCCTTAAAACCGGTAAAGTTTTACAGGGTTAAATTTTCCCCTGAGTCCCTTCCTGGAAACAGGGTGAAAACCGCCATTGAAGTGACCATTCCCCATGATTTTGAAATGGCGGAGAGGACCGGAAGAATTGCCAATTTTGAAAAGGCTGCAGGGCTTAAGAAGGGGGACTTCCAGGGAAGAAGATACAACGATTCTGATGTGTTCAAGATTATGGAGGGAGCCGCCTATTCCTTAATGCTAAAGAGGGACCCGGAACTTGAGGCCTACATGGATAGGCTGATTTTCATTGTAAAAAAAGCTCAGGCTCCCGACGGTTATCTTTACACCGCCAGACAGGTAAATCCCCGTAAACTCTCTCCCGGAACCGGTCCTACCCGCTGGAGCAACCTCTTCACCAGCCACGAACTTTACAATGTGGGGCACATGTATGAGGCTGCCGTTGCCTATTACCTTGCCACGGGAAAGGACGAGTTCCTGAAAATAGCCCTTAAGAATGCTGACCTCGTTTATAAGGTTTTTTACCAGGGGAAAAAATGCGCCTATCCAGGCCATCAGGAAATAGAGATAGGACTCTCGAAACTCTACGCTGTGACGGGTAAGGAGAAATACCTGAAACTGGCCAATTACTTCCTTCACAACCGGGGAAGGTGTCCTTTCCGGGCAATGTTCGCTTCAGAGTCCGATTTCAGGGTTTACAACGACCCGAAATACATGCAGGCTCACCTACCGGTGGAGGAACAGAGGGAGGCGGTGGGGCATGCGGTAAGGGCCCTTTACATGTATTCTGCCCTTTTAGATGTGGGAACCCTGATTGATTACAGGCCCTATATAGATACTGCCTTTTCAGTCTGGAAGGACATAGTGGGGAGGAAAATTTACATTACAGGGGGTGTGGGCTCCTTAGCAGAAGGGGAGGCCTTCGGGAAACCCTATGAGCTTCCAAACAAAGAGGCATATTGCGAAACCTGCGCTTCTATAGCCAATGTTTTCTTCAACCACAGGCTTTTCCTTCTTACAGGGGACGGTAAATACCTGGATGTTCTCGAAAGGACCCTTTACAATGCCCTTTTTGCCGGCATTTCCCTTTCCGGGGACCGCTTTTTCTATGTGAATCCCCTGGAGTCCGACGGAAAACTGGAGAGGAAACCCTGGTATTCCTGTGCGTGCTGTCCCACCAACCTCGCCCGTTTTCTTCCCACCCTGGGGAAGTATTTTTACGCCCTGGGAAGGGATTCCCTTTACATAACCCTTTACGGGGAAAACACCGCCAGGGTGGAGGTTTCAGATAAAAAAATCAAAATTGAGGAAAGGACCATTTACCCCTGGGACGGAAAAATAGACATAAGATTTTTCCCTGAATCTCCAATTGAATTTTCCCTTTACCTCAGAATTCCCGGTTGGGCTATGGGAAGAGCACTTCCCTCATCCCTTTATAAATTCGTTAATCCACCCCGGGAGAAACCTGTGGTCCGTTTGAACGGAAGGGAAATTTCCCTGAAGGTGGAAAAAGGGTTTTTAAAAATAAAACGGAAGTGGAAGGAGGGGGATCGTCTGGAAGTTTCCCTGCCAATGCCTGTTATGAAGGTTAAAGCCGATTCCAGGGTAAAGGACGATGTGGGGAAAATCGCCCTTCAGAGGGGGCCCATAATTTACTGCTTTGAGTCCGTGGACAACGGGAAGGAAATTTTGAAAGATAAAATACCCGAAAAAACCACCTTCAGGGCGGAGTACAGGCCGGATTTGCTGGGAGGGGTGGCGACATTAAAGGGGGCAGGTTTTACGGTAATTCCCTATTACGCCTGGGATAACCGGGGACCTTCCAGGATGAAGGTTTGGATGGAAGTTAAAAAGGGGAAATAAGGACCGGGCCCACCCGGGCCCGGCCAGTCCATTACGAAAGCCTGAGGTCTCCCCTCAGGAAAAGGTCAGCGAGAGCAACCCTTACGGGGGTTGCTCCGTTTGAGGAAATCAGGTTGAAAAGCCGCATGTCATACCTGGGGAGATTGGCATCTTCCCATATACCCACCAGGGACCCGTCAAAGTAAACCACCAGGACGGTGGTATCAAATATACTTATCTGAATCTCATGCCATGAGTTGTCCGCCCTTTTGATCCGCTGACTTATGACGTGAGAGCCGTTCTTTGCCCTTAACCAGAAATATCCGTCATCTTCAAGGAAAATTCCTATGTAGGCGGTGGCAAGGGAGTCCGGAATATCACCGGTGTCCATTCCTGTAAAGAAGGCACCTACGGATGCTATGTCGTCAATGAATCTGAACCTCTGGCGAAACTGGGTGAAGGTATAAGGGGCTATCCAGCGGTAGGTATAGGCAGTGGAGGTTCCCTCTCCTTTCTTATCCCCGGCCATCAGAGTATAGGACGGTAATTTGGGAGAGGGTGTAAGCCCAAGGTTGAAACTGTGGTAACCAGTGCCTCCATGGGAATAGAATTTCTCCTCCTCGCTTATGAACCTTTCCGTGTGGTTGAAAAGCCTGGAACGCCAGGTGCTTCCGTAAGCAGGATAAGATTCCACCACCATGTTCTTATAGCCGTAGTCCAGGAAGGATTCAGGTTTGTTTCCGGGACCATGACCTCCCACGATGAGGTTGTGCCTGCTGTAGACGGTGAATTTGGCGAAGACTCCACCGTCCCAGAGCATGGGATTTAAAAAGAGGCACTGCTTTCCCGAGAAGTCCCATATGAGGGCTGTGGAATAAGCAGAGGAATACTCACCCTGGATGTTTTCAAAGGTAGTCCTTGAAGGGTAAAAGGTGGAACCTATTCCCCTTATTCCGTAGTTGCTGGCTCCTACCCAGAAATTCCTGATGGCCCCTCCGCTCATCCAGGAAGAGGTGGCATCCAGTAGAAGACCATCTTCAAAGTTGTGCACCCCGATGTTTTCAATGAGCAGGTTCATGACTCCCAGCACCTGCGTTCCTCCTCCCACTGCTATGGCTGCTCCACGGTGGACTTCCCCTTTCAGGTAGACATCCCTTACAAAGGGGCTCAACTGATGACGGCCAAAGGGCGCTATTCTTATGGCAGCATCTGCGGTCCAATCGCTGAGGGTTTTGATTTTGATTTTTTCAACTCCTGCGAAGGAAGAGTGGATGAGTAGTTTTCCTTCCTGGCTGAGGAGAAGTCCGCTGCTTTCCAGTCCTGTGCCGGTGAGCACACTGGTTCCAATATTCACCGGGGAAGTAATTTTGTAAAACCTCTTGAGCACCACCCTTGCTCCCTGGTCAAGGGCCTTTTGTACCGCCTGGGTGTCATCGGTTATCCCATCTCCCCTTGCACCGAACTCCTCTGGAGTGAAGTAGAGTTTAAATTTGCGGGGATTGTCAGTGATAGTCTTGAATACCATGGTTCCCTCCTATTGTTCTGCAGGTTCCCTTCCTCCCTGAAGGATGAGAAGGGAAGCGTCTTGAGTTTCGGAGAAAGCCCAGACAATGAGCCCTGAAGTGAGAGAAAACACGAAGTTCTGGTCTAGAGAAAGGTGGACAGCGTCCGAAGTGTCAGAAGGGGAAAAATCCGGATCAAGGGTAAGATAAAGCCAGATCTCACACTCACTTCTGCCGTCGTTTTCCACACCCTGATTCCTTACCAGGACCTCACCAATGAGGTCCTCAAGGTTAATTTTGGTCCAGGTGGAAGCCTGCAGGTTTACCACCTGTTGAGAGACCCTAAATGCCATGGTTCACCTCCTTTGTATTTCGTTTTTTAGGATCATTCCTTTAACCTCGGATATATCTGCCTGGAGCAATAAAAGGGCTCCCTTAAGTTCCCGGCTTGCGACAGCCAGGTCCTTCAGCAACTGCTTGATGTTTCTAAGAAGTTGTTCTTCCCTCTGAAGGGATAGTATGATGGATTCCTTTAACCTTGTAGTTTCTTCCATTTCCATTTCAATAGTTTTTCTGAAGGTCTCCTCCAGAAGTTTTTCCCGGTTTTTCGCTCTTTTATCAATGAAGGCAAAAAGAAGAAGGATTACCAGGAGGAGTGCAGATACAGTAGCAGGTATTCCTGCCTGACAGGAAGTTTCAAGAAATTTGATTATCTCGCTCATCATTTCCTCCTGATATTGAGAATATCCCCTGAGAAAGGAGATTCAATACACTGCAGCACAACGGTCTCATAAGCATCTCTCCCTTATGAACCTCAACAGGTCCCAGCGGGGAATTCTCAGCACCCCTCCTTCCTTGAAGGCCTGAATCTTACCTTCCCATACCCATCGGTAAACCACATGTCGGTCTTTAAGCCCGAAAAGTTGGCGAACTTCCTCCACGGTGTAAAAATCCTTTACCGGCAGGGTGGAGAAGAATTCCCTTCTGCCTTCCCGGACAGACACCGTCATTTTGTTGTTCATCTCTTTGAAAGAACTAACCTTTCTCATGTTTCACCTCCAACATTATTATAGAATATTTTTCTATATTGTCAAGGTGATAAGGAAGAATTTTCCCTAAAAACTGGAAATTCTCCTGGATTTGGGCTATTATTTAACTTATGAGGGAAAAAACTGAACAGCAGAGGCTCATGGAGATAATAAAGAGGAAAATACTTGCCCGCTATCCCAGCATAAGGAAGTTCTCCCTGGATTCTGGATTCAGTTATAGCCTCCTTTCCAAGCTCCTTTCGGGAAAGGCCAGAATAAATTTAGAGCACCTTACGATAATATCCAGGGCCTTAGGGCTTCCGGTTTACGACCTTCTCAGCGAAGAACCTCTCCTCCCCCTCAGCGAATACCAGAAGATGCTTCCAGAGGTGAAAAAGTGCTACAGACTCGTTCCCAGGGTTTCCCCTGCCTCATGCGGAACAGCCGGGATAATTCCCTCCAGCGAAATAGAGGACTGGCTCGCCTTTAAGGAAGACTTCCTCAGGAAATTCCATCAGCCTATAGTTACTGTGGCAGTAGGGGAGAGTATGGAGCCCCTGATTTACAATGGAGATGTACTGCTGATAGACAGGAACGAGGAAAAAAGGCTCAATCCTTCCCCTTCAGGTCTTTACCTGGTGAACTTTCCCGAAACCTCCGAGGAGATAGCTATAACGGTTAAAAGAATTGCTATATCAGGGGAAAAGCTCTTTCTTATTCCCATAAACCCCAACTACCCTGTTCAGGCTGTGGACCTTAAGGAAAGGTCAATTCTGGACACAGTAGTGGGGGAAGTGGTCTGGATAGGACGGGAGATACAAAAATAGCGCGCCCGGAGGGACTCGAACCCCCAACCGGCGGATTAGAAATCCGCTGCTCTATCCTGTTGAGCTACGGGCGCCGCTCTCGGGGCGAGAGGATTTGAACCTCCGACCCCCTGCTCCCAAGGCAGGTGCGCTAACCAGGCTGCGCCACGCCCCGCAGACGATTATTTTAGCAGAATCCTAATGAGCCGTCAATTGATAGGGAAGTTAGGGAAGTTTTGGTAGAGCATCTTAATATGTTAAAATTTCCCCGTAAACATCAGGAAGGAGGTAAAAATGGTCAGCATTTTTGATGACGAGGAAAAGGTCAGTGATAGCACAAGGTATATGAAAACCACAGGGGGCTCCAAGAAGACCATAATCTGGGGAGCCTTAGTGGTAGCCCTTGTCATCATTGCGGCAGTGGTGGCCTATCTTCTGCTATCAGGACCCTCTCTTAAAGTGAAGAAAGGGGCTCAGCTCAAATTTGAAGACATGAAGAAGATGGCAGCCAAGGTGGACAAAATTGAACAGGACATAAAGAAGAAGCAAAACGAGGTTTTCAACCTCATTAAAACCGCCAAGGAGCAGGGAGTTGAAATCCCTCCGGAGATTTATCAGTCCATGGAACTGGGACCAGATGAAATAAAAGCCTTAGAGGAGAGACTTCAAAAGGAGGAGGATGTCTCCTACAAGGGACTTTTGAAGTCCATAGTGGAGAAGGAAAAAGAGATTCAAAAAATGAAGGAGGAGCTGGCTAACCTGGAAAAGAAACTCCCCAGGCCTGTGGTGGTCAAGAAGGGGGATACCCACATGAAAATTGCCATGGACTTTTTGACCAAGCAGTATAATTTGCCGCCGGAGAAGGCTAAGAAGCTCATAAGCAGGGTGAACATATTTGATTATCTGGTTCCGGGTTTTAAGGTCTGGAATTTTTATGACCCAGAAGCCGATGTCTTCGGAACCTTCGTTACCCAGGGAGACGCTCCCATTAGCCCCAACGAGATAAAGAGAAGGAAAAAACAGGAGCTGATTACCGCCAAGGAAAAGGCAGAGAAAAAAGCCCAGAGGCTGGAGCAGGTTAAAAAATCCTTAGAAGCCCAGGTGGCAGACCTTGAGGCCAGGAAGAAGCAACTGCAGGAAGATGTGGTCATGCTGCAGGAGGAAAGGAACCGGCTTTCCAAACAGCTGGCCGAGCTTTCCGCTAAGGTTTCGGACCTGGAAAGCAGGCTCAATTCCGTATGGTTTGCGGTGGGAACAAAATCCCAGCTTAAAAAGGCGGGAATCATAAAAGGTGGATTCCTCAGTTCAACTAAAATCAAAAGCCTTTCCTCATCCCTTTTCCCCAACCATTTAGACCTCCGCACCTCCACGGTTATAGTTCTCAGGGCTTCTGATTTCAACATGAAGAAGATAAAG
>JALVRF010000187.1 GCA_027025175.1 Candidatus Aminicenantota bacterium | reverse complement strand
CCTTTTAATCTGCTCCGCTGCCTCAAAAAGGGCCTCTCTTCTGGGGTCGCCTTTTCCCATTAAATTCCCAAGGCTTTTCTCTTTTTCTCTATGTGGGCTTCTATGATGTCCGCGGCCTTGACTGGATCGGGTTCCACGGCGAATTTTCCGCCTACCACACCCTCAACCCCTTCGGTGAGGAGTTTTGTCACATTGGGGCTCCCCATGATTTTGGGGGGAAGGCCGAGGACTGTGAACACTCCTGAAGCCACGAAATAAGCTCCTATGGAAATGGCCTTCTGGGAATACCACTCAGGGGCAGCCCCTGCGGCGGGAAGGTCACTTATGGCAACGCCCATTTCCTTGGCTATGTCCGCCAGAAGCACCAGAATTCTGGAGCAATCAACGCAGGAACCCATATGAAGGACAGGCGGGATTCCCAGGGAACGAACCACGCTGGCGAGCCCTTCTCCTGCCATGTCCGCTGCTTCGGGAAGGAGAAGTCCTGCCTTTCCGCTGGCCATGGCAGCACACCCTGTCTCCACCACAAGTATATTTCTCTTTATGAGTTCCTTGGCTAAGGTAACATGGCCGTAATCCTGCTTGATCTTGGGATTGTTGCATCCCACTATTCCCACGGCTCCCTTGATTTTACCCGAGGCTATGGCATCAATAAGCGGCTTGAAACTTCCGCCTAAGGCCCCTTTTATAACCTCATAGGAAAACCCTGCCATCATCTTAACCGGTTTGCTGGGGATTTTTACCCTGTCAGGGTTCCTGTTGGGGAAGTTGTCAATGGCCAGTTTTATGATTTCCTTGGCGGTATCGTAGGCGGTCTCCGGGTGAAACTCCATGTGGATTGCCCCGGGGATTTTCGCCTTCTCTGAGGTGGAAATAACCTTGGTGTGATAACAACTGGCGGTGAAGGTTATGGATGGGAAGATGCACTGATAATCAATTATCATGGCTTCCACGGCTCCTGTGGCTATGGCCAGTTCCTGGTTAAGCATGTTTCCAGCCAATGGGATTCCCTGGCGCATGAGGATTTCGTTTCCGGTGCAGCACATACCAGCCAGATTTATTCCTGCTGCTCCTTTGCTCCTGGCATATTCTACAAGGGATGGGTCTCCAGCAGCCTTTACTATCATCATGGAGAGAACAGGATTGTGGCCGTGAAGCACTATGTTTACCATGTCTTTCTTGAGAACCCCCAAGTTGATGTAGGATTCCACGGGCTTGGGGGTTCCGAAAAGAACATCGGAAATTTCCGTGGCCATCATGGAACCACCCCAGCCATCGGAGAGGGAGGTTCTCAGGGCGTGAAGGAGTATGTTCACATAATCGGCATCAACGCCCATGTGAACCCTGTGGGCAGCCTCAACTATTTCCCTGTCCACTGACCTGGGAACTATTCCAGCCTTTTTCCATGTTTCCCTGGTCTTTTCCGGGGGACGGGACTCCGCAAACTGAATCCGGTTTTTAACCGTGCCGAATTCTTCCAGCATGGCCAGGGCCAGGTCCTTGGCTATTTCCTCCCTGGACCTGCCATCGGTCCCTATTCCATATTCGCTGGCCAAGCGTTTCAATTTTTCCACATCCAGGATTTCATAACCCTGGGATTTTCCTTCGGCAGTTTTCAAAAGCACTTCCACTATCTCCCTTCCGTGGTCAGAGTGGGCAGCGGCTCCTACAAGAAGGTCGTCCAGAAGATTCCTGGCCACTATGGTATCGGCGGTGGCGCCGCAAACTCCCCTGGTTGGACCTTCATCCTCAAAGGGAGAAATCCTGCAGGGTCCCATGGCACAGCGATTACAGCAGACGCCAAGTTGCCCGAAACCGCACTGGGGTTGTTGTGCCTCTAAGCGGTCCCATGCGGTTTCAATTCCCTCGTTGATGGCCTTCTCCAGGATCTCCTTTGCTGCCTCATCAATTGTCCTCATTTCCACGATTTCCTTAACAATCTTCACATCCATTTTTCCCTCCTTAACCTAAGGGACCCAGATGGGCCACCTTTTTCATGATTTCCCGAAAGGCTGCCAAACCTTCGGGAAGTTCGGGTGCCTCCTCCCCCTGCAGGGCCCTGGTGGTCCTGAGGGTGAAGTCCTTCCTGGAGGAACGAATAATGTCGTTTACCTCTCCGAATACTAAGGCTCCGGTCTTGCACGCTTCCACGCAGGCGGGCTCCCTGCCTTCTCTCTGGCGGTCAATACAGTGGTCGCACTTATAATTTACGGTCTTAAGGAAGTTAACATGCCATACCTTTCTGAAGGAAATAATGTCAAAGGGGCAAACCATGGCACACATGGCACAGGCAATACATTTGTCGTAATTTACCAGGACTGAGCCCGTTTCCCCGTCCCTGTAAAGGGCTCCTGTGGGACAAACCTCCATACAGGGAGCCGGTTCGCAGTGGCGGCACTTATTGGGGAAGGTAAGAAATTCCATCCCAAGTTCCACATGGATTCTGGGGGAAGGTTTTGGCTCCTCAAAAAAAGCCTCGAAAAGGTCTTTACTGCGGGAATGTTCAACGGCGCAGGCAATTTCACAGTGACGGCACCCGATGCACCTTTCCGGCCGGACAAATACCGTCTTCATTTTTAACCTCCTTTCTTCCTATGTGAATATTAGAACTAAATCCTCAAGTTTTCCATAAATTTCCCTTAAAGTTTGTTA
>JALVRF010000186.1 GCA_027025175.1 Candidatus Aminicenantota bacterium | reverse complement strand
ATAAAGGGCTCCTGGTTTCAGACGGACATGGTCATGAAAAACGTCCAGAGCAAGAGCCAGAGCGAGATGAAATTCCTTAACCTTAAAATTGACCAGGGACTCCCCGCTTCCCTCTTTACTAAAAGGAGTTTAGCAAGATGAGAAAAATTCTCATCCTCCTTTTCGCCATATCAGTTATTTACGGCGGTGAATTTAAGGGGTACATGAAGTTTTACGCCCATCAGTCTTTAGTCCAGCCCTATGAATTTACCCGTTTTGGTTCCCGTCTCCAGTTAAACCTCAGAAAGGGCCTGGGAAAGGTGGACTTTTTCTCCTCCTTAGATTTTGACCTCAGGGCAGGAAGGGAGCAGAATCGGGGACTCAGCATATATCCAGTTGAAGCCTACATAACCTTTCACTGGGAAAACGCAGACCTCCGCCTGGGAAGACAATTTATCTTCTGGGGAAAGACCGACTGGATAAATCCCACAGATAACATAACCCCCTGGGACTACACCAACATAACGGCAGAAATTGAGGATTACAGGATAGCCGTAGATGCAGCCAGACTTGACTGGTATTTTGGCTCTTCCAGCATGGAACTGGTGCTGGTTCCGTATTTTAAACCGAATAACCTCGGGGAGGAAATTCCCGGTGCCACGGAGGAACTCCCGGAGCAAAAACCCGAAAACTGGCAGGAGGGGCTTCGTTTTTCCTCTCAGGTTTACGGCTTGAATTTCTCCCTATCCTACTGGAGGGGATTTGACCTTTACCCTTCGGTGGTGCCAGATATGACAACCGGTGGACTTAAAATAATCCATCCATGCCAGCAGGTCTTGGGCGCGGATTTTGACTATGCCCTGGGAAATTTCGTCCTGAAGGGGGAAGGCTCCTATTTCCTCACAGAGGACAGGGAAGGGAGTGACCCATTAGTTAAAAATCCTTACCTATACTATGTCATGGCCCTTGAATGGGCAGGAGTGGAAAACCTTACCCTGGACATTCAGTACATAGAAAAAAGGGTGCTTAAATGGCACCAGGGGCTCATGGGCCCTTACGAGTACAAAATAACCCGCTCCGCATCGGTGGTTCTTTCCTACAAAAGGGAAGGTTACTGGAAATTACAGTTCATAAGCGTCTACAACTTCAGGGACGGAGACTATTTTCTCCTTCCTATATTCACCTATGAGATTGCCGACGGAGTGAACCTTTACTTGGGAGCCACTGTATTCAGGGGCCCTGAAAACAGTCCTTTCGGAAGACTAAAAAACTCCACGAGGTATTTCCTGGAGGTTAAATACTCCTTCTGAGTCCATCGGTTCACTGCTTGAAAAAATAAGCATTTTACCTAAAATATAAATGAACCAATTCAGGAGGTGGACATGAAAAAATTTTTGGGCGTTTTGCTGATTCTTTTATTTTTACCCTCGGGATTGGCCTTTGGCACAACCAGGGTGGTTAAATACGTAATCATCAATGTTTCTGCTGCTAACATAAGGGAAAAACCCACAACGAAGGCAGCTATCCTCACAGTGGGAAGATATGGATACAGGTATCCCCTTTTGGAAGACCTTGGTCCATGGTTAAAAATCAAACTTCCCGACGGGAGAACTGGATTCGTCTGGACTCCCCTTACGAGGATTGAAGGGGAGAAGGTGGTGGAGAAGGTGATTGTAAAAAAAGTTCCCGTCCCTCAGCCCAAGCCAAAGCCCCAGCCAAAACCACCTGAGGAAAAACTGGTACTTCCTCCTACCGCCAAAGGGAAAATTCAGATGGGCAAAAGGCTTTATTACGAGAAAAAATACGAAAAAGCCCTGAAGGTCCTTGAGAAAGCAGTAGCCGATGCGGCTCTTATATCCTCGGAGGGTGAAAGAAGACAGAGAACCGCTGATGCCTATTTCGTAATGGGGCTCTGCAAGTTAGCCCTTGGGGATAGGTACAGGGCAAAGGAATTGTTCAAAAAGGTAGTTAGGCTTGTTCCCGATTATACCCTAATTGTCACCAGCGGAGAATACGATTCAAGTGTGATTGAATTATGGAAGGAAGCCGAGGCTGAAGTGGAGGATGAACTGGTAAGGGAAAGAATGAGAAGGAAGTACTGAGGTAAATTCATGAGAAACATCCGCTTCAAATTATTGATTCTCGCAGGCCTTGCAGGTTTATTCCTCTCCCAGTGTCAGGTGGCCCAGAGGATGGCCATTCTCAACTGCAGGTATTCCCTGCTCAATGTAGTCCCATCCAGGGTGGGACTCACTTCCATGGACCTCAAACTTTCCATCCAGATAGACAATCCCAATCCCATGGATGTTATTCTGGATAGAATAGGTTTTGATCTCTTTGTGAATGGCTCCCGGGTAGGCTCAGGTGACATAAGGCAGCAGAGAACCATTCCGGCAGGAGGGACAGAGATAATTGAACCCATTGTGAAAATTTCCTATTTGAGGTCAGGAATTTCCATAGTTAAAGCCATAAGGAACAAGGAAGCCTATTACGAAATAAGGGGAAGGGCTTCCTACCTCGTGGGAAGAAGACTTTTCACTTTTCCGGTAAAAATTACCTCGGGTAATCTATACTAACTGATTTACCGCTAACGAACATTAAGACTTCTTGAAAGGTTAGTCTATTTTTTGTTTTAATATAAGAGGATTTATAAAAATCATAAAAGGAGGGAATTATGATAAAGAAAACCTATCTTGTATCCCCAGGGCCGGTGCCCATTCCGGAGGATGCTTTAGTTGAGGCTGCCAGACCCATAATCCATCACAGGACAGATATTTTCTCGGGAATATTCATGGAAGTGGCGGAGGGCATGAAGTATGTTTTCGGAACCAAACGGGATGTCTTCATCCTGGCCTCCTCGGGAACTGGTGCCATGGAAGCAGCGGTGGCCAATCTTCTCTCCCCTGGAGACGAGGTTATCACCATAAACGGCGGTAAGTTCGGCGAAAGATGGGGAGAAATTGCCCGGGCATGGGGTCTTAATGTCCACGAGATAGTTCTCGAATGGGGCCAGCCCTTCACCGGGGAGCAACTCGCTGAGGAACTTAAGAAATATCCCAAAGCCAAGGCCGTCTTTGCCACTTTGAGTGAGACCTCCTCGGGCTCTGTCTACGATATAAAATCCTTTGCTCAGGCCACGGCAAAAACCGATGCTGTTCTTGTGGTGGACGCCATAAGCGGGCTGGGAGCAACCCCCTGCCCCATGGATGAATGGGGAGTGGATGTTCTCGTGGCAGGTTCCCAGAAGGCCCTTATGATTCCCCCGGGCCTGGCATACATTGCCCTTTCGGAAAAGGCATGGAAACTGACGGAGACCTCTACCCTTCCCAAGTATTATTTTGACCTGAAAGCCTACAAAAAGAGTTTGGGGAAAAAGACCACCCCTTACACTCCGGCCATCACCCTTATAATTCAGCAGAAGAAAACTTTAGAATTCATAAAGAAAATAGGACTGGAAACCCTGTTTGAACACCACAGAATCCTGGCAGACGCCACCAGGTCAGGGGTAAAAGCCATAGGTCTGGAGTTGCTTTCCAAAATTCCGGGAAACATAGCCACTGCAGTTAAAGTTCCAGAAGGGGTTGATGGCGCAGCCCTGGTTAAAACCGTGCAGAAGAAATACGGGGTTTACATAGCCGGCGGACAGAGCCACTATAAGGGGAAACTCTTCCGCATTGCCCACCTGGGATACATGGGGGCCTTTGACATAATAACCGCCCTTTCTGCGGTGGAAATGGCCTTAGACGAACAGGGATATAAATTTGAGATGGGGGCCAGTGTAAAGGCTGCCATGGAAGTCTTCAGGAGGGAGTGGAAATGAAGATATTAATATGCGATAAAGTAGCACAGGAAGTGGTGGGAGAACTCAAGAAGATAGGGGATGTGGTTTACAAGCCCGGAATGGAACCGGAAGAGTTAAAACGGGAAATCTCCGACGCCCATGTGGCGGTGGTCCGCTCTGCTACAAAACTCCGCAGGGAAATACTTGAGCAGGCAAAGGAGTTAAAACTCATAGTCAGGGCCGGAGTTGGCCTGGACAACATTGACCTGGAGGCTGCCAAGGAAATGGGTATTCAGGTGAGGAATACGCCGGCGGCCACTTCCATTTCCGTGGCAGAACTGGTCCTGGGACTTATGCTCTCGGCTGCCAGAATGCTTCCCATGGCCTATGTGTCCATGAAAGAGCATAAATGGGAAAAGAAGAAATTTCAGGGAACAGAACTTTACGAAAAAACCCTGGGAATTATAGGATTCGGCAGGATAGGAAGGGAAGTAGCCAAAAGGGCTCTGGGATTCAGCATGAAGGTCCTCTGGTACGATGTCATGGATGTGGAGACTGAACTTCCTGTGGAAAGGGCTGACCTGGACGACCTTCTTTCAAGGAGCGATTTCGTAACCCTGCATGTTCCCCTGATTCCCCAGACTAAATACCTCATAAATTCCAGCACCATAGAAAAGATGAAGGATGGGGCCGTTCTCATAAATGCAGCCCGGGGAGGTGTCGTGGAGGAGGCTGCAGTCTTAAAAGCCCTTGAGTCCGGAAAACTTTCCTATTACTGCGTGGACGTTTACGAAAAGGAGCCCACGGACAACTTCGCCCTGATTGACCATCCCCGGGTAATTCCCACACCCCATATCGGCGCGTCTACCAGGGAAGGACAACTCAGGGCGGGAATGGAAGTGGTGAGGATAATCAGGGAGTTCTTCTCCTGATGGAGGAAAAGGACCTCCTATTTGAAACCCAGAAGGTATACACGGTAAAACAACTCAGCCTCCTTATAAAGGGTGAGATAGAGAAAATAGGTTATGTATTCGTAAAGGGAGAGGTGTCCAATGCGCACCTCTCCCATTCAGGCCACTTTTACTTTGACCTGAGGGAGGAAAATTACACCTTAGCCGTGGTCCTGTTCAAAAGCCGCACCAGGGGACTGCTCCGATTTCCCAAAGACGGGGAAAAAGTGGAGGTAGGGGGAAGGCTCACCACCTATGAGGGCAAGAGCCAGTATCAGATAATCGCCGATGTGGTGGTTCAGAGGGGGATTGGGGAATTAAGGGAAGCGGTGGAAAAACTCAAAAAGAAACTCATGGCCGAGGGCCTTTTTGAACCGGAACACAAAAAACCCCTGCCCCTGCTTCCCAGAAGAATAGGAGTTGTAACCTCTCCCCACGGGGCAGCCATAATGGACATTATAAGGACCATAAGGAGGAGAAATTCTTCGGTTCATATTTTCCTTTACCCGGCGAGGGTTCAGGGGGAGGGGGCAGAGGATGACATCGTCAGGGGAATTGAGGCCTTCAACCGCTGGGGAAAGGTGGATGTGATAATCGTGGGAAGAGGAGGAGGAAGTTTTGAGGACCTCATGGCCTTCAATTCCGAGAAGGTGGCCAGGGCAATTTTCGCCTCAAGTATTCCCGTAATTTCCGCCGTTGGACACGAGGTGGACTTTACCATTGCGGACTTCGTGGCGGACCTCAGGGCAGCCACCCCAACCGCCGCTGCAGAACTGGTGATTAAGAGCAGACAGGAACTGGCGGAAAAACTGGATTCCCTGGAAAAGTCTCTGGGCTCCCTCCTGGAAAATCTGATAAACCGAAGGACCAGGCATCTTTTAGAACTGGAAAAGGCCCTGCGCAGGTCAGAAGCCTATTTCTACAATCTTTTCAGGGATTACGACAGGCTATACGAAAGGCTCCTTTCTTCTCCGGCAAAATTTATCGAGGCTAAAAGAAGGAAACTTTCCAGCCTCAGCATGAGAATACTGAGGGCAAGCCCTGTAATGGGAGCGGAGAAGAAAATAAGGGCCTTGAGGGAAAAACTCCTGAGAGCATCTCCCATGGGAAAAATAAAGGTATACAGGGAAAGGCTTGAGTCGCTCTACGGAAGATTAAGAAGGGGAATGGAGGGGGAAATAATGGCAAACAAAAATAAATTAACGGCTGCGGAGAAGAACCTCAGAATGCTCAGTCCGTATTCCGTTCTGGAAAGGGGGTATTCCATAGTACTCAAAAAGGATGGAAGTGTGGTAAGGGACGTGGCACAATTGAGGAAAGGCGAAAGGGTAAAGGTTCGTCTCCACCGGGGCGGTTTTTCCTCTAAGGTCGAGGACCTGTGGTCCCTTCCCCTTGATTGAGCGTTCTTATAAGAAGCACATTTAAAGCGAGAAGGTAAAGGATAAAGAAAATCAGAAGTTTAATGTGAAGGTAAGTAAAATTTTTGTATATGGAATTTAAAATTTCCCAGAAACCAAAAGGAACTTCAGCAGGTATAAAACCCCTTATATAAAAAATTTCCGCAAAGAAATTGAAAAAGAAAAACAGATTTAAAAGGAAAACAAAAAAGATTTTCACCTTTTTATTCAATTTTGAAACCAAATTTGAAAAACCCACCGAGAGGAAGGGAAGGGAACCCACATATCTTCTCGCCCCGAAGGAAGCCCCTGCCCAGAACTGTCTCAGGGAACCATTAACCAGGGCCTCCAGAGAAAATCCTGACAGAGCAACGGCGTTAAGCCTCGGCCTCTTCCTCCAGTAAAATAAAAAACCAACAAGGGCCAGGAGGAGGAAGGGATGCCAGTTGAAAAGACCGTGAAATGGAGAAAAAAGGGAATCCAAAAGATATACGGGAAGGGTGACAAATTTCTTTCCCTGGGGAACGGTGAAAAAACTTCCGTACAGAAGTTTAAAAACGAGGAACTGGGGTAATGCTACTGCTACGAAAGAGACAACGAGAAGGAAAAGATTAAAAGTGGAATTTAAAATCTCCCTGCGGGGAATCATCTCCTTCTTTATTAAATTGAGATAAATCCAGAGAACAGGGATAAATAAAAGAAGGCCGTTCTGCCACCTTACGAGGAAGGAAAGGCCGCATGCGCCTCCTATTAAAACCCATAGAAACCAGCCCCGGTTCTTATCAGTCCTGGAGAGAAGATAAAGAAAAAGAGAAACGGAGAAGAATGAAGGAACATGGGAAAGAAAGGGATTATTCCTCAGATAATAAAAAAGAGGGGAGGCAAGAAGTATGGAAAATACCGAAAAGACCGAGGGAAAAACGGAAAAATACTTTCTCAAAAAGAGGAAAACCAGGATAACCCCAAGGAGCCCATAAATCCATACTTCCCATTTTACAACTTTGAGGAGCCCTGGTTCGTATCCTGTTTTGAAATGTAGAATTTTGCTGGCAAGGTAATAACCAGGAAACCAGAGAATGGCAGGACCTATGGAGAATGGATTTCCTATCATTCCAGTCTTATCAAGCCTTTTGTACCCATTCCTGGCCTTCCTGCCAATGCCGAATTTCTCAGCATTCAGATGTTCAAATTCGTTAGCGAAGTCCAGGTCGCGGTCGTAAACCCAGGACCTTAGATAGGAAAAATACCCAACCCCATCGCCCTCCACATTTGCTTTCATCCACCCGGGATTAAATAATGTTAAAAAACTAACCAGGAGAAAAACCACCACAAGAGATTGTCCTCTCCCCCAGAAAAAAAGAGGAGGGAGGGATATAAGCAGCATGAATATACCGAGAGTCAGAGCAGAAAAAGGCGAAACCAAGGAAATCAGTATAAATGCGCAGAGTGAAAAAATCCAGAAGGTCTTTTCTTTATTTTTCACCTTTAAAATTATGGTGAATTCCTCCTTAAAGGTCAAAATTGTCGTTAAGGAGTTCCTTTACTATAGGATGAGAAGGCCGGGAGGAGAGTTGCTCTAAATTTCCCTCCTGCAATATCTTACCCTCGTGAAGCACGGCTATCCGATCGGAGAGGGCCCTCACATCCCAGGGGTCATGGGTAACATAGAGAATCCCTATCCCCCTTTTTTTAATTTTCAGGATTTCTTCCCTCAATTTTCTTTTTCTCATAACATCCAGGTTAGCCAGTGGCTCATCCATTAGAAGAAATTCAGGTTCCTGGGCCAGGGCTCTGGCAAAGGCGAGCCGCTGTCTTTCCCCTCCTGAAAGTTGATAGGGCTTCTTTTTTCTATGGGGTAGAAGGTCCAGAAAACCGAGTATCCCTTCGATTTTTCCCGCATCCCATGGTCTTGCCAGAGTTTTCCACACGAAAATCAAATGTTCCTCCACTGTCATGTGTTCCCAGAGGCCGAGGTTCTGAAATATGAATCCCAGCCTTCTCCTGTGAGGAGGAATAAGTATTTTTTCCCCTTCCGTCGCCAGTTCATTCCCTATAAACACCCTGCC
>JALVRF010000185.1 GCA_027025175.1 Candidatus Aminicenantota bacterium | reverse complement strand
ATAAGGGAGGTCTTTCAGAATTACCTGAAGGACCCTGTGCTTTCGGAGATGGACGATGGTGCACTGGTGGAGGACGGCCTTGTCCTTTCCACGGACAGTTTCGTGGTGAGGCCCCTTTTCTTTCCAGGAGGTGACATAGGAAGGCTTGCGGTAAGCGGAACCGTAAACGACATTGCCGTCATGGGAGCCCGGCCCCTTTACCTTACCTTAGGTTTTATTCTGGAAGAGGGGTTTTCCTTGGATGTTCTGGAAAAAGTGGTAGAGAGCATCTCCGCCACTTCGGAGGAGGCCGGGGTAAGGATAGTAGCCGGGGACACCAAGGTGGTGGAGAGGGGAAAGGGGGATGGGATTTACATAAACTCCTCGGGGCTGGGAAGGCTGGAGATGAGTCCCCCACCCAGAAGGGAGAGGATAAAACCGGGGGACTTAGTGATAATAAACGGACCGGTGGGTCTTCACGGTATGGCCATTCTGCTTTCCCGGGGGGAGTTGGGGCTTGAAGCGGAGATAAAAAGCGATGTGGCCCCCCTCTGGGGACTGATAAAGGAAATTCTCTCGCCGGAGATTAAGTTTATGAGGGACCCCACCAGGGGTGGTCTATCTGCGGTTTTAAACGAAACCGTGGAGGGAATGAACTTCGGGGTAAGGCTCTGGGAGGAGAAAATTCCCTTAACAGAGGAGGTGGAAGGGATATGCGAGGTCCTGGGTTTTGACCCACTTCAACTTCCCAACGAGGGAAAGGTCCTGGTTTTTGCAGAGAGGGAGAGGGCGGAGGAGGTTCTGGAGAAAATGAGGGCCCATCCCCTGGGAAAGGCCTCTGCCATAATAGGGGAGGCTATGGAGGAATATCCCGGAAAAGCGGTTTTAAAAACCCGGGCAGGAACTCACAGGATAATAGAGCCCCCCATGGGGGAACTCCTCCCGAGGATATGTTGAATGCACGAGGGAAGTTTTGCCAGGGCCATTATTCTCACTGCCAGCAAGGAAGCGGAGAAAGCCGGAATAAAGGAAATAAAGAGGATAAAGGTGGCCATAGGGGAAATCCACGCGGTGGTGGACGAGTTTTTAATAACTGTCTTTGACATGATGAAGGGGGAATACGGACTGGAGAAAGCCTCCCTTGAGGTGGAAAAAATACCCCTCAAGGTCAGATGCACCTCCTGTGGCGGGATTTACTCGCCTGAGGAGCCCATTTTCCTCTGCCCATATTGCGGGGCTATGGGGGGAGAGGTGCTCCAGGGGGAGGAACTTCACATAATTTCCATAGAAGGGGAAAAATGAAGGTGGTCTGCGGTGTGGGGAACCCTTTAAGAAGGGACGATGGGGTGGGCCTGAAGGTTGCGGAGCTCCTCCAGGGGGAATTTGAAGTGGTCTTCTGTGAAACCTATCCAGAGAGGTTCTTAGACGAGATATGCAGCAAAGGCCCGGAGGAAGTGATAATAGTGGACGGGGGCGAATTTGGAGCAAGGCCAGGAGAGTTCAGGGAGATTGCACCGGAGCAGGTGGATTCCCATACCATTTCCACCCACACCCTTCCCCTTTCCCTTTTTGCCGGGCTTCTTTCCCCCTGTTGTGAGAGGATAAGAATTTTTCTGATTCAGATAAAGGATGTGGGCTTCGGGGAGGGTCTGAGCCCGGAGGTGGAGGAGGGGGCCAGGCGCCTTGCAGAATACCTCAGGAGGAGCCCTTGAGGGCTCTTATTATAAAACTCAGTTCCTTAGGGGACATAATTCACACCCTCCCTGCTTACCACTGCCTGAGGGAGGAATTTGAGGAGGTGGGGTGGGTGGCCTCCCGCCGGAGTTTTGAACTGGTGGAGGCGGTGGAGGGTCTGGGGGCAGTCATTTTAAGTCCTTTAGAAGGAGGAAACTGGAGCCAGTTGAGGGGATGGGATGTGGTGGTGGATTTTCAGGGGCTTTTGAAGTCCGGTTTTCTAACCTGGGCTTCCCGCTCAAAGAGAAGATTCGGTTTCTCATCAAAACTGGCCAGGGAGCCCCTGGCTTCCCTTTTCTATACGGACAGACTTAAGGAATTCAGGGGAACCCATGTGATAGAGAAGAACCTGGCCCTTTCCTCCTTAGTCCTGGGAAGGGATTGCTCCCGGTGGGAATTCCCACTCAGGGTTGAGGAAAACCCCGGGGTGGAAAAATTGTTCAGGGGCAGGATTGTTCTCAGCGTGGGGGCTTCCTGGCAGAGCAAGAGGCTGCCTCCGGATAAATGGGGGGAAATAGGGAGGGAATTTGAAAAGAGGGGGTACGGAATCATTTTCCTGTGGGGGACTTCCTTGGAAAGAAAGGAGGCTGAGGAGGCAGCCAGAATGAGCGGAGGGGAAGTTTCCCCGTTCCTTTCCATAAGTGAGGTAATCTCATCGGTTTCCGTATCCCTGGGAGTGGTAAGCCCGGATTCCTTTGTTCTTCACCTTGCCTCAGCCCTTGGAAGACCCGCTCTGGGGATTTACGGGCCCACCTCCCCTGAGAGAAACGGCCCCTGGGGAAGGGCTGCAGTGATAAGTTCCTCCATTCCATGCGCTCCTTGCTGGAAAAGGAAATGCAGGACCAGGGATTGCATGAGGGAAATTCAGACCGCAGATGTGGTTAACAGATTTCTCGCCCTACTCAAAGGATAAAATTCCCGAATCAACAATCTTCCTGGCCAGTTTTCCCTTGAAATAATCCCTGAACTGTTCAAAGACCATCGCCTGTTTCTGGATGAGTTTTTCCGCTTCCTCCCACGGTTTATCCATTACTTCCCTCGCATAGGCTGCGGTTCTTCCGAAGTAGAGGGGAACCATTATGCTGACCAATCTCCTCCTGTTTCTGCTCCAGGTCTGATAGGTAGCGGCAAAATCGTAAATTATTCTGGCCCAGAGTTCCGGGGGAAATCTCAGGGGCTCACCTGAGGCCTTTTCCAGATAGGCCTGGGATAGTCCCTCAAAGGCTCTGGCCGAAAGGATGGCCTGATAGAAGGCCTCAAAGTGTTTGAAACCGTCCAGAAATTCCAGTTCCATCTTCTCCACGCTAACCTTTATGTCATCCAGGGATTTCTCCCTGGCTGAGGTTTCAAGGATGGGAATCGGGATAGTTTCCTCCTCTTTAAGCCAGAATTCCCGGTACTGTCCTATCATGTAGAAAAGGGTTGAAACCACCTGGGTGAACATGGCGGAAAGGTCCTGGGCAGGGTCTTTGGCGTTGTGGACCTTGGTGCCCAGGTATACCTGGGCGGTCTTCCTGGCTTCGTGTATGGCAATGGAGGTCATCCATATGTCTATGCCGAACCTGGCCACATCGGTGTCCCAGACATCCCTGGAGATGAAAATTTCCGCCATCCTTCGGGAAAAGGCGAAGTCCCCCCCGATGGGCTGGCGGATATCCCTGAAGAAAACTGCCCTGGTGAGGGGATAAACTATCATGTTGGTTATGGTTCCATCAAACTTGTGCCTTTTATAAAAGGGCCACAGGAAATCATATCCCTGATTTAGAACAGGGTCAGCCATGAATTTAATCCATTCGGGGGTAATGCTCCTCAGGTCCGAGTCCATAACCAGCACTGCCTTGGCGTTTAGCCTTACTGCGGCTTCAAATACTGCCCTGAAGGAAGTGCCCTTGCCGGGAATCCCACGATAAATTTCCACATGTTTCTCCACCGAGGAAGGAACCTCGGAAATGAGGGCGTTTTCCCTGGTGTTGTCGGTGGAACCCCCATCTGAGACCAGAATCGCTGTTTTTAAGTCCCTGTAATAGCGGTGAAGGCCCAGGCCGGCCTGGGTGATCACATAGCCTACGGTGTCCTCATTGTTGTATGTGGGAATTCCCACGAGAATGTCCACTTCCTTGATCCTGTTGAGCCATTTTATGGTCCTGTCTCTGAGGGCCGTGGAATATTTTTTAAAGGGCATATTCCCTCCTGTAAATAAAATTTATGTAATGTTCCCCCTGACGGGAACACCAGTGTTTTACCATATGGACCTCAGACGGTGAAAAACTCAGCCTTTTTTCTCCACCAAGTCTCGGGGTATGAACAAGGATCAATTCGTCCAGGAGATTTTCCTCTATGAGATTTGAAATAAGGGTGGGCCCTCCCTCCACCAGGACGGAAATTATCCCCCGGGATGCCAGTTCCCTCAAAACTTCCCTCAATGATAGAAAGCCCACCTCCTCCTTCACCCGGATTATTTCAACCTCCTGGACAGGAAGTTCTTTCTGGCTTGAAGTGAAAATTAAGACCGGGTCCCCGGTGGTGAAAATCCTGGCATCAGGAGGGGTCCTAAGGCGGGAGTCCAGGATTACCTTGTATATTTTCTTGCCGGAAAATCCGGGATGTCTCACATTAAGAAGTGGGTCATCCTCAAGGACTGTATTTATCCCCACCATTATGGCCATGTGGGTGGCCCTGAGCCAGTGGGCGAACCTCAGGGATTGGGGGGATGAAAGGTATTTTTCCCTCCATCGGGCGGCTCCATCGGCGGTCAGGGCCATTTTACCGGTGAGCCACGGCCTTTTTTCCCTGTGGTAAAAGAGGAAGTGCCTATTCAGGTAAGTGGCCTCCTTTTCCAGAACCCCGATTTTTACCTCAATACTCCTTTCTCTCAGAAATTCTATTCCCTTTCCGTTGACCAGGGGATTGGGGTCCATGAGGGAAATTACCACCCTCTTAATTCCTGCCTTCCAGATGGCCTGGCAACACGGGGGAGTTTTCCCGTGATGGCAGCACGGTTCAAGGTTTACATAAAGGGTTGCTCCCTTAGCCCTTTCTCCCGCTTTCTTGAGGGCCTCAGCCTCTGCGTGGGGAGAGCCGAAACTACGGTGATAACCCGCGGATATTATCCTGCCGTCCTTTACCACCACTGCTCCCACCATGGGGTTTGGCTGGGTTCTTCCGAGACCTTTCCTGGCCAGGGAAAGGGCTATCCTCATAAATTTCTCATCCAAAAAGGGCCTCCACAAAGGAAGATGGGTCAAAGGGGACCAGGTCCTCCATCCCTTCCCCAATTCCAACAAAGAGCACGGGGATTTTCAAATTTCTAACAATGGGGACTATGACCCCTCCCCTGGATGTTCCGTCCAGTTTTGTGATAACCAGACCGTCTATTTCAAGCGAGCGGGAAAATTCCTCTGCCTGGGTGATGGAATTCTGTCCTATGGTTCCATCCAGAACAAGAAGGGTAAAGGGAGAATTTCCCGAGGCCTTTATCACAGAATTTTTTATTTTAACCGCCTCCTTCATGAGGTTTTCTTTGGTGTGGAGCCTTCCTGCGGTGTCAACTATTATGTAGTCGTAGGGTTTTCTGGCTGCGTCAAAGGCCACGGCTGCGGGATCAGAATATCCCTTCCCGGAGAAAAAATCCACCCCCACCGAGGAGGCCAGTTTTTCCAGTTGTTCCTGGGCTGCTGCCCTGAAGGTGTCGGCGGCCACCAGAAGAACTTTTCCCCTGTCCTTAAGGAACAGGGCGAGTTTTGCGGCGGTGGTGGTTTTTCCGCTGCCGTTTACCCCGGTGATTAGAATAACTCCCCGGGGAATCTCTCTGGGGGGTACGGATGAGAGGAGTTCTTTTATCCTGGTCTTGAGTATGGATTTAAGGGCCACGGGATTCTCACCGTATTCATTTTTCAGGTAATTCAAAAGTTCTTCCGTGAAGGATATTCCGAAGTCCGCAGCGATAAGGGCTTCTTCGGCATCCTCCCATGAGAATTTTTGGCCCTCAAGCAGAGAAAGATTTTCCCTGGTTCTGGAAAAGGCCCTTTGAAGTCTGGAGAGGAAATTTTTCATAAAAAAGAGGGTGAGCGAGGGGATTTGAACCCCCAACCCTTGGATCCACAGTCCAATGCTCTACCATTGAGCTACGCTCACCGCACAGGAATAATTTTATTATAACCCCCGACTCAAATCAACCCGGTTTCTTGAGGAGAGGAACCTGGAAGGTTAAAATAATTGCGTGGACCTTTTGATTGATGCGAGAAAATTCAGGGATTACGGTATAGGGACCTACATCCAGAACCTTGCCGTGGGAATAAAGGGTAAAATGGAGGCGGGTTTCCTCTGTTATCCCGAAGACCGCTCCTTTTTTAACGGAAAATGCTGGACGGTAAGGAGCCGGGGATATACCCTGAGGGAGCAGTGGGAGATCTGGAGGAAACTCTCCTCCATTCCCCACAGGATTTTTCACTCCCCCCACTATGTTGTTCCCCTTTTATACAGGGGAACCCTTATGGTAACCATCCACGATTTGATCCACCTTCTCTTTCCCCATTTTTTCCCCAAGGGAGGGGTTTTATATGCCAGGTTCATGATTTCCTCCGCTGTAAGAAAGGCCAGGGTCATCATGACAGTCTCTGAAAAGTCCAAAAAAGATATATTGTCCCTTTTTCCCCGTTCCCGGGGTAAAATAAGGGTGGTGCACAACGGAATAAACCCTGTTTTTTTCTCAAGGCCCCAGGAGGAAAAACTCCAATGGGCTAAGGATTTTTCTCCCTATATACTGGCGGTGGGAAACAACAAACCTCACAAGAGGTTTTCCCTTCTTATTGAGGAATTTCGCAGGCTCAGGGAGGAGTTCCCTGAAATTAAACTGGTGATTGCAGGCTGGAAGGGGGATTTTGAAGGGGATATAATCACCTTGGGAAAGGTTCCCCTTCGGGACCTGGCAGCCCTTTACCACGAGGCCTTGGTCCTGGTTCATCCCTCCCTTTACGAAGGATTCGGTTTCCCGCCCTTTGAGGCTTCCTGTTTTGCTACCCCGGTGGTTTCATCCAGGGTTGGGGCAGTGGAGGAGGTGCTGGGGGATGGGGTTTTCTATTTTGAGGGCGAAGACATATATCCGGTTTTAAAATATGTTGTGGAGAATTACGACGAAGCAAAGAAGAAAGCCATGATGGCCATGGAAAGGGCAAAAAAACTCACATGGGAAAGTTTCGCTGAAAGGCACCTTGAAATTTACAGGGAGTTGCTATGAGGGTGGCCTTTGTTCACGACTGGCTTACCGGAATGAGGGGAGGGGAATATGTTCTCAGGGAAGTTTTAAACCTGTTTCCGGACTCGGAGATATTCACCCTGCTTTACATAAAGGAAAGGCTTGACCAGGTCATTGAGAGCAAAAAAATTCATACCAGTTTCATCCAGCGCCTTCCCTTGGCCTCTAAATACTACAGGTATTATTTACCCTTTTTCCCGGCGGCTGTGGAGGAGTTCCGATTTGACGGTTTTGACCTGGTTTTCTCATCCAGTCACTGCGTGGCCAAGGGGGCAATTCCTCCCCCGGGGGTGCCTCACATATGCTATTGCCATACCCCCATGAGGTATGCCTGGGACCTTTATCACGATTACTTCGGTCACTATAAGGGACTCAGGAAATTATTTGTTTCCCTCATGATTTCCCGCCTCAGGACATGGGACGTGGCATCCAGCAACAGGGTTGACCGGTTCCTGGCCAATTCCTCCTTGGTCAGGGAAAGGATAAGGAGATACTACAACAGGGAAGCCCAGGTGATTTATCCCCCGGTGGATACCGATTTCTTCCAGTGCAGGGAAAGGAGGAAGGGAGAATATTTTCTGGCAGTAAGTTCCCATGTTCCATATAAAAGGATTGACCTGCTTTTAAAGGCATTTAAAGAGTTGAAGAATTTTCGTCTTGTAATAGTGGGTGATGGACCTCTCTTTAAAAAACACAGAAAAATGGCCACCGATAATATAAAACTGATAAGGGCGGTTTCCAGGGAAGAGCTCCGGCGCCTATACTGCGATGCCCTGGCTCTTATACACCCTGGGAAGGAGGATTTCGGGATGGTTATGGCCGAGGCCCAGAGCAGTGGTGTTCCGGTGATTGCCTACGGGGAAGGAGGTGCCCGGGATATTATAAAGGAAGGCACCGGCCTTTTCTTTTATCCCCAGAGCCACGAGGTCCTGATAGAGGTTTTAAGGGATTTTAATCCCGGGGATTTCTCTCCCCGGGAGATAAGGGAAAATTCCCTCAGGTTTTCTTCCCAAAGGTTCAGGGAGGAAATCCAGAAAGTGATAAGGGAGATTATGGGATGATCAGAAAGAAGGAATTTGTCAGCGGAATATATCTCCTGATAGGAGACGCCGTGGCGGTTTTTATTGCCTTCCATCTTTCCTTCTGGATAAGGTTTTACTCCGGCCTTATCCCGGCTCCCAAGGGAATTCCTCCCTTTAAATACTATATGTGGTTTTCCCTGCTTTTCGTTCTCCTTCACCTTCTTGTTT
>JALVRF010000184.1 GCA_027025175.1 Candidatus Aminicenantota bacterium | reverse complement strand
TGTTTATGGCTGCATCGGTCTGGATAAAATCCTCGTATTCGGATAAGGGGAGTTGCCTTCCCTTGGCGGATATGATTCCAGCAGTTACAGTATAATCAAGGCCAAGGGGGTTTCCTATGGCAAGAACCCATTCTCCCACCTTTATCTTTGAAGAGTCCCCCCATTTTAGATAGGGGAGTCCCTTTGCATCTATTTTAAGTAGGGCAAGGTCTGATTTTTTATCCGCTCCCACGATCTTTGCCTTAAATTCCTTCCCGTCCATTAATTTTACGGTGACCTTTTTGGCTCCCTGTATCACATGGTTATTTGTTACTATGTATCCATCCGGGGAAATCAGAAAACCAGAGCCCAGGCCTTTGAGTATTTCCTTCCTTTTGGGAGCAGGGGGATTTTCCCCGAAAAACCAGCGGAAGAAGGGGTCGGAGAAGAAATCGCTGAAGGGCGATGTGTATTCCACGACGGCCTCGGTTTCCACCCTTACTACCGCAGGTTTTACCTTCTCTGCAACCTGGACGAAAACCTGATTAAAGGGAATCTCCGGGTCGGCCAGGGCTACAGGTGAAGGGCTGGAGGTTTTCGGGCTATTTTGCGATGCCTTTATGCCTATGAAAATTCCCACCAGAACAGCGACCAGTATTATTAATGCCAGACGAAGTTTCTTCATATCTTACCTCCTTCCATTAAATTTTAACACAATGAAAATTTTCTCTCCTCAATTTTTACCTTTTTCCCCAGGAAAAGGGAAGCCACCCTCTCAAATTTCTGGAGATAATCGGTGACAAAGAAGAGGTCATTGTCCTGATTTTCCCGGCTCAACAACCCTCTGGAGTTCAGTATTTTCTTTAACTCAATTCCCACAGCCTCCCCTGATTCCACCAGGATTTTATCCTCTCCCACTGCCAGGGAAATGGCCTTCTTGATAACCGGATAATGGGTGCAGCCCAGTATAAGGGTATCCACCCTGTTTTTGAATTCTCCCAGGTATTCTTCCGCCACCATCCTTGTTACCGGATGGTCAATCCATCCTTCCTCCACTAAGGGCACGAAAAGGGGGCAGGCCTTTGAGAAAACCTCAGCCCCCCTTTCCCGGAGGAATTTTTGATATTTTCCACTTCTTATGGTGGCTTCTGTTCCTATGACCCCGATTTTTTTCCGGGGGCTCAAATTTAGAGCCATTCTCGCGCTGGGTTCTATAACCCCCATAATCACCAGTTGTGGATATTTCTTCTTGAGTTCATCTAAGGCCACGGAAGACGATGTATTGCAGGCCACCACCAGAGCCTTTACGTCAAATTTGGTGAGAAATTCCGCGTTTTCCAGGGAGAACCTGATTATGGTTCTCGGCGATTTTGTTCCATAAGGGAGCCTGGCGGTATCTCCCAGATATACGAACCTTTCCCCGGGAAGGAGTTTTTTTAAAGCCCTGTAAACCGTTAAACCGCCTATTCCAGAGTCAAAAATTCCTATGGGCCTCTCACTCTCCTGCATAACTCAGGTCCTGGAAAAATGCGTATTTCAGGCTTACATGACCGAAAAGAGTTTTCCTTTCCATTCCCCCCAGCACGAGTTTCACTTTTTCCACATCCATGTTGTAGGTGAGGGAATCCACAATGGAATATATAGTCAGGAGTTCGTATTGTGTTCCGTAGCCTTCGGAAGGGAGATCAAGGTCAACCACCGCTTCCCTGCCCAGGAGAAAAACCCTGCGTATATCTCCCCCGGGAGGAAAAGGTGAGAAGGCTCCGGAAGGTGGGTTTTTCAGTTGAGAAAGTATGGCCATGGCTTTCATTTCCGGCTCTTCCTTTTTTTCTATTTTCCTGCTCTCCCGTAGAAGATAACCTTCCATGGTGGGGAAAAAGAGAACCACCTCCTCCTGGGGAATTTCTTCTTCCTGTTTTTTACTCTCCACTATCTCCTGGGATGTTTTTCCCCGGGGCGTGGGTGGAGAAGGTCTTCTGGAAGATAGGTAAATGCCAAGGGAGATTAAAAAGCCAAGGACAATTATGAGAAGCAGGAAAATGATTGCCTTCTTCATCAGCGGAGCCCTGCCATGTAATTTCTTATTCCCCGTAAAATGGCCTGTTCAAGTCTCTTGCGGTACTCTGGGGTGAGAAGTAGTTTTTCTTCCGTGGGGTTGGATATGAAGTCCACTTCCACTAAAATGGCAGGCATGGTAGCCCCCATAAGAACTGCAAAGGGAGCCTGTTTTACTCCCCGGTTGGTGACCCCCACTTCGGAAGCCAGTTCCCGCTGTATCGCCTCTGCCAGCCTGCTGGACTGGTAAAGATATTGACTCTGAGCCATGTCCCAGAGGATCAGTCCTATATCGGAATTGGGAGCAGAGGAAAATTCCCCCATGTTTTCCTTGTAGGCCAGCAGCCGGCTTTCCCTGTCCGTGGCCGTGGAACTCAGAAAATAGGTTTCCGGACCCTTGACCGTTGGGTCGTCGCTGTAGTTAAAATGTATGCTTATAAACATGTCCGCCTTGGCGTTGTTGGCTATGGCGGTTCTCTCATCCAGGCCTACGAATGAATCGTCCTTCCTGGTCAAAATTACCCTTACGCCCAGGCTGGATTCTAAAAGTTTCTTTAACTCCTTGCAGAAGATGAGGGTCAGGTCCTTTTCCCTGGTCCCTCCCCTCCCCACAGCACCGTCCTCCTGTCCTCCGTGTCCCGGATCAAGAACTATGGTTCTGAGGGCAAATTTTCTGACCTTTCCTTTGGGTCTTTCCCTGACATCCACCAGTATCCTGAAGGGATTCTCTATCTCAAATAGTTTCCAGAGGGATGATTTCTTGAACCTCAGGGTGAGGAGGGTACCCTCAGGAGTTTTGTTAACCTGAAGGGAGGAGAGAATCTTGCTCTCCATGGAGGGAATGGGCTCGGCGGAAAAATTCCCTTTTATAAGTATGCTTATGTAAAATTCGCCGGAGTCCCTGACATCATATTCCACCGGGGAGGGGGCCTCTATTACTAAACGGGAGAATTTTTCTTGATCAGCCCATCGGATTTTTAGTCCCTGGGGTAGGAGAAAAAAAGCCAGAGTAAAAAATAGAAATGCTTTCTTCATCGCCTCTAATTTTAACATAAAAAAATGGAGGCGGCGGGACTCGAACCCGCGTCCAGAGGTGGCGACCCCAGAGCCTCTACATGCTTAGCCCCTTCTTTCCTCCTTCGCCCTTCCTCGCCCGAAGGGGCAGGGCTCGGAAGGACTATCCCCCTAAATCTCGTTCCGGGAATCGGGGGAAAGTTCCCGGAACCACCCTGCTCTTTGTCGCCTGCTGGCTCCCGCAGGGAAGGAGGTCAGCAGACGGCTGCCTCACTTAGGCAGCGAGAGCGAAATCGTTCGCACTTATTTTTACTCCGCCTGTTTTACGAGGTTGGCGGCACCTCGGCATGCAGCCCTGTAGCCGCTGCACCCCTGTCGAATCCAGTCGCCCCCTTCGCACTTATATATTATAAGGTATTTTCCGTGCTTTTCCAGCCCCCTTTCCGGAGTTCCTCCTTCAAGGTTTCCATTTCTTCCCTGCTCAGTAGTCTCGCTTCTCCTCCTTTGAGTTTTCCCATTTTAATTGGACCCAGACTTATTCGGGTCATGGCCATTACCGAAAGTTCCCTCCTGAGGAACATGGTCTTCAGCAGGGAGGGGAACCTGTGGGTGAATTCTAAAAGAAGTGTTACCCTATCCCCCCTCTTCTTCTCGCTGAGAATCCTTTCCAGTTTAAGGAATTTTCCTTCCACCTTCATGCCCGAGAGCAGTTTTTCCCTGTGCCTGGTTCCCCAGTTTCCTCTAATTTTAACCCTGTAAAGGGAGGGAAGGTCCACCCTGGCCAGGGCCTTAGATAGCCAGGGCTGGTTGTGAAGGAGTATAAGGCCGGAGGCAAATTTCGGGAGAAGGGCGTCGGGATAAACCCTGAAGGCCAGTTTTTTGAAAAAGGGATATATTCCGTCCCTGGCCATGAAAGAACTGTTGTAGTCCTTGGGTTTGTATGCCGCATAGATAAGGGGTTTTACAGGAAGTTTTACCCTGAGATTGGCAAAATAAACCTTAGAGCGGAGAGGGTCAATTTTCCTTTGGGGGTCAAGGACCACCTCCCCGTCAACAAGCACCGAGCCTTCCCTTATAATCTGAGCCGCCTCCTTTTTAGGTGCCACCCCTGCGGCCTGAAGGAAATCGTCAAGCCTCATCAATCTCCAGTTCCTCCAGGGAATTTAGCCCGAAGACCTTGAGGAATTCTTCGGTGATGGCATACAGAAAAGGTCTTCCAGGAAGCCCCCTCCTTCTTCCCACCGCCTTTACCAGTCCCCGCGACACCAATGTTTGAAGGGGCACCGTAGAGTCCCTTCCCCTTATGGAATTTATCTCTGGCAGGGTTATGGGCTGGTTTTTTACGATTATGGCCAGGGTCTCCAGCGCAGCCCTGGAAAGTTTTCTCCTTCGGGCGGGCCCGAGCCTGGAAAGTTCCTCGTAAACCTCAGGCTTGGTGGAGAAGATATATCCGCCTGCCACCCTTTCCAGGAATATTCCCCTCCCTTCTCCTTTCAATTCCTCATCCATCTGCCTAAGGGCTTCCTCAATCTCCTCCGTTGAAACCCCCAGTTTTTCAGATGTTTCCTTTACAGATAGGGGTTTTTCACTAAGGAAAAGATAGGCCTCTAAGACTGCTTTAAGCCTTGGCAACTTCATTTTCAAAGGCTTCCTTGCTCCAGATATTTATTTCCGAAAAGGGGATCTCCTGAATTGCTATGACCTGTCCCTGGCGCAGGAGTTCCAGAAGGTAGAAGAAGGAAAAAACTGCCTCTTCTCCGTCCTCGCAAAGTTTGATGAGATCCCTGAGGGAAAGTTTTCCCCTTTCCTCTATGCTATTTCTTATTTTATCCATTAGCGCTGAAAAATCCTTTCTTCCCACAGTGCTTTCCAGGGTTTTCCTTGCCGCCTCCCTTCTCAGGATTGAGAAATAGGCCTCAAGAAAATCCTCTATGTCCCCTACTACCTCTTCCCTTGCTGGAATTCCTTCCTTTCTATGGTGCAGAATTTTCCACCGGGCTTCCTGGAGATTTTCCAGTTTTTCCCTCCATTTGCTGAGCCAGGGAGGGGGCTCGTAGGGCATAGGGTCGGATTCCTCCTGAGGGAGCGACTGCTCAGAGGGTAGCAAAAGGGAAAGTTTTATGAGGGCCATCAGGGAGAGGAGGTAAAGGTAATGGGCGGCTTTGTTTATGTCCGCCTCCGGGTTTCTGAGGTATTCTATGATTTTTTCCACTATGTAAAGGAGGGATACCCTCTTTATTTCAATTATGCTCCTTCTCACCAGTTCATAAAGGGTTTCAATGCTTCCCTGAAAACCGTCAAACCTTAATTCCAATCCCCATGACCTCCCTGACTTCCTCCAGGGTTTGCTCGGCTACCTGCCTTGCCCTTTTTGAGCCTTCTATTAGAATTTCCTTTATTCTTTCCTTTTTGCTCATGAACCGGCTTTTTTTCTCCCTGAACCCGGCGAATTTTTCCGAAAGTTCTTCCACTAAAACCCTCTTGCAGTCAAGGCAACCTATGGAGGCGGTGGTGCAGCCCTGGTAAATCTCTTTCCTCTTTTCCTCAGGGGTGAAGGCTTTGTGGAGTGTCCATACCGGGCAGTCTTCAGGCTTACCGGGGTCGCTTCTCCTTTTTCTTCTGGTGTCCGTCACCATGGGGAAGATTTTCTTTTTCAGAACCTCCGGAGGGTCCTCCATGAATATGGCGTTTCCGTAACTTTTACTCATCTTTCTCCCGTCGGTGCCCAGAATTCTCGGCACCGGGGTTAGTATTTCCTTGGGTTCCGGGAAGACCTCCCCGTAGAGGTGGTTAAACCTCCTTACAATCTCCCTGGCCAGTTCAATGTGGTATTTCTGGTCCTCTCCTACAGGGACCAGTTCCGACTTGTAAATTATTATGTCAGCGGTCTGAAGGACGGGATACCCCAGAAAGCCATAGGTGTGAAGATCGCGATCCGAAAGTTGCCTCATCTGTTCCTTGTATGTGGGAACCCTGAGCAGCCATCCTAAAGGGGTTATCATAGAAAGGAGAAGATGAAGTTCCGCATGCTGTTTGACCAGGCTCTGGAGAAATACGGTGGATTTTTCCGGGTCTATCCCAGCGGCCATCCAGTCCGCCGCTATTTCCAGGATGTTTTCCCTTATCCGGGAGGGATTTTCGTAGTCAGTGGTCAGGGCGTGCCAGTCCACGATTACGAAAAAACTCTCGTATTTTTCCTGGAGTTTCACCCAGTTTTCCAGGGCACCGACCCAGTGGCCTAAGTGAAGCTTTCCCGTGGGTCGCATTCCGCTAAGAACCCTTTTCATCACACCCCCTTAAAAGGCTATTTTTGTGAGAGTATAGTATATGGGAGAAGCCAGAGTGTTCAATATGCCTATATAGGAATCAAGGTATATAAAGGCGAAAAGTATTAGAATCCCATATCTTTCCAGGCGATAATATTCGGGCAACCATCTGCGTGGGAGAATCCAGGCCAGGACCCTGCTCCCATCCAGAGGAGGAATGGGGATGAGGTTGAATAGGGCCAGAAAGAAATTTATGAGGAAGGAATAGATCAGGAGGAGTGATATAAGGGAAATGAGGGGGAGGTTTCCTCCCCGGCTGATAAACCTCAGGGCAAAGAAATTGGCCGCCGGGGATATCTCTTTTATAAGGTAGAGAAGAGCCCCTGATATGGTTCCCAGAGCTATGTTTGAGCCGGGCCCGGCAATGGCCACCAGCATCATACCCTTTCTCCAGTCCCTGAAGTGCGAAGGATTTACTGGAACTGGTTTTGCCCAGCCAAAAAGTGGCATATGCATCAGGGCAAGAAACAGGGGAAGAATTACCGTTCCTATGGGGTCAATGTGGTAAATAGGGTTCAGAGTAAGGCGACCGCTAAGTTTGGCTGTGGGGTCCCCTAAGAGCCATGCCACATATCCGTGGGAGGTTTCATGGACAACTACAGCAAATAAAACCACCACCAGTTGGATGAATATAAGAAGGAGGCTCATCACCTTAATATAACAAATTGCTACTGTTTTTAAAAGGGTTCAGGGGGTTATAACCGTAAATTCCTTTCTCTTTATCTCTGCCTCGTATTCCTCGATGGCCCTGGCGAGCCTTTTGGCTCCTTCCTCTATCTCCTTGGGAGAAGAATAGGAGAAATTGACCCTGAAGGAATTTTCGCATTTCTCGTGGGGATGGAAGGCCGAGCCCACCACAAAGGCAACCTTCTTCTCCACTGCCCTTACAAAGAGTTCCCTGGAATTCATGTAAGAGGGAAGAGTAACCCAGAGGAAAAGCCCACCCTTGGGTTTGGTCCACTTCAGGCCATTGAGTTTGGGCATGTACTTTTCAAACATGTTGAGCATGAGGTCCCTCTTTTCCCGGTATTCCTTTACAATCTTTTTTATCTGGGAATCCAGATGGCCTCTCTTCAGGTACCTGTAGGTAATGGCCTGAACGAAGGCTGAGGTGCAGAGGTCAGCAGACTGCTTTGCCATTACCAGTTTCTCAATTATTTTTTCCGGAGCCACTATCCAACCCAGACGAAACCCGGGAAGGAATATCTTGGAGAAGGTGAATAGAGAAATTACCCTGCCGTTTTTGTCTAAGGATTTCAGGGGTGGTTCTGGCTTCCCTTCAAACCTGAGCTGGCGGTATGGGGTATCCTCCACCACTATCATTTTGTATTTTTCCGCAATCTCCAGAATTTGCTGCCTGCGCTCCCCGGAGAGGGTAACTCCCGATGGGTTCTGGAAGTCAGGGATTAGATATATGAACTTGGGTTTTATTCCCTTTTCAAAGAGGAAGCGGAGCTTGTCTTCCAGGGCTTCAGGTATCATCCCGTCGTCATCGCAGTCCACGGTCTCCATATTGGCGCTGTAGGAATTAAAAGCCTGAATTGCTCCTACATAGGAGGGCGATTCCATTATGACGGTGTCCTTTCTGTCAATGAAAATTTTTCCAAGAAGATCCAGGCCCTGCTGGGAAGCGGTTACGATAAGAATATTTTCTGGCCTGGCCGAAATTCCCTCCTTGGCCATGAGTTTTATTAATTCCTCCTTGAGCCTTGGGTCCCCTTCGGTAGGACTGTATTGAAGGGCTTTCCTGCCTTCCTCCTTCAGAACCTCGTCCACTATCTCCCTGAGTTCTTCCACAGGAAAAACATCGGGAGCGGGAAGCCCGCCAGCGAAGGAAATCATATCCGGTTGATTTACCAGTTTAAGTAGTTCCCTTATCTCGGACCTCTTCATCCTCAGGGCGTTCTTGGAAAAATAGGGCGTATAATCCATGACCCCTCCTTTATAAATTCATTTCCAGATAAATTATATTTTTCGTGATGTGATTAATCAAACTTATGTTTCAGGGACAGACCCCTTTATGATATAATT
>JALVRF010000183.1 GCA_027025175.1 Candidatus Aminicenantota bacterium | reverse complement strand
GTCATAACCTTCCAGGACAGCGGCGGGGCCAAGGAACTGGTAAGGGACGGGGAAAATGGCCTCGTGCTTCCCCCGTCAGAGGAAGCCCTGGCTGAGGCAATGAATTATTTCCTAACCCACAGGGAAAGGGCTAAGGAAATGGGACAGGAAGGCGCGAAAATAAAGCAGTGGCTTTCCTGGGAAAGGGTAGCAGAAAGGATAAAGGAAAGTTTCGGTGAGATTGGCTCTGGTTGAGAGGGCGAGGGTCGTCTGGATGGAAAGCGGAAAGGGCCGGGAAAGGCCCCTGTGGATAGTGGTAAACTCCCAGAAGATTCCGATTTTAACCTGGGAGGGCGCGGTTCACCAGAGTCATCGGGAGTTTCGTGTAAGCACCCCGGAGGGAAGTTTTCTCATAACGGAAAGGGAACAGGAACTGGTGTATTACATACCGGAGGAATACAGCGGAGAGGCTGAGGCAGAAGTGCCCTTCGCCCCGGAAAGGAAAATCAGGTTCTCAAAGGAAGGGCAATTCCTGAGGCTTTTTCCAGCCTCGGAAAAGACGGTCATAAGGCTCTGGTTAGAGGGTTTGCCGGTTATTTTCCACCACGGAGACAGGTATTCAGGGCTATGGCCAGGGAGAAAACTTGAGGTCATAATCTCAGGGGAAATCCTCACTGCAAAACTCCCTTTTCCTCCCATGTTTCCCATATATTTTTACCTGCAGGATGGAAAATTTAGCCTTCCCCCTTCCTTCCTTAAGAACAATCCTTTCTCCTACGCAGGTCTCTATTTCTCCCGGTAGAAAATCGCAGGCAGAAGTTTCTCCTCTATTTTAAAATCCGGGCCAACCTCAATGCTTCCTTCCCCATTTACCCAGAGGATTTTCTCCTTTACCCCGGTTTTTATGGAAACGGGAATCTGAAAATGAATCTTCTTGCCGGCTATTTCAAGGCCCTTCCTCTCCTTTATTTTCAGAATCCCCCCACTGTATTTAAAGGAGAACTCAGGATTGAAATCCGTCTCCACCCAGGGAAGGAAGAAGCCGGATTTACCCATTTTCTTTTCCAGAAATACGGTGAAGTCCTCCCAGCGGTATTCCTTAAACCTGTTCTCCCTGAGAAAATCCCTGACGGCCTGGAGGAATTTCTCCTCTCCCATGTAAATTCTGGCCATGTTCAGCACAAGAGCGGCCCTGTAATGAAGGTGGACGAAGACATCCCTTATGGAGCCTTTGTAATAGCCTATCCTCCCCCCTATTTCCAGAGGGGGAACCCTATGGTCGCCTATGAAGGTCTTTCTGAACTTGCCCTCAAACCCCCGGCACGAGAAGATCCCAGAAAGAAGAGCGGTAAGGCCCTCGTTTACCCAGTAATCGGAGAATGTCTTGGGGGACATCAAACCCCCTATCCACTGATGTATGAATTCATGATAAACCAGGTATTTCTCGCCGCAGGGCATGGGACCGGGACGATAAATGTTTTCCCTGGGCAAGGGTATTATCCTGAGAAATACGAGACCTGGAGATGAAGCCCCGTAGTAAAAAAGGCCTTCGCTCAGTAGAACTTTAACCTTCCAGGGAAGGGGACCGAGGCTCTTTTCAACCTTGTTGAAGGCTACTTTGCATAGGGAAATGTCCCTTAGTCTCTTCCTCTCCCAGTAAATCTCCAGGGGGCCCATGACATAATTTCCCCTTATCCTTCCCATCCCAAGCCCTATGTAAGAGACGGGAGAAACTGACTCGTAATGCCCTCCCCTCTTCTCTCCTGGAACTACCAGGTCCGTTCCCCTGGCATTTATTTTCAGGCTATACCTGAAATAACCACCGAAACTGGGATACCACGAGGTAGGATAGAAATAGCCTCCAGCCAGGGAGGAATAGGACTCCACCCTGTTGACCTCGCCGCTGTACTTTATGCTCATCTTTTCAAGGGAACCGTTGGGATAGACCTCGTAGGTCCCTCCGTAACTCTTTTCAAGAATAAGTGGCCTTCCTTCCCCGTCCCTGGCATCGTTCACATTGAGGCCCGGGGCAAGGTAAAAATAAAGCCTTCTTTTTACCGGCCTGGGAAATCTAACCTCAGCCTTCCCCTTCAGGGTGCTTTTTTCCGCATCCAGATTAACCTTTAAATTTATAAATTCCGGCTTGGTGGACTTTACGAAGATGGCCACCTTACCCGGAGGGGAATAAAGGGCGAGATACTTGCTGGCCTGGAGGTCCGTGAAGAATATTTCCCTCTCTGCCGATGGGTCATAGGCATATTTATAGGCTCTTCCCTTTCCCATTACGGCCACTGCCCCTGATACAGGAACCGGGGGAAGAACCTCGGCTTTGAGTATAGGAGAGTAATAAAGGCCAAAATTCTTGATTTGAGAAAGGAATATTTTCCTTTCCTTATCTTCTAAGGGAAGCCTCTCCCCTATGGTGAACTTTACATCAGCGCCTGGCTCTCTCTGTAGCCTCAGAGCCATGAAGGAGATTTTTTCCTCTACCCGAGCCTCTCCAATCTGATAAAGGAGAGCCCTTCTTTCCACAGGATCCGAAGGGGTGAAAATGAACTTCCCGTCCCCTTCAAAGAGAAATATGTCCGGCCAACTGCAGAATTTTCCACGGGAAAACCTAACCTTAAGGTCAGGAAGGTTTATGTTGGCTTCCTTCAAATGGTAGCATCTCGTATCTTCCACAGAATAATAGGCGTTTCGCTTTATGGAAGAGATGACTTCCCTGAAAATTATTTTCCCGTCCTTTTCCTTTATCCTCCAGACCTCTATAAGGGGAAAGGGCTTCCTCAAAATACCCAGTATGATGAAATCTCCCTGACGAAGGACCTCCACCTTCTCGGGTCTGAACCGGAAAATTTCGTCTGCTTCGCTTATAGAAGGATCAGCAAAAAGGGATAAATAGGCATTTTTGTCCCAGTTGAGTATGGCCTTTTTTATCTTAGACTGAAGGGAAGCATAAAGGGGCAGAAGGAAAACGAGAGAAATCAATAAACCCCATTTCCTCATAATACCCCCCTTATTTAATTGAAAACCGTCAAATCACTCCTACTGCCTTTCCGGCTTTTTCAAAGGCATTAAGTACCTGCTGAAGTTCCTCATCGGTATGGGTGGCTGTATACGAAGTTCTTATCAGAGTGCGGTCTGGCGGAACCGCCGGAGGAAGAACCGGATTGGCGAACACCCCCTCTTCCCTCAGAATCTTCCAAAGGGTAAGAAGCTGCTCTTCCGTTCCCACAAGAAGAGGAATTATCGGGCTCTGGGTAGTTCCCGTATCATAGCCCATATCCTCAAAGGCCTTTTTCATTTTCCTGCTTATTTCCCAGAGCCTGTGCCTTCTTTCCGGCTCGTTTCTTATTATCTCCAGGGCAGCCCTGGCAGCCGCCACAGAAGCCGGAGTTACGCTGGCAGAGAATATTAGAGAACGGGCAAAATGCTTGATGTAATTGATGACCTTCCTGTCACCGGCCACAAATCCCCCCAAGGACGCAAAGGATTTGGAAAAGGTGGCCATAACTATGTCCACCTCGTGAAGCATCCCGAAGTGTTCCACCACACCCCTTCCCCCTTCACCGAAGACCCCCATTCCATGGGCATCATCCACCATGAACCGGGCGCCGTATTTTTTAGCAATGGGAACCAGGTTGGGAAGGTCAGCCAGATCCCCCTCCATGGAGAAAACCCCGTCCACCACCACAAGTTTACCCGCATCCGGGGGAATCTTCTTAAGGACCCTCTCCAGGTCTTCTGGGTCATTGTGCCGGAATTTTACAACCTTCCCGAAACTGAGCCTGGCGGCGTCGTAAATGGAGGCGTGGTCCATGTTGTCAAGAACCACATAATCCTTCCTGCCAACCAGGGCTGAAATAATTCCCAGGTTGGTCTGATATCCCGTGGAAAAAACCAGGGCCGCATCCCTTTCCATAAACCTGGCCAGTTCCGCTTCCAGTTCCTCATGGATAGTTAACGTGCCGTTTAGGAAACGGGAACCACAGGTGGAGGAGCCATACCTTTCAATGGCCTCCTTCATGGCGGCAAGCACCCTGGGATGATCAATAAGCCCTAAGTAATTGTTTGACCCCACCATAATGAGTTCCCTTCCATCGGCGGTAATCACCTTGTTTCCCCTGACTTCCTTTATGGGGTTGAAGTAGGGATAAAGCCCCATGCTCTGGGCTTCTTCGCTTCTTGTAAACGAAAAACATTTTTCAAAAAGGTCCATATTTCCCTCCTTGCGTTGATAAGGATAAGACTTTCCTATAAAATTTTCAAGTTATGAGAAGTATAGTAAGTGGAGGCACCGGATTCATAGGAAGGGCCCTGGTAAGAAGCCTGATTTCTAAGGGATGGGAGGTTTTCGTTCTGACCAGAACCCGGGGAAAGGCCACGGATATTTTTGGCAGTAAAGCAGGAGAATTGTTGCCCCAGGACGAATTTCCCGGGGCAGATTTTCTCTTTAACCTGGCCGGGGCGGTAAAGGGTAAAACCTACGACGACTTCCACAGGGCCAATGTTAAACTAACAGGTAAAATACTGGAAAAATCCCGGGGAAAGGTGCGAAGGGTAATCCACCTCAGTTCCCAGGCAGCCACAGGCCCATCAACGGATTGCAAACCCATAAGCGAAGAGCAGGCGCGGCCGGTATCCCTTTACGGTAAGAGCAAACTTGAGGGAGAAAAACTTGTCAAAGAATTCTCGGGAGAATGGGTTATTCTCAGGCCCCCGGCGGTTTTCGGTGAGGAAGACTATGCCTTCGTGGACCTCTACAAAATAATAAAAAAAGGATTCGCCCCCTGGCTCGGCCCCAGGAAATTCTCCATGATTTATGTGAGGGACCTGGTCTACGCCATGGAGGCGGCAACAGAAAAGGGAGAAGGTGAGGTTCTTCATGTGGCCAGTTATGAGCAGGTGGATTACTGGGAATTCGTCATGGAAATTGCAAAAATCCTGGGGAGGGATAAGGTAAGGAAGATTCCCATTCCCCTGCCCCTGGCCAGAGTCGTAGCCTACCTCTCGGAAATTTTTTCCTCCTCCATGTTTACCGTGGACAAGATAAGGGAACTGCGATATCCGTGCTGGTTAATTGACACCTCTAAGGCCGAAAAAATGGGGCTCATCAAGAAAACCCCGCTCCCCGAAGCCCTATCCAACACCCTCTCCTGGGCCCAGAGCTCCGGGCTCCTTTAATTTTTACAAAATCTACCCATCCATAATTTCTTTCCTCCCAAAAAGGGTCTGTCCCTTTTTTCAACATTCCCGCCGGAAAAATTCGGTGATAGAATTTTCTTGTGTGACCCTGTCTCCCTGGACTGCTATTTCAAGGAGGAGGAAATGGGCTTAACCTCAGGAGAAAAAGAGAATTTTTTTATTAGATTTCTTCTTTCCAGGAAAATTCGCCTTATATCCGCTCTGGCACTTGCTTTAGTCCTTGTCAGTTTTTCTAAAGCAGCAGAGGCCAGGGTTCCAGAAAACGTTCCCCCTCCAATAAAAGCAGCAGAGAAAAGCCCTTCCTTCCTCAGTAAGGTTATTTCCCACATAGTAATAGCCGCAGGAGGGAGCAGCTCCTGGGGAATGTACGAGGGGTCCAACAAAATCTTTGATAACCCTCCTTCTTCCCTCTATACCGGAACGAGACCAGAAAGAGAATTCGATAAACTCCAGACCTGGGAAATGCACTACCAGAGCTTCTGGGCTGCCTTCGGCTTCAGGCTCTCTTTCCTTTCCCTCCTCGGAAAATACGAGGTCTGGGAACTTCCTGTGATAAATCCCAGGTTTAACCTTGAAAACTCCTCCTACGGGGTAATTATCTCCCTTCCAACAACAGACCTTCAGGCTAAGGGAGCATTCCTTCGCCTTGAGCTTCATCCTGTGGCAGGAAAACTGTTTTCCCCTTACCTGGCAGTAGAGGCCCCCTTGAGCTTCTCCCTCAAAACCCTCACCTACAACTCCTCCTCTGAACCAGAAGTAGTGCAGCACAACTTCCATGCCTTCGGCCTGGATATAGACGACTACCAGAACAAAACCCTCCAGGCTAAAATAAGCCCTGTCTTTGAACTCGGCCTGGGGGTAAAGATAAAAGCCCGCCTGAGAGCAAGGCTCTATGCAAGAGCCTACAAATGGCAGTGGGACCTCTTCTACTTCCGCCAGCTCCATACCCCTCTGCAGATAGGAGCTGGTATTGGTATTTACTAGGAGGTGCACCATGAGGAGACTCCTTCCTTATCTCGCTTTTGCAACCTTAGTCCTGGGAGCAGTAAAGCTTCCCAGGGACGCAAGGGCCTTTATGGAAAAAGGTATCTTCCATCCCACCGCAGAGATAAAAGGGTGGCAGGCACCAGCAAGGGCACCCCTTGACCTTGTAAACTATGCCCTGTTTAAAACCTACGGCAGAAAGGCAAAGGCCATCTGGCCCCTTGAGGGAAAAGACCACACCCTGGTCGCATACGCCATTGACCTTGAACCAGCCCCCATCCCAAAAGGCGAAGTCCACGGCATTCCACCAGCCACCTCAGTCATAATATCCGCCTATCTTAACCGGGACGCCTTCATAGAAGAGCTCCACCAGGGCTCCTTCTCCTCCATGCTCCCCTGCAGAAAACCCCAGCGCCTCGTCCTTACCTACGGGACAGCCATCGCAGCCAAGTGCGGCTCCCACTGGAGGATTGTCCCCGGTGGAAAAATTGTCACGAAAAGCTGGGTTTCTAAATACGCTGATTTTCCCCCGAAGGACAAAGCCAACCCCATAAAACTCACCTCAACCTGGAAAGCCTTTATAACTGGAAAAGCAGCAAGCTCAACCAGGGTCCTTTTTGAGGAGTTCGATGAGGTCTATCCCATAGACCATTACTACAACTGGGGACTGCTTTGGGTTGATAGCATGAGAGATTGGGGCTACCCAGACCACCACTTCTACGGTTACTGGGATTACGATGGAGTTATAATGGAAACCATAGGAATTATAGCCTCTGCCCTTAAGCTCCGCTGGAGAGGAGAAAAATACGATTTTAAAAAGGCCCACGTGCAGGACGATTCTGTGTTTTCTGATCCTGAAGACTCCCTCAAAATGAATGAATCTCTTTACTCTTACACTTTCTACTGCAGTCACTGGCTTCCCTTAGGGGTTTTTATCTGGCCAAACCCGGACATGACCCCAGAGGAAGCAGGCTGCACAAAGGATGAGCTCAGCTCTGCAGGCGCTGTCCTTCGCCCCTCTGTCCCCTGGACCCTGATCCCCACCCCCTACTGGGAGTTCGTCCAGAGGAATGTTTACCTGTGGAACCACCACAGAAAATACAACAAGAGATATGACGTTATTGTCCCCTTCCTGGCCCGCTACGGAAGATACGTAAACGAAAACAACATAAAACCCCCATGGGCAAGGGATGTGGGATATGCTAAGGCAAGACAGGCATGGTGGGAATACCTCAGGGAAAGGGTAAGCAAGCAAGCCATATACCTTTCCCCTGCTCTTAACTTCACCCCCTTTGGGGTGGCCGGGGTAATAAGCCCGGAGTTTACCCTTGCAGGATGGGATGATGGGAAGAAACTCCTGGCCACATACAGTCCTCAGGGTCATCAATACTTGGCCGGTCCTAACGGCCCAACTGTTATCCCTCCTGGTTATGCCTGGGTCTCTGCTGAGAGAGTAGGGGACTGGCCCGCCTGGCTCTATCCTTCCCCTGAGTTTGAGAACCAGCCCCCGGCCCTTGCCTTCCCAACCAGGGCCATGGTGGACGAAGGCCAGAGCCTTACCTTGGTGGCAGACCTCCACTGGGACAGGGAAGGGGAAGAGATAACCTGGGAGGTTGAAAGCTCTCCCTTTACCATAGTGGAAAAAGAAGCCTGGTCCGTAACCTTCCAGATAGACAGGCCGGAGGGTAACTACGTCATCTGGATAAAATACACGGACGGGCATAACACGGTCCACCACCCTGTGGTGGTCCATGTTTTCCCTACATTTAAATTTGGAGAGGGAAAATGACCTCCTGCGCTAAAACTTTTCCCTCTAACTTTGTGATGGTTACAGATGGGATAAACAGGGCCCACCACCCTGTCTTCGTCTATGTTTTCCTAACCTTTGAACTGGGAGATAACAGTTAAGGAGGATATACATGAGGAGAAAACTTATTCTAATAGCAGCCCTGGCCATCTTCCTTTCTTTTTAGGGACAGACCCTATTATGGTATAATTTCCCCATGGCAAGACTGGCCCGCACATACATCAAATTCCCCTCAGCCACCGCCTACTACCACATCTTCACCCACCTTGCAGACGAACTCCCCTACCTTCTCCCCTCAGAAAAAGAACACTTCCTCCGCCTTCTTCGCCGCATCGTTCCCCTCTTTAACCTCTCACTCCTTGCCTACGCCATCATGGGAAACCACATACACCTTGTAGTAAAGACCCACCCCGAGGAGGCCCTCAGCGACCAGGAGGCGCTGC
>JALVRF010000182.1 GCA_027025175.1 Candidatus Aminicenantota bacterium | reverse complement strand
TACTAACTGCCACCTTAGCCTCCATAGGGACCGCAGGGGTTCCTGGGGTGGGAATCGTAATGCTCACCATGGTACTTACTTCAGTGGGGATACCCATAGAGGGAATAGCCTTAATCCTGGGGGTGGACAGAATCCTGGATATGCTACGCACCGTGGTAAATGTTAGCGGTGACCTTATCGCTTCGGTGGTGATGGCCCGGTTTGAAAAATGAGCGGGCGACGGGACTCGAACCCGCAACCACGAGCTTGGGAAGCTCGCACTCTACCGTTGAGTTACGCCCGCTTTGGAAAAATATTTTAGCACAAAAAAATTTTAACAGTCAATTTCCTCCTGAGACCACGGCATAAAACATGGCATCCGAGGAGAAATTCATGGCATTTGAAAAAAGGGTTTTCCCTCTCCTCATGAAGAAATTTTCCGGGGAAATTTTAGGAGGCTCAGCCAGGGCGAAATCCTCCACCACCGAAAGGGTCTCCTCCCTTTCCTGGGTGCAGACCACATATAGGATTTTCTCCCCGAAAGGAAGGAGTCTCTCTAACAATCTCCTCTGTTTCTCCCTTAATAATTGAAGTTTATGAGAATTTATTCTCCACTTAACCTCCGGGGCTCTGTGGATTATACCCATGGAGGAGCAGGGGGCATCCATGAGGATGAGGGGAAATTTTCCCCTTACCGGGGGTTTTTCCCCATCGCCCACGAAAGCCCTGATTTTGACCCCAAGCCTGCGGAAGTTTTTGAGGGCGAGTCTCATTCTTGGAAAGGAAATGTCCGATGCTAAGACATCAACTCCCAGTTCCGCAAGATGAGAGGCCTTTCCCCCGGGCGCTGAGCAGGGATCCCAGACCCTTGAGGTCAGTTTTGCGGCCAGAAATCCTGCCATCTGGGAGGCTATGTCCTGAATGTAGAAAAAGCCCTTTCTAAGAGCCTTACTATTCCTGGGATTTCCATTCTTTACCTTAAGGCAAAGGGGAATTTCCCTGCAGGGTTCCGTTAAAATGCCCTCTCTTTCAAGGGCCTTTCCCAGAACCTCCGCCGATGTTTTCCTCCTGTTTACCCGTAGATAAAGAGGAGGGGGTGAGTTAAAATAAAGGGCCATTTTTTCAGCCTCGTCAAGGCCCAACTCCTCAAGCCACCTTAAGGCCTTCCACTCAGGGGTAGAAAGGGTGTGGGTTAAATACATAAGGGGCACTGTCCTTTCAGGATATTTTACCCCCTCCCTCAGGAAACCTCTGAGAATGGCGTTGGCGAAGGACCTTTTCCAGGGAGTCCTTAAAAGATTAACGGTTTCCTTTACTACGGCATAGTATGGAATCCTCATCCTCTCAATCTGATAGAGCCCCATTCTTAAGGCATTTTTAACCTCAGGCTCAATCTTTTCAAGCCTCCTGTCCGAAAGATAGGCTATGGCGTAATCCAGCCTTCCCCTCCATCTTAAAACCCCCAGAACCACCTCTGTAACAAAACCCCTGTCCTTTTGGGGTAAGTTCTTTAGTTTCCTATCAAGTACCTGGGAGGAATTTGCTCCTTTTTCAACCTGAAGAAGGACAGATAGGGCAATGTGTCTGGGATTTTTCATCTTAGAAAATGGCCGGGCTTCAGCCTGGCACCGTTGGCGAAGGCAGCTCCGGAAATGGGTTTTTTCCCGGGAATTTGAACCTTTTCCAGAAGAATGGCGTCCTTCCCGGTAGCCACCAGCAGGGATTCCCCCTGTTTTGCGAGAATTTCCCCGGGTTTGCCTTTTCCCTCGGCTTTCCTTGCCCTCCGAATTATCAATCTTCCGTCCCTGAAGGCAACCCATGGCTTAAGATCAGGATTAAAGGCCCTTACCTTGCGGACCAAGGTTTCTGCTTCCTCTTCCAGGGATAGGGCTGCGCTGGATTTTTCAATTTTAGGGGCATAGGAAGCCTCTCCTTCCTGGGGTTTAGGCTCAATTTTCCCTTTTAACCACTCAATCAGGGTTTCGGCTAAGAATGGAGCGGTTTCCTTAGACATCCTTTCCATGGCCTCCCCGTAATTTTCCTCTTCCCTTATTTCAAATTCCATCCGGGAAAGTATGGGACCTGTATCCAGCCCCCTGTCTATGAGGAATACCGTGGCCCCGGTTCTTTCCATTCCCAGGAGTATTGCCCACCTGAGGGGGGAGGCTCCCCTGAGGGCCGGGAGCAGGGAAAAATGAAGGTTAAGGGTTCCCTTAGGGGGCATATTGAAAACAGAAGGGGGGAGAATCTTACCGTAGGAGACCACCACGAAGGCATCGGCGGAAAGAGAGGAAAGTTTTTCCAGAAACTCCCTGTTTTTCCGTATCTTTTCGGGCTGTAGAACCTTTATTCCGTGCTTCTCCCCGAAACGTTTTGGGGCGGGGGTCTTAAGCCTCATCCCCCTCCCTGCCTTCCTGTCCGGGGAAGTTACTATGGCGCTGATTTCAATTCCCCGTCCAAGGATTTCCTCCATGGCGGGTATGGATACTTCGTCTGATGAGAAAAACACTATTTTCATTTCTTGAAAATCCCTCCTTTTTGTTCTATCCTATTTGGGTGAAAAAATCAAGGAGGTGAAGGATGCTCAAGATAACGAAGGAAAAATTCAAGGATATTACCGTGTTGAGGCTGGATGGGAAGCTTGTCATAGGCGATGAGGTGGAACAGTTCAGAAAGGCTATAAGTGAGACCATTAAGGAAGGTAATAAAAAGATAGTTATAGACCTTTCAAATCTTTCTTACATGGACAGTACTGGACTTGGAGAACTGGTGAGGGCTTACACAACGGTGAAGA
>JALVRF010000181.1 GCA_027025175.1 Candidatus Aminicenantota bacterium | reverse complement strand
AAGATGAAGAAAAAAAGAGGGGGACAGTTCAGCCCCCCTCCTGCTATAGTAAAGCGTAATCCTGTTTAGAACTTGAAGCCCAGTACTACTCCTATCTCTAATCCTCCTAATTTTACTTCAACTCCTTCAATCTTGTCCTTTCCGTATATGTAGCCTATCCTTAACCCAGTGAATATGTTATCGGTTATCCCATAGTTGCTTTCCAATTTTGCCCTGAAACCCAAACTCTTACCACTCACTTGTTCCCCCAACGCTTCTTCTTTGGTCATTATGTAGCTCAGTCCTGTATTTATCTTTGTTGAAAATTTCCCCTTCTCGTAAATCTTATATCCTAGCCCTAAGTCAAGATAACTGCTTGTGGATTTCGTCTCAACATTCAGTTCTCCTATGGTTGTCCCCTGCTTCGTCATATATCCAAAGCCTCCATAAATGCTCAACTTCTCGCTCAGGTTATACCCTATCTCAATGTCAGGCTTCATCACGTTACTCCCGTATATCTCCTTATATCCGCTATCAGAGGGAAATAATAGGTTCATCCCCAAACCTAAATAAACCTTATCTCCCGCTGAAGCCGCAATTGTCCAGGTCAGAAATAATGCTATTATTAAGGCTATTCTTCTCATGGTTTCCTCCCTTATAGTTCTATCTCATTTGATTCGGCAATTTTGGCTCCCTTGTTGTCAAAGGCTATAAATTTATACTTGTAAGTTTTGCCCTTTTCAAGGTATTTGTCATAGTAAATGTAGGAGCCTCCGCTCTGGAATTCCGAGGGGTCTATCGATTTTATCTCCTCATATGCCCCTCCATTAACGCTTCTCTGTATGACAAATCTGCTTACATCATTTAGAGAGCCCTTTACAGTCATATAAAGCTTTCCGTAGTCTTTTCTTATTATCCATGCCTTTTCAGTTTTCCGTTCCCCAGCAAGGCTAAGTTTTATCTTCCTTGCAAACCGTACAACCACTATATGGTTTTCTCTTACATTGGTTATTCTGTAGGGGTTAGTTATGGGTTTTGAAACTCCGTTATCTGTTATTTTCTTTATCTCATAGCCCGGGGCAGGGGTTATTTTTATTATTGCTGCGCCTCCAGGAGGTACTGTTTGGGTTGAGGGGAATACTCTACCGTGGCCCCCTTCTACCCGAGCATCTACTCTGTAACCTGCTGTTATAGCGAGGATTGCCCTGTTGTTTGTTGTGTCGGGGTCTGGGAGATTGGAGTTTGTTATGGTCGCAATGTTGGTTATTCTTCCTCCCTCATCCACATCTGCGGTTATAGTCAATCTTGCTGTGTGTCCGTTCTGGAGCGTCCCCACGTCCCAAACCCCTGTGTAATAATTGTAGCTTCCCTGGGAAGGGTTTGAAGATTCATAGAGAAGACCTGATGGGAGATTGTCCTCAACTGTTATGTTGTCTGCATCATCGGGACCGTTATTTGTTATTGTTATCGTGTATGTTATATTCTCTCCAACTTCAGGATTTCTGTTGTTTACTGTTTTTGTAATGGAAAGGTCGGCTTCTGACGTCCTGAGTTTCGTAACGAAGACATCATAAGTTCCTCCCTGATAACTATCCTGAAATGGATTTTGGGTGGGAAAATCAGTGGAGCCTGTCCATCCTGCAACATAAGCATGTCCCCGACTGTCTACGGCTATGCTACGACCATATTCGACGTTACTTCCTCCCAGATAGGTGGAGTATACAAGGGAAGTTCCATCCTGTGAGAGTTTCGTGACGAAGGCATCTCTATTTCCCTGATAACTACCCTGGAATGGGTTTTGGGTGGGAAAATCAGAAGAGGTTGTCCATCCAGTAACGTAAGCATATCCCTGATTGTCTACGGCTATGGCATAACCCCAATCAGCGTCACTTCCTCCCAGATAAGTGGAGTATACAAGGGATACCGGGTCTATTATCAGGGGATAATTCTTATCGTATTTCCCAACCTTTATCCCATACCTATTTTTGCTTATTCTGTAATATCTGGATTTCACCTCAATCTTATTCCCATCTATGATCTGATAACAATAGGCCTTTTGTGAACCATCTTTCCAAATCCTGTCTCAATCACTATGTTGCCTTCGTTATCAATCTTTATGCTCTTTCCTCCGCTGTATTCAAACCTTATATCGGCAGGATCGCCTCCACTACGGACTATCCAGTCATACTCAATAACATTGCCCTTTCCGTAAATCCTCAAATCTATGTCCTCGTATATCCCCCTATAAACAACCTCCTTTGATGTCTCAATTCCTGTTATCCACTTGCTCCTGTCATTACCTATGAGATAATTCACCCTGTAGTCTTCTATCTTGCCAAGATCTACTCTTAGGTCTTTGTTTGGTTTTGTGAATTTCAACGTGACAACTTCTCTTTTGGCACCCTCCTTGTCCTGCCAGGTCCTGACAGATAAAATCCCTTCCTTTGTTATCCACAGAGTATAATCCTTTGTCCTTGAGTAAAAAAGAGCCTTGCGATTTACCTGACCTTTGTTCTTGATGAAATACAAGGGAATTTTGCCGTAAACCTCCGAAATCCTGACCTTCGTGTCAATTAAGTTTGCCCTGACTGAACCCTTCGTTGCCGAAAAAAGTCCCATAGCCGAGGCAAACAGAGAGACTAAAGGAAGAAGAGAAACTCTTCTCCCTCTTTTCATGATTTTACCTCCTCTTACAAAATTTTTTTTCAAATTTAATATAATTTTAAATCAAAAATTTCCTTTTGTCAACCCTCCAAACTTTTTCGTTAAAATTTCCTGCATTCATCCAGAAATAGGAGATATGCTCTAAGTAAGATTGATGTTTTTCTCTAACAAATCATCTGAAAGAAGACCTGTTATCTGAGAAAGAACTTGTAGCGCTGGTTAAGAATTGTATAAGTTTCCTGGCGGTGCGGAATACGAAGACCCCGTATTCTTCCTCGGTGGCTTCGTTGAGGAATTTTATGGAAGAGAATCCGTATTTTCTGCGAATTTTTTCTATGGCCTCCATAATTTTTTCCTCCCCGGAAATAAAAAGAAGGGGTTGTTTTGTATAACTCAGGGAGGAAGCCTCTACCGAAAGGAGTCTTATTCTGAATCCACCTATGATGTTTTTAGCCAGGGAATAAACGGTTCTGTAAATGGTCATGGTGTCGCTGGTGGGTGGGGAAATGCTCCGGCATTTTTGCACTTCGGAAAAATCCCCCCGCCTTATTCTCAAGCATATTCTGCCTCCCTTTGCTCCTTCCCTTCTTAACCTCATGGCCACAGAGTCGGAAAGGTAGAGAAGATGGGATTTCGCTTCCTCAAGGGAGGTTATGTCATGCTCTAAGGTATAGCCCCTGGATACGGATTTGGGCTTCTCTCCGGGGATAATTCCGGATAGGTCAAGCCCCTTAACCTGGTATACCAGTTCCTCTCCCTTTTTCCCGAGGAAGTTTTTCATCCCCAGAGCCGAAGTCTTCATTAGAGCCCCTACAGAACGAATCCCCTGGTTTTCAAGGATTATAAGAGTTTTTCTTCCTATTCCCGGTATTTCCTCTAAAGGGAAGGTCTTCAGGAATTCCTCCTCCTGTTCCCGGGGGATATAAAGGAAACCATCGGGTTTTGCCCTGGAGGCTGCGAGTTTTGCCACCAGTTTTGAACTTCCCATTCCAGCGGATACGGTTATTCCCAGTTCCCTGACGATTTTCCTCCTCCAGTTCCTGACGGTTAAAATGGGGTCAGGATAGAGCACTCGGCACCTTGAAAGGTCCACCACCGCCTCGTCCTGGGAGATAATTTCCAGGTCAGGGCTCAGGGAATAGAGGAGGCGGTAAAATCTTCTGGAATACTCCTGGTAGGTTTTAAAATCGGGATGAACGATTATGCAGTTGGGACAGAGCCTCCTTGCCATGAAAAGCGGCATGCCTGCCCTTATCCCATATGGCCTTGCCTCGTAGGAGGCGGAGGCCACCACCGACCTCCTGAGGTAGTTTCCACCTACAAGAACGGGTTTTCCCTTCAGGGATGGATTTTTCCTCTGTTCCACCTGGGCATAAAAGGCATCAATATCAAAATGAGCAAAAATCCCCATCACTTATATTTTAGAACTTTTGGGTAAATAAAAAACCCCGCCCCCTGAAGAGGGCGGGGCGAGGAGGTGGGAGTGAGAAGGATTCAGGAGGTCAGGTTGAGTTTTGGGGTTTGGTTTTGGGGGGAGAGTGTTTGGGTTTATTTTGGGGGGATTTTGGGGTCCCGTTGTTCTTGTTTTTATAGTCAGTTACATACCATCCACTTCCCTTAAAATGGATGGAAGGAGGGGAAAGAACCTTTCTCAGTTTCCCACCGCATTTGGGGCATACCTTCAGTGGTTCGTCGCTAAATTTCTGTATTACTTCAAATCTATATCCACAATCCTCGCATACATATTCATAAAGAGGCATCTCTCACCTCCGAAAAAAATTATATCATTTTGGTCAATATTGACAAGGAATTAAAATCTGGTAAAATTTCCTTCGGTGCGGCTGTAGCTCAACAGGATAGAGCGTGGGATTCCTAATCCCAAGGTTGTGGGTTCGATTCCCGCCAGCCGCACTAAATTTCTTCTCTGTAGATTACCCTCACTTTATAGTGGATTTCCTCTCCTGCACCGGGTGGATTCAGGTCAATAAGGGCCTCTTTCCCCTCGTATTTGAGGAGCCGGGCATTCCACTGTCCAGCCGGGGTGCGGAAGGTAAACTCTTCTCCTTCCAGAAGTTGGGAAGGTATATATGAGCGGGGGACCCTTTTTATCTTCCTCCTGTCGTAGGGCACCTTTATCCAGAACTCCTTTTCCTCGTCCACCTGCATGTCTTTTAATTTCTCCTCAAGTGCCGGCCAGACCTCCCCGGCTCCCAGTTTCACCCTCATGGGACCCTGATATTTGGAATTTCCAAGAACCCTCCCTTCCCTGTCGGTTATAAGGTACTCCAGCACAAGAACAATCATTTGCCAAGTTTTTCCCAGATGGCGATTTCTATGATTCTGTAGTCTGTGCTTTTGCTCTTTACTTCGTGTGAGAAATTATAGGTCCATCCCAGGCTTTTTAGTGGTCCTGCAGTCTCTGTGGTCACAAGGAACCTGGCTGAAAGTCCGCCGAAATTCCTTGCCTGATCTAAAGGCTCCGGTTTATCCCCTCCCTGCGCATCCACAGGGACCCAGCCGTATCCAGGGAAGTAAACCTCTGCCCAGCGATGGAATACCCAGTCATATCCGGTTCCCCTTTCCACCACTGAACCCACATACCTGGCTGGGATTCCAGCAGCCCTCAGCATGGATATGAAGGAGAAGGTATATTCGGAGCAGGAGCCAGAACCTCTCTTCAACACCACCGGGGCGGGATTCCATCCTCCGGCAAGTTCGTAGTGGAGCCTCTGGCCTATGAACTGGAAAATCTTCCTTACCTTTCTGTAATAATTGGTCTCGCCGTTCAGCACTTTTTTAACTAAGGTTTTTATGTAGGGATTGTTTATGTCGTATTTTTCACCGTCCTTGAGGTAAATTTCCCTGACTTTCGGTGGGATTTCTCCCTTTACAGAAGAAGGGCTCAGGAAATAGTGCACAGGATAAAGAACTGCCTCTATCTCTATGGAGCAATATTTGGCCTCGCCGGGTCTTATGTTCCTGAGTCTGCATGTTGCGATTTTCTGCTCGTCTTCGGTGGAATATTCTGCTTTAAACAAGGGCTTTATCCTGCTTATTCTCTGAAAATCCCTGTTTTTGGGGATGGCAAAATGGAAAACCGCCTCTTCCACAGGACCTCCCCCTGCGATAATTCCCTGTTTAATGGTTATCTTCCAGCGTTTTCCTGCTCCCCTTGTGAATTTCTTTTCAAAGAAGCGGTTTATGTCAAGGACTGTTATTTTCCCGGAAAAATCAAGAATTCGGGCCTTTCCCCCTTCGTAGGACAATCCAACGGGGAGGCTGGCCTCTACGGGGAAGTAATTTATCAGCCATCCGGTTTCAGGATCAATCTGATAAAGGAGTTTTTCCTTAGAGTCTAAGGCCCAGAGGTAACCGTCGCCGTAATCCAGGGCGGATATGGTCCTTGAAGGGGAAGGAAAGGAAGCGAAGGATGTGCCATCGTTGGGGGAGAGCCTGTAAATTTTCTTAGAGGAAATTCCCCATAAACATTTTCTTTCCCCATCCCATGCTATGCCGAGCAGGGGCGATGGGCCCTCCACCAGAACCTTCTCAAATCTACCATCGGGCCTGAGGGCCACAATTTTGTTTTCCATACGGGAGACCACCCAGAAATACCTCCCGTCGTATGTTATGTCCGTGGGTATTACCAGGTTGGCATTCAGGTTTTTTGAGTCTGTCTTGACCTTTGAATCCAGATAGAGGATTGCCCTGGTTTTCCCTTTCCAGTAAAGCCCAATGGGCTTTGAGGCAAAAAGGGAAAGGGAGAAAATAAGTGCATAAACGATCCTCCTCATTTTATTCCTCCTTTGGGGAACCCCTTAGATTTTTCAGGATAGGCGGGTGGTTTTATAAATTTTACAGGATGTTGTTTAATCTCCTCTAAAGCCACCTTTATGGCCTTCTCCAGCTGAGTATCCCTTCCCTCAAGTAGGTCTATGGGGTCCTGATCGAGGTAAATGTCAGGGTCCTCCCCGTGGTTCTCCACTATCCATTTTCCGGTCTCGGCGTCGTAGAATCCCACATTGGACTGGTAAATTATCCCGTTATCAATGGTTCTTATGGGATTTATGATTCCCACCAGTCCTCCCCAGGTGGGAACTCCTATGACTATGCCCAGTTTTCTCGCCTTGAAGTGATGGGTGAAGGCTTCCCCGTCGGAGCCGCAGTTTTCGTTTACCAGAAGGATGTTGGGGCCCGGATGGACAGAGCCAGGATAGAGCATGGGCTGAAAATTCCTTATCCTGGAGAAGGCCATCAGTTTCCTCTCCAGCTTGTCAATCATCATGTATTCGTCGTACCCGCCCCCATTATACCTTGCGTCTATTATTAAGGCCTTTTTATACCTGTAGGCCCTGAAGTATTTTTCAAAATCCGCCAATCCACTTTCCATCATATCCCTTATGTGCATGTACCCCACCTGACCGTTGGTTTTGCGAAGCACCAGTTTCTCGTTGCTGTCCACCCAGTCATCGTAACGGATGATCTTATCGTAGATGAGGGGTTTCACCGTGTAAGTCTTTGCTCCCTTATAAGAGGGAATGGAATTTACGGTTATTTCTACAGTTTCTCCTGGATGGACCTGCAGGTATTTAAGGGGATTTTTCCCTTTGAGGTCCACCCCGTTTATGGCCAGGAGGTAATCGCCCTCCTTTACCTTTATGTCCGGCCTGGAAAGCGGGGCCTCATGTCCCTTCTCCCACGGCCTTCCAGGATAGATTTTCTTGAATACGGGGTAACCATTTTTGAAGGTGAAATCAGCACCCAATGAGCCGGAGAATTTGAATTTTCTCTCTATTTTGACCCCCATGCTCACATCCCCACCGAATATGTAGGAGTGGGAAACGCACAGGCTTCCTGCCATGTTGATGAGAATCCAGTTGAGCTGATTCCTTGAAGTTACATAGGGTATAATCCGGGAGACCAGTTTCTTTTCCGCCTCCCAGTCCATACCGTGCATGTTGGGGTCGTAGAAGAAATCCCTGTAAAGCCTCCAGGCCTCCAGGAATATCTGCCTCCACTCGGCCCTGTAGTCCAGATGATAGGTGAGTTTGCTAAGATTAAGTTCTCCTGATAGTTTTCCTGAGGAAAAGAGTTTTCCCAGTCCCTGGGAATATACCTTTTCCCCGGCCATGGCTGAAAGGTGTTTGCCGTTTAGGGATAAATGGTAAAAGGCAATTTTTCCGAGTTTTACGGATTTTTTCTTCATGGGGTCGTAGATGTTCAGGAAATAATGAGGAAATAGCGGCTTTACGAAGAAATAATCGTAGTCGTTCATGGTTATATAGGGAAGGGAAAGATAAACCAGTTTCCCGTCCCCTGCCTGGAGGAAGAAGTAATTTCCCGGTTTTACCGGAACCTCAAAAATTCTTTTTTCTATTTCTTCAAAATCTACCCGAACATTTACCGTTTTCTTTTCTGCCTTCTTCCCTGATTTTTTCTCTTCCCTGGCTTCCTTTTTCTTTATCTTCTCCCTGAGGCTTTCCTTGTAAAAGGGAGGTTTTTCCCCGGCCCTCAACTGGACCACCATGATTTTCGTGGGATTCTGCACTATGTGGTTGTCCTCCAAGTAATCCACCAGCACATCAAAATTCCTGTTGGAGAGGAAATACAGGTACTTCCCGTCCTTGGAAAAGGTGGGGTTGTAATTGTCAAAGAAATCCCTGGTTATGGCCTTTTTCTGTCCTGTTTTTACATTGTAAAGGTAAATAACATTGTTCCTGTTAAAGGCGGTTTTGGAAAAGGCTATCCACTGCGAGTCCGGGGACCAGGAATAATCACTCATTTCCCAGGAGAATTCGTCGTTTTTAAGGTATTTGTTTTTGTCTATGAGTTTGAGGTCTCCAGTTTTCATGTTCACCAGGTATATTTCCAGATCCTTGGTGGAAAATACCATCCAGTTCCCGTCAGGGGACCACTCCGGGTGATAGGGATAGGTTTTGAGGGTCTTGGTAATCTGCATGATCTTTCCCGTGGCAACCTCCATGGTGTAAATCTGGTATTCCCCGGAGATGTCGGAAAAATAGGCTATTTTCTTATCATCAGGTGAAAATACAGGATACATCTCCCTGGCCCCAGGAGTTTTCGTGAGGTTTATGGCCTCGGAGGTTTTGTTGTCCACCAGGAAAATATCCCCCCTGGCCTCTATCAGGGTTCTTTCTCCGGAATTGTCCACATCCACATAATGTATGTATTTTTTGGGATTTATGTCCTTGGGGGTGAGTTTCCAGTAATCGTCGGAGACCTCCACGGTTATTTTCTTAAGGGTATTGGTGGAAGGCTCGTAGGTCCAGATTTCCCCTTTCTCCACGAACACGATCTTGCCGGCCCCTGAGGATAAATAGGCGATGTCGCTCTTGAAGGAAGTGTGCCTCCTTACATCCCTGGGGTTGTCGGGGTCTATGGAAAAAAGGTTCCTTACTCCTTCCCAGCGGTCTGACATGAAGTAAATTCTTTTCCCTATCCAGAGGGGATAGGCGTTTTTTCCCACATACCTGGTTATGAGACGGTAATTTTTCTTACTGGGCTCCGCCACCCATATTCTCGTGTATTGTCCTCCCTTGTATCTGTGCCAGTAATATTCGGGTCTTCCCCTGTCGTTGTAGGCAATTCTTTTCCCATCCGGTGAGAAAGAGAGGAAAACAGCCCTGGGAAGGGGAAGGGCTTTAGGATATCTCCCGTTCAGGTCCACCACATAGGCTCTGCTTTCCCAGGAGGTGAAGAGTTCAAAATCCGAGGATATTATCACTCCCTTGCTGTCAGGGGTCCATCCGATTATCCTGGTTCTTCCCTGGTTATAGGTAAGTCTTTTGGGAAGCCCTCCCCGGGTGGAGATAAGGTAAACGGCCCTCTGGCCCTGGTAACTTCCCAGGAAAGCCACCCATTTTCCATCAGGAGATATCTTTGGATTGGTCTCCTCTCCTGGATAGGAAGTTAGCCTACTGGCTTTTCCTCCGTTTTCACTGACTATCCATATATCCCCATCGTAGGAAAAAACTATCTTGCCCCCTCCTATGTCCGGATAGGTCATGTAGCGGGCAATTCCAGAGTATAAGAGGGATAAGGTCATTAAAAGGAAAAATGCGAATCTTCTCATCAATTTTTCCTCCTTATAGGATTGTTCACATCCAGAATTATAAGACCTTTTTCGTTCAGAGGAAAACTTGACAAATTCAGCATAAAAACTTATCCTTCTTATTTAATCAAAAAAGGAGGTAAATGAATGGGAAGGAAACATTTCTTCACATCTGAGTCGGTGACTGAAGGCCATCCAGATAAAATAGCTGATCAGATATCCGACGCCATTCTGGACGAATTAATCAAACAGGACCCTGACTCCAGAGTAGCAGTGGAGACCCTGGTTACCACTGGCCTGGCCTTTATCGCCGGTGAGATAACCACAAGAGCCTATGCTGACCTGCCTAAAATTGTAAGGGAAACCATAAAATCAATAGGATATACCAGGGCAAAGTTCGGTTTTGACCATGAAACCTGTGCTGTTATCTCCTCCATACATGAGCAATCTCCTGACATAGCCCTGGGTGTGGATACCGGAGGAGCAGGGGATCAGGGCATAATGTTCGGTTATGCGGTAAGGGAAACGGAAGAACTTATGCCGCTCCCCATTATGCTTGCCCACAAACTTGCCATGAGACTGGCCCAGGTGAGGAAGGAAGGAATAGTGAAATTCCTGAGGCCAGACGGGAAAACCCAGGTTACAGTGGAATACGAGGACGAAAAACCTGTGAGGGTGGATACTATTGTGGTTTCAACCCAGCACGACGAGAAGGTCAGTCTGGAAGAGATAAAAGAAGCGGTAATTAAACATGTAATAACCCCTGTTATTCCCTTGGGGATGATAGATAAAAATACAAAATATTACATAAATCCCACAGGAAAATTCGCCATAGGCGGTCCCATGGGGGACACCGGACTTACAGGGAGAAAAATAATAGTGGATACCTACGGTGGAAGGGCTTACCATGGTGGAGGATGCTTTTCCGGTAAAGACCCCACAAAGGTGGACCGTTCCGCCTCTTATATGGCAAGGTACATAGCCAAAAACATAGTGGCCGCAGGACTGGCAGACGAAGTGTCCGTTCAACTGGCCTATGCCATAGGGGTTGCAGAGCCTGTTTCCATTTTCGTCGATACCTCCGGAACCAGTAAAGTCCCTGAGGAAAGGCTTGAGCGGGCCATAAGGGAGGTTTTCCCCTTAACTCCCAGGGGAATGATAGAGCACCTTGATCTGCTGAGGCCCATTTATAGGAAAACGGCAGCCTACGGCCATTTTGGAAGGAACGACCCTGATTTCACCTGGGAAAGAACCGACAAGGTTAAAGAACTTCTGGAGGCAACCAGGGCATGAATTACCATGTAAAGGACTTAAACTTAGCCGACCGGGGGAAATTAAGAATAGAATGGGCAGATGCTCAGATGCCTGTTCTGAGGAAAATCAGGGAGGAATTCTCCAGGACCAAACCACTCCAGGGAGTAAGGATTTCCGCCTGCCTCCATGTGACGACGGAAACCGCCAACCTCATGATAACCCTGAAGGAAGCCGGGGCTGAACTGGCCCTTACCGCTTCCAATCCCCTTTCCACCCAGGATGATGTGGCCGCCGCCCTGGTAAAACATTACGGCATCTCCGTCTTCGCCATAAAGGGGGAGGATGAAAAAACCTATTATCAGCACATAGAGGAAGCCCTTTCCATTTCTCCTCAGATAACCATGGACGACGGGGCGGACTTAGTCTCCACTCTGCATAGAAAGGGAGGAAATCTCCTGCAGACAGTTATAGGGGGAACCGAGGAGACCACCACAGGAGTAATAAGACTGAGGGCCATGGCCAGGGATGGGGTTTTGTCCTATCCCATAATCGCCGTCAACGACGCTTACACCAAACATCTTTTTGACAACAGGTATGGAACCGGCCAGAGCACCATAGATGGAATTCTCAGGGCCACCAATGTTTTAATAGCCGGCTCAACCTTTGTGGTTGCTGGATACGGATGGTGCGGCAGGGGAGTTGCCATGAGGGCAAGGGGTGCAGGGGCCAAGGTAATAGTCACCGAGGTGGATCCCCTCAGGGCTTTGGAGGCGAATATGGATGGGTTCGCGGTAATGCCTATGAAGGAAGCAGCCAGGATAGGAGATATATTCGTCACGGTCACCGGGGACAAACATGTTCTCAGGTCTGAGCACTTTGAGGTCATGAAGGACGGGGCCATAGTGGCCAACGCAGGGCATTTCAATGTGGAAATAGATATACCCTCCCTGGAAAAAATGTCCATTTCCAGAAGGAAAATACGGGATTTTGTTGAAGAATATAAACTGGCAGATGGAAGGAGAATTTTCCTCCTTGCCCAGGGAAGGCTGGTCAACCTATCTGCTGCCGAAGGGCATCCTGCTGCGGTTATGGACATGAGTTTTGCCAATCAGGCCCTTTCCGTGGTTTACCTCAAGGAGCACGGCACCTCCCTTGAAAAAAAGGTTTACAGGGTTCCTGAGGACATAGATAGAAGGATAGCCAGAATGAAACTTGATGCCCTGGGAATAAAAATAGACGAATTAACCCCTGACCAGAAGGCCTATCTGGAATCCTGGAAGGAGGGAACATAATGGGAGATAATCACTGGAAAACGGAAATAACCAAGATTGAACCCAACAAAATAGCGGTTAGGGGATACAGGGTAGACCATCTTATGGGGCGAATTTCCTTCCCCCAGGCCATATACCTTATATTAAAGGGTGAACTTCCAGACGAGAGGACCGGGAAAATGCTGGATGCCATTCTGGTCTCCTCCATAGACCACGGGGCCACACCGCCTTCCACCCTGGCCGCCAGGACCATTGCTTCCACAGGTTCTCCCCTGAATGCCGCCCTAGCAGGGGGAATCCTCGCTATATACAAGTATCACGGCGGAGCCATTGAAAACGCCATGAAACAGTATAGGGAGATAGTGGATGGGGGACAGGATGTTTTCCAGTGGGTTAAGGCTAAACTTGAGAAGAAGGAAATAATCTACGGCTTTGGGCACAGGTATCACAAAAACGACCCCAGAACCCGCAGACTTTTTGAACTGGCCCGGGAACTGGGTTTTTCCGGAAAATATGTGGAAGCAGCCAGGGGTATAGAAAAGGCCATTGAAGAAATCAAGGGGAAACACCTTCCGGTGAATGTGGATGGGGCCATTGCTGCGGTGCTATGTGAGATGGGGTTTCCTCCGGAACTGGGAAACGCCTTCTTTATAATGGCCAGAACCCCGGGCCTTATAGCGCACATCTGGGAAGAACAGACTAAAATGAAGCCCATGCGGAAAATTGATCCAGTAGACCACGAATATGTGGGCCCTCCTGAGAGGGATTTGACTTAAAAGAGACGGGAGGTTAGAATTCCAGAATGCTGATTCCTGCTGAAGAAATTACCTATAAGGGCATTGAATTAAACCTTTCCATGGTGGTGAACCAGTACATGCTCACGGAAGGAAAGGTTGATTTGCCTGTTAATCTTCGGATAAAACTCAGCAGGAAGGGTGAGAAGATAAAGGCTACAGGGGAGATCAGCGGAGGAATTATCCTCATATGCAGCCGCTGTGCTGAGGAATTTCCCTTTTCCGTAAATTCAAATTTTGACCTGGACCTTTTACCTGTGGAGACTCTAACCAGTGGAGAGGTAGCCCTGGAAGATGACGAAATGGATACAGTTTTCTACGAAAAGGGAATTATAAACATAGATTCCCTGGTGGCAACCCAGATAAACCTTACCGTACCCATGAAACCCCTATGCAGACCGGATTGCAGGGGAATATGCCCTGTTTGCGGGGCTAACAGGAATAAGGTGGATTGTGGCCACGAGGCGAAAATTCCTGACCCGAGATTTTCCCGTCTAAAAATTTTCCTGGAGGTAAAAGATGGCACAGCCTAAAAGGAGGCATTCCAGATCCCGCAAGGGGAAGAGGCGTTCACACCATCACCTCACAGTTCCCGCCCTGGCTATTTGCCCAAAATGCGGAAACCCCTACATGCCTCATAGGGCCTGTCCCTATTGCGGGTATTATAAAGGAAGACAGGTTATCCAGCCTTCACCTGATTACGAAGAAGGATGAGGATAGGCATTGATGGGATGGGGGGCGATTTCGCCCCCCTCAATATAGTAGAAGGTGTGGTGCTTGCTGCCCATAAGTCTCCCGGGACGGAGTTTGTTATATATGGGCCTGAAAATCTAATAAGAAAAGAAGTAAATAAATACAGTCCTGCGAAAAATATTGAAATTGTCCACGCTCCGGAGGTGGTGGGAATGGGCGAGAGTGTGATTTCCCTCCTTCGCAGACGAAAGAAAACCTCCCTCCATCTTGGGCTGGAGGACCTGGCAAAACAGGACATTGATGCCTTTCTATCTGCGGGGAATACAGCAGCGGTAGTTGCTCTTTCCAGGAAAATAGTAGGAACGGAAGAGGGAGTAGAAAGGGGGGCAATCCTCGTGGTTCTTCCTTCACTGAAGGGAGAATTTGTCCTTATAGATGCTGGAGCGAATGTTTACGCTAAAGCCCCTGACTACAGGAGAAATGCTCTCATAGGGGAGAGCTTTTCCAGGGTGATTTTAGGTAAGGAAAATCCTCGCATAGGACTTCTGAATATAGGAGAAGAAGCCAGCAAGGGACATAAAACCCTTAAGGAAGTCCATCGTTCCTTACAGGAGGCTCCTTTTGATTTCGTGGGAAATGTTGAAAGCCGGGAAATTTTCTTCTCAAGAGCAGATGTGGTTCTGACCGATGGCTTTGTGGGTAACATAGTTCTGAAACTTGCCGAGGGCTTAGCGGAGATTTTCGTCAGGTATCTCAAGGAGGCATTGAAGAAAAAAATAATGTATAAACTTGGGTATACCCTTTCCAGGGGTGCATTCAGGGAATTGAAAGATAGACTTGATTATTCAGAATATGGTGGAGGACTTCTGGTTGGATTTAAGGGCAACATAATAGTAGCCCATGGAAGAAGCAGTGGAAGGGCGATTGAAAATGCCATATTATTTGCAGAAAAACTTCCCATGACCAGTTTTCATAAGGTCTGGAGGGAAGAAGTGAAAAAATACAGGAATTGGGTAGAAAAAGGACAAAGGAGGAATCATGGGAGTAATAGTGAAGGGACTTGGGGCATCGCTTCCTGAAAAGGTTCTCACAAATTATGACCTTGAGAAAATGGTGGATACCTCGGACGAGTGGATTACCACAAGAACGGGGATTAAGGAAAGGAGAATTGCAGGGGAAGATGAGCCCAGCTCCAAATTTGCCATTGCCGCGGGAAAGCAGGCCATTGAAGATGCGGGATTAAAACCTCAGGATATTGACGCGGTTATAGTGGCTACCGTCACCCCGGACATGATGTTCCCCTCTACAGGATGCATAGTGGCCAGTGAACTGCGCATGGGAGATATTCCGGCCTTTGATATATCTGCTGGATGTTCAGGTTTCCTTTACGGAATGTCCATAGCGGATTCCTTCATAAGAAGCGGGAAAGCGGAAAATGTTCTTGTTATAGGAGTGGAGACCCTGAGCAAGATAACCGACTGGACCGACCGAACCACCTGTATTCTATTTGGTGACGGTGCAGGTGCGGCTGTTTTGAGCCGTTCGGATGAAGAGGGAATTCTCGCCATAGAAATCAGGGCTGACGGAAGCAAAGGGGAACTTCTTTACATGCCTGCTGGTGGAAGTAGAATGCCCGCCTCGGAATACACAGTTAAAAATCGTCTTCATTACCTTAAAATGAACGGAAGGGAAGTCTTCAAACATGCGGTTACGAAAATGCCCGCTATCTCAAAACTGGCTTTAGAAAAAGCAGGTGTGGACATAAAGGATGTGGCCCTATTCATCCCTCACCAGGCCAATCAGAGGATAACAGTCTCCACCGGGGAAAGGCTGGGAATTGACATGGACAGGGTTTACTCTAACATAGACCGATATGGAAACACCTCAGCGGCTTCAATTCCCATAGCCTGGAGAGAGGCCTATGACAAGGGTCTTATAAAAAAGGATGATATAATACTGCTGGCGGCCTTCGGAGCAGGTTTTACATGGGGGGCTGCTGTGGTAAAATGGAGGAAACCATGAGATTCAAGGATAAGATAGCCTTAGTTACCGGGGGTAGCAGGGGAATAGGCAAAGCAATAGCCCAGAGGCTCATAAGCGAAGGGGCTGTGGTCTGGATTGGAGACATAAACGAGGAAATGCTCCAGGCCACTTCAAAGGAAATAGGGACAAAGCCCGTTCTCATGAACGTAACCGATGAGGCCCAGGTAAAGGAGGCTGTGGATAAGATTCTTTCGGAAGATGGAAAAATAGACCTTCTGGTAAACAACGCCGGTATAACCAAGGATAAACTTTTGATGAGGATGAAAAAGGAAGATTGGGATGCGGTTATTAATGTCAATCTTACAGGAGCCTTTTTAGTTACCAAGGCGGTGATTCCACACATGATAAGGAAAAGACAGGGAGCCATAGTTAACATAGCCTCGGTTATAGGTGAAATGGGAAATGCGGGCCAGGCCAATTACGCAGCCTCCAAGGGAGGGCTTATTGCCTTCACCAAAGCAGTGGCCAAGGAGGTGGCTGGCAGAAATGTCAGGGTAAACGCTGTGGCCCCGGGATTTATACTCACTCCCATGACTGAGGCTCTTCCTGAAAAGGTCAAGGAGGAGTACTTTAAACTCATACCCATGAAGAGGTTTGCAAAGCCCGAGGAAGTGGCCTCTGTGGTAGTTTTCCTGCTCAGTGAGGATGCATCCTATATAACGGGGGAGGTAATAAGAGTTAACGGTGGTTTATATACCTAAAAAACCTTAAAAGGAGGTTCATATGACCAAACAGGAAATTGAAGCAAGGGTTAAGGAGATTATTGCGGACAAACTTACCGTGGACGAGGAGAAAATAGTTTCCGAAGCCAAACTTATTGAGGATCTGGGAGCCGACTCCCTGGATATTCCTGACCTTGTAGCCGATTTTGAGGAGGCGTTCAACATTGAAATCCCCGATGAGGACCTGGAGAAAATCGTAACCGTGGGAGACATAGTGAATTACATAGCCAACAAACTTGGGGTATGAGAAGGGTAGTAGTAACGGGAATAGGTATAATCTCCCCTATAGGTATTGGAGTAGAAGAAAACTGGAACTCTCTAAGGGAGGGAAGGAGCGGCGTAGGACCTATAACTCATTTTGACGCTTCCTCCCTCCCATCAAGAATTGCAGGGGAGGTTAAAAATTTCTCCCCGGAAAAATGGCTGTCTCCTAAAGACGCTAAAAAAATGCCCCTTTTCCTCCAGTATGCGGCAGTGGCCTCCATGGAGGCTTTCCAGATGGCCGGTTTAGAGGTTTCCGAAGAGTTAGGAGAAAAGATGGGGGTTTCCATCGGCTCAGGAATCGGCGGAATTGGTGATATAGAGAAATACACCCTCGTCCTGCACGAAAAGGGGTGGAAAAAAGTCTCCCCTTATTTTATCCCCTATGCCATAATCAACATGGCCTCGGGATATGTGGCCATAAAATTTAAAGCCTATGGTCCCAATCTTTCTGTGGTAACCGCATGTGCCACAGGAACCCATGCCATAGGCGAAGCCTTCAAAATGATCCAGAGAGGGGCTGCTGAAGTGATGATTGCCGGGGGAACCGAAAGCCCAATTACACCTCTGGGAATAGCCGGTTTTTCTGCCATGAGGGCTCTTTCCACCCGTAACGAAGAGCCAGAAAAAGCCTCAAGACCCTTTGACAGGGAAAGGGACGGATTCGTGGTGGCCGAAGGAGCCGGCATTGTAATCCTGGAATCCCTTGAGCATGCCAGGAGCAGGGGAGCGAAAATAATAGCGGAGATAGTGGGTTATGGAATGAGTTCCGACGCCTACCACATAACGGCCCCGGACAGCTCTGGCCACGGGGCTGCCAAGGCCATGAGGGCGGCCCTTAAAGATGCAGGACTTTCCCCGCAGGATATTGATTACATAAACGCCCACGGAACTTCCACCCGCCTTAATGATGTCACCGAAACCAGGGCCATAAAAACGGTATTCGGCGAATACGCCTATAAAATACCCATAAGTTCCACCAAGTCCATGACAGGGCACATGCTGGGGGCAGCAGGGGCAGCGGAGGCTATATATTCTATTTTGGCCGTAAGCAGAGATTATGTTCCGCCCACCATAAATTACGAAGTTCCTGACCCTGAATGCGACCTGGACTATGTACCCAACCAGGGAAGGGAAATCAAAGTGAATTACGCTATGAGCAATTCTTTTGGTTTTGGTGGAACCAACGCCACTCTTGTGGTGAAGAAATATAAGGAGGAGACATGATTATTCTGGGCATTATTTTGGGGATTATAGTCCTGGTAATCCTCTGGTATGTGGCCACCTATAACAAATTTATCCGCCTTCGCCAGCAGGTGAAAAACGCCTGGGCTCAGATTGATGTTCAGTTAAAAAGGAGGCACGACCTTATCCCCAATCTTTTAGAATCCGTTAAGGGTTATATGCAGCACGAGAGGGGAACCCTGGAGGATGTGGTAAAGGCCAGGGCCAAGGCAGTTTCCGCCACAACCCCTGAAGAGGCCATTGAGGCCGAAGGGGAACTCACCCGGGCCTTGAGGCAACTCCTCATGGTGGTGGAAAATTATCCTAATTTAAAGGCAGACCAGCATGTGCTTGAACTTATGGAGGAACTGAGAAACACCGAGAACCAGATAGCCTTTGCCCGTCAGGCATATAACGATACGGTCATGATTTTCAATGCCTCCATTAAGAAAATACCAGACTCCATCGTGGCTTCTCAGATGGGGCTTAAGGAATATCCCTTCTGGGAAATTGAGGAGGAAAGCGACAGGGAAGTTCCCCGGGTTCAGTTTTAATACCTGAAAGGGGCAAGAGGTGAAGCCCACCACTTTCTGGGAAATAGAAAGGGCGAAGAGCAGAGCGGCTAAAGTCCTTTTTCTTATATTCTTCCCATTTTTTACCCTGTCCATGCTCGGGCTCTTTTACCTTTTGAAGTTTTTCTGGGGAATCTTCAGGGGAGGAGGGTTCTGGGAGTTCCTTCTTGCCTCATCCTTCATGTCCCTGATTTTGTATTTCATGGCCAAAGCAGGAGCCAAAAGACAGAGAATTCTGAATTTTCTGATATCCCTTAAGGCTCAGAAACCTGATCTTCAGGACCTCAAACACAGGCAGGTTCAAAATGTGGTGAGGGAGATGGCCATAGCCGCGTCTGTTCCTGAACCCGAAGTTTATATAATACCGGTGCTTGCCAGAAATGCCTTTTCCGCCTTTGACATAATTTCCATAACAGAAGGGGCTGTTTCTTCCTTGGAAAGGGATGAACTCCAGGCAGTTGTGGCCCACGAAATGGCCCACTACCTGAGAGGGGACTCCTATTATAAGGGTATAATTTCCACCTTCATTATGGCTATATCTACCCTTTTAGGAGCCTCTCTTTTTCTCAGTGGAGTTAACAAAAACCGCGATAAAAATAGAAAGGGAGGAGGATGGGCCTGGGATTTCATAATAGTGGTGATTTACCTTTACCTGATAAACCTAATGGCCAGGCTGCTGAATGCTGCCATTTCCAGAAAGATGGAGGACCTGGCCGATGCCAGGGCCGTTCAGTTTACCAGAAATCCTCTTGCTCTGGCATCAGCCCTGTATAAAGTATCCAGGGACAGAGTTAGGGGATTGGCTTCCTTTGCCAGTCCAGCCCTATCTTCCCTTTTCATAGTGCCTCCGAATATAAATTCCCTGGATGAAGGGCATGGTTTCTTCTCCAATCTCTTTTCCACTCACCCTCCTACAAGAAAAAGGATCGGGAATCTCCTGAATCTTGCCCATGCGGACTGGAATACCCTGAGACAAAAGGCAGTAAAAAAGAGACTAAAGGGGGATTTCTGGGTGGAAAGGGATGGGAAGTGGATAGGCCCCTTCACCCTTGAGGAACTACTGGAGAAAACCTGGGTAGGAGAGGGGGCGAAAATAAAGGGAAAGGAAGGGACATTTATTTTTGGGCCTCAGTTTCTTCAGAAATTTACCAGAACACAGGGGAACTGTCCCAGATGCGGGGGTCCTCTTTATGAAACCCATTATGAATTCGTCCCGATTATAAGATGCGGAAGATGTGGGGGAATTCTTGTGAGGGAAGACAGGGCTATGAAGTTAATAGCCAGGGGCGAGAGCCTTATAACCCGCCAGGAAATGGAATTCACCAGGAAAAAGGTGGAGAAAACCAGAGAAAAACTCATCTCAGGTGGGGCTAATCCCAAAACCGTTGACCCTTCATCTCCCCTCAAATGTCCTTTCTGCGGCAGGCCCATGGAAAGAAAATTTTTCAATTTCGTCACATATACCCCTGTGGATTTTTGCCCTAAATGCAAATATTATTTCTTTGATGGGGGAGAACTGGAAACCATAATCGCCGGGTTAAAAAGAATAGATTCCCTTTACAAATAAGATAAATTTTTTCTATAATCATAAGAGGAGGAAAATATGAAGAGAACTGAGAGGCACAAAATCAAGAGGGATGATTTTTCTACCTTCATGATCAGTTTCATAAAAAAATTGAAACCCTACTGGAAGGAGGTTACTGCGGCAGTGGTGGTATTTCTTGTTATCGTTGTAGGAGGATTGTCCTATAAGGCCTACTTAAATTCAAAAATTGAAAAGGCCAACTACGATCTGAGTCAACTTCTGTTTTTCCACAGGGAGGTCAAACTGTCCTCTTATCCTCAACCTTTCCCCCAGATGGGAGCCCTTTTGAGGGCCGAAGCCCTGGCTGACAGGAGGAAATATAAAGACGCCCTTTCCCTGTTATCTGAGGCGCCTCTTAAGGGCAGGATGAAGAATTTCCTGCTTTTTGCAGAGGGTAACATATTTTATGAGCAGAATAAATGCGATAAGGCTCTGGAGGTATGGAAAAAGATACAACCTGATGATGATTTTCCTTACGATGCAGCCCTTGCTTATATGGGCAGGTGTTATAAAAACCTCGGTAAAGAGAAAGAATCTTCTGCCGCTTATAACCAGTTATTGAATCTTTACAAGAACAGTCCGTTTTCGGCAGAGGCCAATTTTAAGGCGGGGAGGTAAAATGGGAAATTTTGAAGAGGAACTTCTCAAATATATAAATGGACTTCTGGCTGAGAGGAAAAAATTGCTTCAGAGCGGATGGGAGGAACTTTCCGAAAATCTAAAAAAAGCCCTTGATACCTTTGCTCTTCACCTTAAGGTGGATTTTGCCCCGGTTTCCCTGGAAAATATGAAGGATGTTCTCGCCTTAGTGAAAACTCAGGAAACTTCAGGAGAAACTGGAAAGGAAAAATCAATAATCCCTGTTCTTCATGCGGGAGTAAGGGGGTTGAGGCAGGAAAATTCCCAGGGGAGGCTCATAAACTATCTTCTTAACACCCTTTCGAAACTGGTAAACAGGGTGGCCCTTTTCGTGGTAAAGGACGACAAACTTATAGGATGGGACGGCAGGGGGTTTGACAGCCTTTCAGAACTTGATTTCAGAAAGATGATCGTTCCACTTCCCTCGGAATCAATTTTCTCAATGGTAGTTAAGGAAGGAGGAATTTATCAGGGTTCTTTTCCAAAATTGAAGGGCGATAGAAGGGTTCTGAGTTTTCTTGGGGGAGAGCCTGTGGAGGTCATTCTTATTCCTATAATTGTTCGGGGGAAAATTTCAGGGGTGATCTATGCCGATGAATGGCCGGAAAAAAACCAGGTAAAAAACCCCGAGGCTATTGAGGTTCTCGTGGACTTTGCCGAGGCCATGGTGGAACTCCTCCCGGTTAGAAACAAATACCCCACAAAGCCCAAGGGAAAATTAAAGGTGGAAGAAGAACCGGTTTCTGAAGAACCCGAAGTTTCCATGGGAGATACCACTAAAAGGGAAGTAGATTTTAAAACCTTCGGAACTTCTCCTGCCCTGGGAGAGGAAGACACCCGTCCGGGGCTCATTACCGAAGGTATAGAAACTGAAGAGGCTGAAGAACTGGAAGTCCCGGCCCATGATGCCTCACCAACTCCGAGTTCCTGGGGGGAAAACATAGAAATGGAAGAAGCAGAAGAACTTGAGATTGAGGAAATAGGGGGAGAAGAAGAGGTTGAGATCCCGGAAGAACTCCCTGAAGAAGAGAAGGTCCTTTACGATGCAGCACGTAGAAAGGCAAGGGTTCTCGTTTCTGACCTTATTCTATACAACAGGGAAAAAATAGAAAAGGGAAAACAAAAGGGAAACATCTACAAAGAACTTAAAGACGAGATAGATCTGGCCATAGAAATATACAGGAAAAAGGCCGGGAATAAGGTGAAGAAAGATTTTCTTTATGAGGAACTTCTTAATAAACTGGCTGATGGGAATCCTGCTCTTCTGAAGGGTTATCCCGGTGCATGAAGTTTTCTAAGGTCTTCCTCTTTGTTTTAATTGTCATCCTTTTTGCATGGGCAGGGGTATTTCTGAAAATACAATTGCTTGGAAGACCCGAAAAAAAACAACCCCATCCCCTTGAATTTCTCCCAAAAACCCCATCTCCGGAGGCAGTTTTACTGAGGAAGGCAAAGGACCTGATAATTTACCGCAGGGAAAAGAGAGCCATCAGGCTTCTCAACGCAGCAAATTTCAAACTTCTGGGGTGCTGGAAAACTTATTTTAAAAACCTGGCTCTGGTCAGAATAGGAGATGAGAAGGGATGGAAAGGTCTCCTGAACATATCCCCTGAATGTCCTTCACGAAAACCATCCCTGAAATATCTTCTGGAAAATGCCCCTCAGGAGTACATAGGGATGCTTCCCCCAAAGGAACTTGAAGGGGAAGATGCTGTGGAGATGGCTTTCAAGATGGGAAGACTGGACAAAAGAACCCTATACTGCGATTTTCCCTCCCTTGCCGAAAAATTCAGGGTAAAGATCAAAAGACCCTCCACCCGTTGCAGGGAAAAAAGATTCTCGTATTTTATGGCTAAAGGTCTCTGGTCCAGAGCCTACAGGGAAGCCACTACCACCTTTCAGAAGGCCCGGGCGAGTTTTTATGCAAGAAAATACCGAAAAACCATAGCCTTGCTGGGAAGGGCCAGGAAAAAAGAGGAAGTCCTCCTTCTTTTCAGGGCCCTTTTGAGGGCTGGATATGTGGCAAGGGCAAGAAGGATGAAGGGGACCATGGAAAGGAAGGCGCTTGGGGAGGAATACCTATGGAAAATGGCCATGTTTTATTACCCCGAGGAGAGGGGTTTTTCCCTTTTCAAACAGTATCTTTCTAGATATCCTCAGGGAAAATACTCCCAGCAGGCCAAAGATTATCTTATCCTCAGACAAAAATGCCTGAGCGGGGAGGATGTGGAAACAGAAACCCTGAATATGGTGGAGTTTCACCTCCCTCCTCCCCGGCCCCGGGAGATTCCCTTCATCAGAAGAGCAGGGCTATTATCCTCTGCCTTCCTTTTTAAAGAGGCAGGAAGGGAACTGGAATACGCCCTGGAGAAAAGACCTTCCCCCCTTCTTAGGTATTACCTGGGAGTTGTTTATTACCGGGCGGGAAAATATTTGAAGGGCCTCAAGACCATAATTTCCGTCTTTAACGG
>JALVRF010000180.1 GCA_027025175.1 Candidatus Aminicenantota bacterium | reverse complement strand
TTCCCTCTCCTTTTGCCCTGGCCAATATACTTGCAGGCTCCCTCTTTGGTCCGGTGCTGGCAACCATTTTTTTATTCGTGGCCTTGAAATACCTTAAGGCTGCCAATGTTTCAATAATTAAAAGTGTTCAGCCCTTCCTGGTTCTTCTTCTCAGTTACTGGTTTCTCCATCAGGGACTCAGAACATCCCAGATTATGGGTGGTGTGTTGATAATCATAGGAATAAACATACTTATCGTAGGAAACAGAGCCGGCATTCGCCGGGCCCTTTCCGAAAAATGAGCAAGGAGGCGACTATGGGAAGAAAAATCAGGAGTTTTGTTTTTCTTTTTTCCCTGGGTTTTTCTCTCCTTTTAGCCGGAAGCGCCCGGTATCTGGAAATTCCTCCGGGGGATTGGAGGGCTCTGGACGAGGCACTACCGGGGATGCCTCCGGTGGTTAACCTCGCCTTAAAGAGAACACCCCCCTGGCTCAGGGATTTCCTTTGCTGGAAAATGAGGGAACTTTCCCTTCTGGAGTTAAAACTCAACGGACAAACCTCTGCGGCTCTCTTTGACATCAACCAGGATGGCCTCGGCGACCTGGTTGTGGGAACAGCCGATGGCCTCCTGCGCTTTTACCTGAACATCGGTTCTAAGCATCATCCGGTTTTTTCAGGTGAGCAGGTTTACACTCCCCGGGAAATAGATGTGGTGGACAATGCTGTGCCCTTTCCCTGTGATGTGGACGGCGACGGGGATATGGACCTGGTCATGGGAAATAATCGGGGCCAGGTTATCCTTTACGAGAACCAGGGGCCAAGAGGCTCCCGGGTTACCTTCAGGGAAAGGCAGGATTTCTTCGTGGTTAAAGAAAAGGGGAAATTTAAAATTCTGGATGTGGGCACCTATTCAGCCCCTGTTCTTTACGATTTTGATGGGGACGGTAAAAGGGAATTGCTGGTGGGAGCAGGGGACGGAAGGCTTCACTATTTCCACATGGCGGAGGAGAAGGGAAGGATGTTCTGGAAGGAACTTCCCCTTTTTAATGATTTTGATTTCGGCAAAAGGGCAGCCCCTGCCCTCTGTTCCTGCAGGATTAAAGGGAAAGATGTGAAAGTTCTCCTTGTTTTTAATTCCAGAGGGGAGTACTCGGTCCTTGAAAACCTCTCCGGAGCCTGGAAGGCAATTTTAAAAGGAAGGAAATCCTCCTGGATATGGCCCCCGGAAAAGGGGCCCCTGATTCCCCATGCAGCGGACATCAATGGGGACGGAAGGGATGACCTTCTTGTGGGCACTTCCTCGGGCAGAGTCCATTTGATACTGAATTCCGGGGGAAAAATACTGAGAAGCGAGACGGAGGGAGGGCCTCTTTCTGCAGGTAGCCAGTGGCTGGGGGGTTATGACCTGATCCACGGAGGGACAACCCCAATAACCAGAATTAAGGTTTTTGACCCATATTACGCCACTGTTTATGCCCGTCTCATCTTAAGGGTTGAAAAGAAAATCCTTGACGAGGTTGCCTTCTCAGTATCCAACACGGCCACCAAGGTCCTCAGGGCCATTGTAGACGCTCCCCCTGACAAGGAAGGGGTAAATTATTCCCCGGAGGTTTTCAGGGAAAATGCCCTGTGGATTTACAGGATGGCCAAACTTCTTCCCTATGCTGAATTGGTGGAAGAGGGTGATAAAACCACCCTTAGACTAAGATTCCGGAACGGGAAATGGCATCAACTTCCCTTTGAACTTTATTACTGGTATGTGGTCCATCCCAGACTCCGCTTTGAAGCCCCATCCTTTTACCTGGGTAAATTCTGGCGGGAGACCATCCCCAATGACAGGAAATACGGGGAATCGGCCCTTGAGGTGGCCCGGAAATACGATAATGTTTACGATGCCGTTAAGGGGCTCCACAAGTGGTCCTGGAAATTCGTGGAGTGGGGAGAGGAAAGCCACGACAAAATGCCGGAGGAGCCTTACTATGCTAATTATGGCTCATGCGGGGAGTGGAGCATATACGGGGTGGCCCTGGGGAGAAGTCTTTTAATACCCACCCGCCTTGCCAACGACTGGGGGGAGGACCATGTCTGGAACGAGTTCTATTCCGACGGAAGATGGCACCGCTGGGACCTCAACTTCAAAACCTCCAAAGCCCTTGATTATCCCGAAGTTTACGAGAAGGAATGGGATAAATTCGTATCCACCATCTGGAGTATTAGAGGAGACGATGCGATTTATCCCATAAGTTCCCGCTATACCGCCATATCCAGGGTGGATTTAAGGGTTCTTGCCGGCAAAGAGCCGGTGGCAGGGGCCATGGTAATAGTGCTTTCCCGGTGGGCCGTTGAGAAGAAATACGACAAGGTTCCCCTTCTTTCTATCTGGGGGGTAACCGACGAGGATGGCAGGGTTTCCTTTAACCTCGGGGAAGACCGTTACGAATTCGTGATTTCACCTCCGGGATTCGGCGTCAAAAAAATAGAACTTTCCGATCCCAGGGGGAGAAACGGCCACATACTCGAAGGGAAAAACTACCAACTGGAAATTAAGTTCCCATCCCTGGAAAGCACTAAGGTAAACCTTCCTCAAAGAAAGGAAGGGGCAAAGCCAGAGCGGAGCCTTAAACTTTCCTTGGTCTCCTTTGAAAGGGCAAGGGTATCCCTTAATTATCCGGCTCCCTATCACTACATAACCGGGGACGAATACAAAATACCCTCCCGGGGAAAACTCGTTTATATAGTCCTTTTCCCCTCTGAATTTGCCAGATTCTCCCGGGGTGAGCCCTTCGTGGCCCTGGACTACGGCCCTGTTTCGGAGAACCTTAAGGTTCCCAGAAAGGGAATACTG
>JALVRF010000179.1 GCA_027025175.1 Candidatus Aminicenantota bacterium | reverse complement strand
CCCTGCGGGGTCCTGTGTGGTTGAAGCCCCTGGTTCTTATGATTCTCATACCATAACTCATAAAATACTGATAACCAAGAAAATCCTGGGCTATTTTGGAGACGGCGTATGGGCTAAGGGGTCTCAGAGGGTTGGTTTCCTTAATGGGGACCTCGTCCTCCTTCACAAGGCCATATTCCTCGCTGGAGCCCGCTATCTGAATGGCAGTGGAAAGCCCCAGTTCCCTTACGGCTTCAAATATGTTGGTCTGGCCCAAAATGTTGGTGGTGAGGGTTTCCTGAGGTGCCTTCCAGGATGTGGGAACGAAACTCTGGGCAGCTAAGTGGAATATGAGGTCCGGCCTTACCTCGTCCAGAACTCTTTTTACGGAAATGTAATCCCTTATGTCCCCCTCAACAAGATTAATTTTTCCCCTCAAATGTTCTATGTTTTCGGTCCGCGACCTCCACCTCACAATCCCGTAAACTTCCACATGGGGATGGTTTTCTAAAATGTAATCCGCAAGATGGGAACCGGCAAAGCCTGTTATTCCAGTTATCAAAGCTCTCATGCATTACCTCCAAAATTTTTGTAATATTCCCCTGCCCTCTCCCCCTTCCTTTTTTCCCACCACCGTCGGTTTTCCCTGTACCAATCAACGGTTCTTTTAAGTCCTGCCTCAAAGCCCACCTTGGGCCTCCATCCCAGGCCCCTGAGCCTGGAACTGTCCACCGAACACCTGATATCGTGGCCCGGGCGGTCAGGGACGAATTCTATCCATTCCTCGCCTAAATCCATAATCTGAAGGAGTTTCTTAGCAAGTTCAAGGTTGCTTATTTCAAAATTGGAGGAGAGGTTATAGCACTGGCCAGCCTGGCCCTTCTCCAGAAGAAGCCACAAACCCTCAACCCCATCCTCAACGAAAACCCATTCCCTTATGTTCTCCCCGGTTCCGTAGAGGGGAATCTTTTTGCCCTCAAGAAGATTGGTAATGAAAAGTGGAATGGCCTTTTCTGGCCATTGATAGGGGCCGTAATTGTTGGAGGGCCTCACGATAATCACCGGGAGATTGTAGGTCCTGTGGAAGGAATAGGCAAGGCGGTCTGCACCTGCCTTGGAGGCGGAATAAGGGGAAGTGGGATTTATGGGGTCCTCCTCCCTGAAACTCCCCTCCTCAATGGGCCCGTATACCTCGTCGGTGGAAATGTGGATGAACTTTTCTATCTTCCCGTTCCTTCTGGCCTCCTCGAGGAGAACATAGGTTCCGTAAACATCGGTAAGGACGAATTCACCTCCGCCAAGCAGGGACCTTTCCACATGGGTTTCTGCGGCGAAGTGGACCACATGGTCCGCCTCCCTCATGAGGCTGGAGACCAGTTCTCTATCCCTTATGTCCCCTTTGATGAAGTGATGGGACGGGTGATAAAAAAAATCCTCCATGGTGTCGGTGCTTTCCCCGTAGGTCATAAGATCAAGGTTTATGACCTCAGCCCCCTCTTTCAGGGACTTTCGTATAAAATGCGAACCCATAAATCCTGCGCCACCGGTTACGAGAATCCTCATGTGCTCTTACCTTCTCACCACAATGTCGTCTTCGGTGCCCTCAATCCCATCGGGACCAGCGCTTATAAGTTCAAATCCCCCGTCAAGTTTCCTGTAAATTATGGGATGGCCCCAGGGGTCCTCGGGCACTCTGCCCTTAACCTCCTGGAGAGAGTCGGGATATTCCCCTTCGGTTAGGTATTTAGACTCTATGTCCTGAGCAAGGGACCTGAGATCAGCCCTGACCGTTGCAATCCTTGTCTGACGAAGCCCTTTAATCCCCCCCTGGGCATCCTCAACCACTTTCCTGGTGTGGGCATAGTGAAGGACCAGGTAAATCCCGGCCACAAGAAGAATTATTACTATAAGTCCTCTCATGATTGCCTATTTTACCCTACTGCTACTCAGACTGCAAAGAATTTTTAATAAAAAAGGGACAGACCCGAAATTAGACGGAGAAAAAAGAATTGGGGATGGGGGTTATTTTTTTAAGAGGGAATATAGAATTATGCCTGTAGCCACAGAAACATTCAGGGAGTCAAAATCCTCCCTCATGGGAATCTCCACCTTGAAATCACAGAGGGAGGAGATGGGTTTTCTGAGTCCTTTCCCCTCCGAGCCCATAACCACGACGAATTTTTCGGGGGGTGAGAAAAGGTCAAGCCTCTCCCCTCCCCTTTCCGCTCCTATGACCCAATAACCCACTTCCCTGGCCCTTCGCAAGAAGGCCTGAAGGGAACTCGTCCTGTGTATGGTGGCCCTGAAAAGGGCTCCGGCTGAGGCTCTTGCCACGGTCTCGTTGAGGGGTGGGGAATGCCTTTTTTCAAGAACCACGGGAAAGCCGAAGGCAAAGGCGGTTCTTATAATGGCCCCCAGGTTCATGGGGTCCTCCACCCTGTCCAAGGCAAGCACCCTGCCCGAGGAAAGCACCTCCTCCTCTTCTGCTAAGGCCACCCGGGAAACATAGGCCCTTCCCCTTTTCTCTGCAGGGGAAAAGAGGAAAACCACCCCCTTTTTTCTGGCCAGTTCCTTTATCCTTTCTATTCTCCTGTCCCTTCTGGAGGCTGGAAGGATAATTTTTTCAACTTCGGCGCCGCTTAGCAGGGCTTCCTCTATTTCGTTCAGGCCCTGGATAACCATTTAAGGTAATTCCTTATTCTCTCTGCCGGGGAAAGGGTATAGCCCCTTTCGCTCCCCCTCTCTACCAGTTCCACCAGGAAGGCAAGGTCAGGACCGGAACCCCTTCCGGTAAGGGCAACCCTCAGGGGATGGTAAAGCTCCCTTCCCCGCTTTCCCGTTTTTTTAGAGGCTCCCTTCAGGGCTTCTTTCACGGATTTTCCCTCCTCCAGTTCCTGGAGGAAAGCCTCCACCACTGAAACCTCCTCAGGGGAAATCCTCTCCCCTGGGGAATAATTGAGTTCCCTCTCTAAGGCTTCCTTGAGTTCCTTCAGGGTGTAGGCCTCCTCCCGGAGTTTGGAAACGGCAAAGGTCAGGAATTCAAGGTCATGGGGAAGGGAGGCGAACTCCTTCAGTCTTCTGGCCAGTTCCTCAGGGGGAAGGGACTCCATGTGCCTGTGATTTACCCAGCGAAGTTTCTGGTGGTCAAAGACCGCCCCTGCCTTGGATACCCTCTCCAGGTGGAAGCAATCTATCATCTCCTTAAGGCTCATAATTTCCTTCTCCCCGCAGGACCATCCAAGAAGGGCTAAATAATTAACCAGGGCCTCAGCAAGGAATCCCTCCTGGCGGAACTGGAAAACCGCTGTTGCCCCGTGTCTTTTGGAAAGACGGCTCCTGTCAGGGCCAAGAACCATGGGAAGATGGGCGAATTCAGGTGGCTCCCAGCCTAAGGCCTGGTAAACTTTTATCTGCTTGGGGGTGTTGGATATGTGGTCTTCGCCCCTTATAACATGGGTTATTCCCATCTCGTGGTCGTCTATTACCACTGCGAAATTGTAGGAGGGAATACCGTTGGACCTCATTATGACGAAGTCCCCGAAAAGGGAAAGGTCAAATTCCACCCTGCCCCTTATGAGGTCCTCGTAATAAAATTCTCCGTCGTCCATTTTAAACCGGATGGAGGCCGCCTCCCCCTGCTCCACCCTCCTTCTGGCCTCCTGGGGAGGGATGGAGCGGCATTTTCCAGAATACTTATATGGTCTTCCCTCCGAAATGGCCTTCTGCCTCTCCGCCTCCAGTTCCTCCGAGGTGCAGAAGCAATAATAGGCTTTGCCCTGGCTGAGGAGTTTTTCCGCATATCTCCGGTAAGTCTCAAATCTCTGGCTCTGATAATAGGGTCCCTCATCCCAGTCAAGCCCCAGCCATTTCAGGTCCTGGATTATTTTCTCCTCGTATTCCTTTCTGGACCTTTCCCGGTCCGTGTCCTCAATCCTCAAAATGAACCTGCCCCCATGCTTTCTGGCAAAAAGAAAGTTAAAAAGGGCAGTTCTCGCCCCTCCCACATGGAGATATCCCGTGGGAGAAGGTGCAAACCTAACTCTTATCATCCATCCTCCTTAAAACGCAAACCGCATAGGCCTCTATGGCAAAACCCCTTCCCACCTCGCCCTTGCCCTCAGCGGTTTTTCCCTTTATCCCTATGTAATCCGGTGGAATACCGAGAATCTCCCCTATTTTCCTTTTCATCTTGTCTTTGTAAGGTGAAATCTTCGGCTCCTCCGCCACCACCACAGAATCAATTCCCTCCACCGAGTAGCCCTTTTCCCTGACCATCTCCCCGGCTTTCCTCAGAATTTCGCTGCTGCTTATCCCCTTAAACTCAGGGGAAGAGGGCGGGAAAATCTGGCCAATGTCCGGCAGGGAAAGGGCTCCCAGCAGGGCATCGCTTATGGCGTGAAGGAGAACATCCCCGTCAGAATGGCCCTCAAGTCCCTTGGGAAAGGGTATCCTCACCCCACCTATGTAAAGGGGTATTCCCTCCTTTAGAGGGTGAATGTCGTATCCTATGCCTACTTTTATCACCTGGTCTATTATATCAGGAGTTGGAGGCTTCAATTCCCGGTCTTTCAAGAAGGCCTCCCATTCTTCTGTCTTCTCTCTTGAGAAGGACTGCGAAGATAAAGCCGAAAAATCCCAGGGTGGCAAACATCACCATGCTGGCGGTGTAGGAGTGGGTCATGTCCCTGAGTTTTCCGTTAAGATAGGGAAAGAGCATAAGCCCTATGTTCTGAATCATGGTCATGAGGCCAAAGGCAGTTCCCACCCTCTCCTCCTTGACTATAAGGGGAACTGCAGGCCACATGGCTGCTGGCACCAGGGAAAAGGCAAGTCCCAGAACTATCATGGGCCAGGCAGGGTATATGTTGGTGAATCCCATGAGGAGATAGGTGGGTATCATCATGAGGGAGCCCACCAGCATTATGGTGGCTCTCCTTCCCACCCTGTCCACCATCCAGCCGAAGATGGGAGCAAGAACCGCAGAGGCAATCATTATTATGCTGGTTATCCCACCGGCGGTTTTAACTATTCCCACGAAGAAGTTCTTTACGGCACCTAAGAATCCCGCAGCCTGTTGCTTCAGGGTAAGGGGAATCCCCCACTTGGTATGGAAGAAGTCCGTGGAAAGGGCGGAGAAGGGGAAGATGGCCGAGTAGAAGGTAACGCAAAGGAGAACCACATACCAGTAGGCCTTAGGAAATTCCTTTATATCCCTGAGCCTTATCTTCTCCTCCACCCCCTCTTCCCTGAGATTAAGGTATTTCTCCCCGTAACTGTCCATGAGCACATAAATTATGTTGGCACCGAAGGAAAGCAGGGTGAAGATGACCGCTGCCCAGAGGGCCGCCCGAAAACTGTTAAAATGCCTTGCTATGGACGCCTCAAAATTGAAACTGAATATGGTTCCCAAGCGGCTCAGGGTCAGGGCTATGCCGAAGGCTAAGGCCAGTTCCTTCCCCTTGAACCAGCGGGCCAGAATGGAACTCTGGGCCACCACTAAGGCCTCGGAACCCATGCCGAAGATTATCCTTCCCACATAAATCACCGTCATGGAATTGGCAAGGGCCACTATGGTGGCACCCAGCACCACCAGGGAGGAAAAGAGAAGGCTGGCCCTCCTTGTTCCTATCTTGTCTATTATCAGGCCACCTAAGAAAACGGTGAAAATGGCGGCAATGCTGTAGGCGGAATAGGTGGCTCCTATCTGCTCTCTTCCTATGCCTAAGGCCTTTATGAGAAGCGGGGCTATGGCCCCCAAACTGTCGTAGGCGAAATAACTGCCGTAGGTTAAAAGGGCCACGAAGAAAAGGACCGTAAACCGGTAAATGGGCTTGGTTGGGTCAATTAATGGCTTCTTCAACTTAACCTCCTTATTCAACGGTAACGGACTTGGCCAAGTTCCTGGGCTGGTCCACATCGTGTCCCAGGAAATCCGCTGCATAATAGGCGACAAGTTGGAGGGGGATTATGTTTATTATGGGGTAAAGGTATTCGTCCACCTGGGGAACCCTTATTACCCCGTCGGAAAGTTCCTCAATGGCGGGCTGCTTTCCGGAAATAAGGCTTACAATCCTGCCCCTCCTTGATTTTATCTCCTCCATGTTTGACCTCACCTTGTCCAGGACCTTGCTTTCGGTGGCAATGAAGACCGTGGGGAGACTCTCGTCAATAAGGGCGATGGGACCGTGTTTCATCTCCCCTGCAGGGTAGCCTTCGGCGTGGATATAGGAGATTTCCTTGAGTTTCAGGGCTCCCTCCAGGGCTATGGGATAGTTGAGGTGCCTCCCCAGGTAAAGGGCATTCCTGTAGGAGGAAATCTCTATTCCTATCTGGCGGATTTTCTCCTCCTGGCTCCGGAGCATCTGCTCTATTTTTGACGGTAGAGCAAGAAGTTTTGAGACCAGGTCCGCCTCCTGCTCCGGGGTTATTATCCCCCTTTCCCTTCCAAGGTAAAGGGCAAGAAGAAGGAGAAGGGAAAGCTGGGTGGTAAAGGCCTTGGTGGAGGCCACGGAGATTTCCGGGCCTGCATGGGTGTAGAGGGTGGCATCCGCCTCCCTGGTTATGGAACTTCCCAGGACATTGCATATGGCTAAGGACTTTGACCCCTGCCTGGCCTTTCTCAGGGCCCCGATGGTATCTGCGGTCTCTCCTGACTGGCTAACGGCAATGGTGAGGGTGGATGGGGGGAGCACAGGTTTTCTGTAGCGAAACTCAGAAGCATAATCCACCTCGGTCTTAATCCCGGCTATCTCCTCCAGGTAAAATTTGCCCACGAGCCCAGCGTGATAGGAGGTTCCACAGGCAATTATCAGAATGTGGTTGATCTCCGTGGGAGAAATGGGAAGTTCCTCTATTACCACGGAATTTCTATCCCGGTTTATCCTGGGATTTACCGTATCCCCGATGGCTTTGGCCTGTTCGTGTATCTCCTTGAGCATGAAATGTTTATAACCGCTCTTTTCCGCCTGGGCTAAACTCCATGTTATAGTGGTGGGAGGTTTGTCTATTTTTTCTCCTGAAAATTTGTAAATCTCCACACCGGAAGGGGTAAGTTTTCCCATCTCTCCGTTCTCAAGGAAAATTACCCGATTTGTCCAGGGAAGGAAGGCCGGAACATCCGAGGCGGCGAAGTTTTCCCCCTCCCCGAGGCCCAGGACCAGGGGGCTGTCCTTCCGGGCAAAGTAAAGGGCGTCCTCCTTAGAATTGAGTATAACCAGGGCAAAGGAACCCTCAAGCCTGTTTACCGTCCTTTTCAGGGCATCAAGGAAATTTGCACCTTCTCCGGTGTATTCTTCCAGGAGGTGAGCAATTACCTCGGAGTCCGTCTGGGAACGAAACCGATGCCCTTTGCCTCTGAGTTCCTCCTTGAGTTCCTGATAATTCTCAATGATTCCGTTGTGAGCCAGGGTTATTTCCCCACGGCAATCGGAGTGGGGATGGGAATTAGGGTCACTGGGCTCGCCGTGGGTGGCCCACCTGGTATGTCCTATTCCCACCCTGGAGGGAAAATTCGCCCCCTTCAGTTCCTCCTCCATCTGGTAAACCTTTCCCTTTTTCTTGTGAACGAAAATCTTTGAATCCGTCTTTATGGCAACCCCTGCCGAATCGTAACCCCTGTATTCAAGCCTCTTGAGCCCCTCTATTATCCTCCCCTTTATGTTTCCCTTATCTGAAACTATTCCTATGATTCCGCACACCTTTCATTCTCCTCCTCTTCCGCATCTCCAGACGCCAGAAGGGGGTGCCGTCATCGGTCCTTATGGTTAATTTTTTCCCCGAGACCTTTATTTCCTTGGCAAATATGTGATAATCCTTATTTACCTTTACCACCATTCCCTTTACCCATATTTTTGAACCGACATCCAGAATAACACCCTTTCTTTTCAGGTAAAACTCAGGGGCTATGTGGAGATAATATTTCTTTCCGTTCACCTCCATTATGTAATATAAGTGTTTCTTAACGATTATTCTCCCGCTGAATTCCCTTATGGCGGATGGGTCCCAGTCCAGGGTAATTATCACCTTTCCTCCTGCCAGGGCAAGGGAGGCAAGTGCCAGAGCCATAAAAATCTTTTTCATCTCAACCTCCAGGCTTTATATTTTACCCTCCTCGGCAGAAATTTCAATTAATGGTATAATGAAAAACGGAGGGTCAAAATGGCGTTGATAACCAAGGATATGCTTATAGAAGAGGTGGTAACCAAGTATCCTCAGACGGTTCAGGTTTTCGTTAAACATTCAATACCTGCCCTGGTTTGCGGGGACCCGGTATGGGGAACGGTGGAGGAAGTGGTCACGGAAAACGGAGGGGACTTAGACCTCATACTCAAGGAACTAAACGAGGTAGCAGAAAGGGGACAAAAACCCATATTCGTGGGTATAGGGCCTAAAAAATAAGATTCAGATCAGGGCTTAATTTCCATCAATAATAATGACAGCGAACCCAGTGATTGTCCCCTACCCTGCGAAGAACAGGTTTCTGGCTTTTACACTTTTCCTCTGCCAGGGGACATTTTGAGTAAAAGGGACAGGCACCTTCCTCCCTCCCGGGAAGAGGCGAAGGGGAAACGAGATAGGAAGTAAAGGGCGAAGGTTTGCGGAGCACGGATTCCACATCCCCGGCCTC
>JALVRF010000178.1 GCA_027025175.1 Candidatus Aminicenantota bacterium | reverse complement strand
CCAAGGGCAGCCCTTCTCACCCCCAGCGGGTCCCCGCTCCCCGACGGCTTATAACCGGTGGCAAAGGCCACTATCATATGGTCAATTTTGTCAATGATGGAGAGAAGTTTGCCCTCAAGGGTTTGCGGCAGTTCATCTTCTGCTCCCGAAGGTCTATAATGGTCATAAACCGCTTTCCAGAGGGCTTCTTCCCTTCCCTGATGCTTGAGAATAAGCCCCCCGGCTATACCCTGCAGGGACGGAAATTCTCCTACCAGTTCGGTTACCAGATCACTTTTACAGAGGGCGGCTGCCTCCTTAAGAGAGGGGTCCACACCGGGAACCGTCCCCACAACTTCCCCGGCCAGAACTTCCAGCCTGTTGGTCTTCTCGTAATAACTTCCAAGAACATCGTTATAAAGAACATTTTTAAGTTCTTCCCTCAATTTTTCCAGGGATTTTTCCCGATCCCTTCTCCAGAAATAAAGGGCATCTTCCAGCCTTGCCTTGGCAACCCTTTCGTTCCCAGCAACCACCTTACTGAGGTCTTCATTGGGATTGTCTGCTACACCAATGAACCTATTGGAAGGCTCACCTTCAAGGAGGAAAAGCCCCATCTCCTCCTCAAGGGAGGAGGTTATTATTTCCCTGGGAAGTTCAAGATATTTTTCTGGAAAACTGCCCACGAAAACACCCGGAAACTCCACTGAATCCCTCCAGTACTCAATCACCCTGAAGGGAGGCAAACCTCCGTCGGTTTTTTCCTCTATCTCCTTCACTATCATTTCTTCCCTTTCTTCGTTCTTCACTACCACAAAGGCACTCTTGAGGCCTTCAAAATAGGAGTGAGAATCCGAGACCTGAACGAATATTGGAGAAAAAATCCTGTGTCCCCTGGTTATTCTGGTGGCCCTCATTCCAAAGGCCTCCATATCCACATCCTCCCCGTTGAAAGAAGCAAGGATATTCCTGACCCTCCTGGAAAAACGCCAGCCGTCCCACCTCATGGTTTTCGGGAATGGGATTTTATAAAGGATTTCTGTTAAATAGGGAGGAAAAACCCTTTGAAATTCCGGGGGCTCCTTTTTAATTCTAACCCCCAGATACTCACCTTTTTCCTTTTCTACCATCTCAAGTTCGGAAACCTCCTTGCCTACCCTTCTGGCAAATCCCAGGGCTGCAGGGGTGGGATTCCCTTCTTCGTCAAAGGCTATGTTCACTGGCGGACCCACGATCAACTCCTCACTTCTAGGCGCCTTAAGTTCTCCGGTAAGAATAACTGTAATCCTCCGGGGCGTAGTATAAACCTCTATTTTTTCGCAGGAGAACCTTCTTTCTTCGATAAATTCCTCTATCTTTTTGAGGAGAAAATCCCTGGCCACACCCTGATGGGAGGGAGGCATGTCCTCCACCAAAAGTTCAAATAGAAACTCACTCATTCTTTCCCTCCACTATTCTCTCGGCTATTTTGCAGGCAATATCCCTTATCCTCAAAATATACTTCGTCCTTTCTCCCACACTTATGGCTCCTCTGGCATCCAGGAGGTTAAATGTATGGGAACACTTTAGCACATAATCATAGGCCGGAAGGATAAGGCCTTTTTTCACAAGTCTGCCCGCTTCTTCCTCGTAGGTGTCAAAAAGGCTAAAGAGCATTTCCCTGCTGGCCTCTTCAAAATTGTATTTAGAAAATTCCCTCTCCTCCTGTAGCCTCAGGTCCCCGTAGGTTTTCCCGCCTCCCCATTCCAGGTCATAAACATTGTCCTTTCCCTCAAGGAACATTTCCAGCCTTTCAATACCGTAGGTTATCTCAACGGGCACTACCTTGAGGTCAACTCCCCCGGCCTGTTGAAAATAAGTAAACTGAGTAATCTCAAGCCCATCCAGGAGAACCTGCCATCCTATTCCCCATGCTCCTATGGTGGGAGATTCCCAGTCGTCCTCGGCAAAACGAAGGTCATGAGAAGTGAGTTCTATACCTATGGCCTCCAAACTTCTCAAATAAATATTTATAATATCCTCGGGAGCGGGTTTCATTATCACCTGGAACTGAAAATGCTTGGCAACCCGGTGTGGATTTTCCCCGTATCTTCCATCGGTGGGTCTTCTTGAGGGCTGAACATAAGCGACCCTGAGTTCATCTTCCTGAAGAACCCTTATAAAGGTATCCGGGGTCATTGTCCCGGCCCCCACCTCAAGATCGTAGGGCTGGGCAATAAAACAGCCCTGCTCAGCCCAGAACTTCTGAAGGGAGAAAATCAGGTCCTGAATGCTCATACTACCTCCTTTACCTTACTCTTTGAAGATAACACAGCAAAGCGGTGTTTTCAACCTCCCTTCCCCAAATTTTAAGGGACAAATTTTAAGGGACAGACCATTTTTATCTCTCAGATGGAGAAAATAGAGTTAAATCTTGACTTACCTGACACATTTTGGTATAAAATAAATTCCGTTCCCCGGTAGCTCAATCGGCAGAGCGGGTGGCTGTTAACCACTAGGTTGGGGGTTCGAGTCCCTCCCGGGGAGCTTTTTTATCTTTATAGCAATATTAGGGACAGACCCTTTTTTGTTAATTTCCTCCCATTTCCGCAGAATTTCACCCGAAAAAATCCCCAAAACCCAGCCTCTGGCCAAAACTTCCCCTCCTGAAACTCCCCCCAGACGAAAATCCCCCTCAAACGAACAGAAATCCCTTATCTTTTGCTAAAAACTTCGTAAAACCGCAGACCTATGCTTTGGTGGGGAAAACCTTCCCCTTCCCTCTACGCTAACACAAACCCTTCCCCTCGCCACTTAACCCGCCGCCTGTGGGGAAACTTCGCCAAAACCCTCCTCACAAACTCCTCACCTCCATAAACTA
>JALVRF010000177.1 GCA_027025175.1 Candidatus Aminicenantota bacterium | reverse complement strand
GCACCGCCTCCTGGGGAGGTGAATTTCTGTCCTTTATGAATTCCTCCCCTCCGCACTGGTGAATTTCTATAAGGTCCGAGAGCCTCTCCCCTATAATCATGGCTTCGCCGGTAGGTCTTCCCTTCATGAACTGACAGATGAAGACCTTAAGGCCCCGGCCCGCAGCCCTGAGGGCAAGGCCCATGGCTGCAGTGGTCTTACCCTTTCCATCCCCGGTGTAAATCTGAACCTTTCCCTCTTTAAGTTTACCGGCCAAGGGCTTCCTTTACGGTCTTTCCTATCTCTGCAGGGGATTTAACCACATGAACTCCGGCGGCCTCCAGGGCCTTCATCTTCTCCGCAGCGGTCCCCTTTCCACCGGCAATTATCGCCCCAGCGTGACCCATTCTCCTTCCCGGAGGGGCGGTCTGACCGGCTATGAAACTTACCACCGGTTTTTTAAACTCCCTTTTTATGTACTCTGATGCCTCTTCTTCGGCGTTTCCCCCGATCTCCCCTATGAGAACCACTGCCTCGGTTTCCGGGTCCTCGTTAAAAAGGCGAAGAATGTCCACGAAGGTGGAACCGATTATCGGGTCCCCACCTATCCCTACAGCTGTGGACTGGCCAAAACCAAGTTGGGTTATCTGGTCCACCGCCTCGTAGGTGAGGGTTCCAGAGCGGGAAACTATACCTATGGTTCCGGGCCTGTGAATGTGGCCTGGCATGATCCCCATCTTGCTCTTTCCCGGAGAAATGACTCCTGGACAATTGGGACCTATGAGTCTTGTCTTTTTTCCTTTCATAAAGGCCTTGACCTTTATCATGTCCCTGGTGGGGATTCCCTCGGTTATAGCCACCACCAGATCCACCCCGGCATCCACTGCCTCCATAATGGCATCGGCGGCAAAGGGAGCGGGAACGAAGATTATAGAGGCATTGGCCCCCTCCTTTCTCACCGCTTCCTCAACTGTGTTGTAAACCGGGATTCTGTCAAAAACCTTCATTCCACCCTTTCCAGGGGTTACACCTGCCACTACCCTGGTCCCGTAAGCAAGCATCTGTTCTGTGTGAAAACTTCCCTCAGAACCGGTAATTCCCTGAACCACAACCCTGGTGTTTTCATCAATGAGTATGCTCATGCTTTACCTCCTGCCAGTTTTACAGCCATTTCAGCCCCCTGGGCCATGGTGTCCGCTACATTTATGGGAAGTCCGCTTTCCTCAAGAATTTTCTTTCCTTCCTCGTAATTGGTTCCCTTCATCCTCACCACGATGGGAACCTTTATTTCCATTTCCCGGGCAGCGCTTACCACCCCACGGGCCAGCCTATCACAGCGGAGAATCCCTCCAAATATGTTTATGAACACCGCTTTTACATTCTTGTCCGAAAGAAGGATTCTAAAGGCATTCTTTATCTGCTCCTCGTTGGCTCCACCTCCAACATCCAGGAAGTTGGCTGGCTCGCCTCCGTAATACTTAATTATGTCCATGGTAGCCATGGCCAGTCCTGCTCCGTTTACCATGCATCCCACATTTCCGTCAAGTTTCACATAATTGAGGTTGTATTTGGACGCTTCAACCTCCAGGGGACTCTCTTCGTAAATGTCCCTGAGTTCTGCTATGTCCGGATGCCGGTAAAGGGCATTGTCGTCAAAGTTCATCTTGGCATCCAATGCTAAAACCTCACCCTGCTTCGTCAGAATCAGGGGATTTATCTCTGCTAAGGAGGCATCGGTGGCATCAAAAGCCTTCCAGAGGGCAAGGATGAATTTCGTGGCCTCCTTTACTGCCCCACCTTCCAGCCCAAGTTTGTAGGCCAATTTCCTGGCCTGAAAAACATTCAAACATGTAACCGGGCTAACATATTCCTTGAATATAAGTTCTGGATGGGTGGCGGCCACTTCCTCTATCTCAACACCCCCTTCAGGAGAAGCCATGACCACAGGCATCTCTGCTGAACGGTCCACCACTATACCCACATACATCTCCTTGGCTATGTCCGAGGCCTCCTCCACCAGAACCTTCCTCACAATCTTTCCCTCCGGACCCGTTTGATGGGTCACCAACCTCATACCCAGCATTTTCTTAGCTATCTCGTAGGCTTCCTCAGGGCTGGAGGCCAGTTTTACCCCTCCGGCCTTTCCCCTTCCTCCAGCGTGAATCTGGGCCTTGATGACCACCTCCCCCCCCAATTCCTCGGCAATTTTCTTGGCCTCCTCAGGGTTATCTGTGGCCTTCCCCTTAGGGACCTTCACACCGAACTTGGCAAGTAACTCCTTTGCCTGATATTCGTGAACCTTCATTTACAACCTCCGTTTGCACATGGTTCCCTTCAAGGTTAAAACTTTTATTTCCCTCCGTCAAGAATCGTTAAAATTTAAATTATGGAAAAAATAGAGGAGATATTTCATCTGTCCCGAAGAGTTAAAAACACCCGCTTAGTTTTATGGTTTAAGGAGACGCCGGGAGAGAATCTGCTGAAGTTTCTCCGGGCAAAGCACCGTCACCGGGAAATAGCGGTTATAGGGGGAAAACTCAGGGGCTCCTGCTTTAGAGAATTTTCCCCTCCCGTGGAACTTGACCTTCCTGACGAGGTCCCTGAGGTAAAAACAGCCATTTCAACTTCCCTTCTGCTCCTTTCCCCTCTGCTTTTGCTCCACGAGGAGAAGGCGCTCGAAAAATATGCCGTCTGGACAAGGCACGGAAACTGGAAGGAACCAGCCGAATTTTTAGGGCACATAAGAATTGCCGAATACGCCATGATAGACGGGGTGGATGCGGGGCTTACGCCGGAATCCGCCATTAGGGATGGAGAAAAAAGGTTCTGGAGGCTAAAGGAAGAGGCAGGTCCTCCCTTAGTGAGATACCTGCTGGTTA
>JALVRF010000176.1 GCA_027025175.1 Candidatus Aminicenantota bacterium | reverse complement strand
ACCATAATAGGGTCTGTCCCTAAAAAGAAAGGAAGATGGCCAGGGCTGCTATTAGAATAAGTTTTCTCCTCATGTATATCCTCCTTAACTGTTATCTCCTTCCAGTTTAAAGGTTGGGAAAACATAGACGAAGACAGGGTGGTGGGCCCTGTTTATCCCATCTGTAACCATCACGAAGTTAGAGGGAAAAGTTTTAGCGCAGGAGGTCATTTTCCCTCTCCAAATTTAAATGTAGGGAAAACATGGACCACCACAGGGTGGTAGACCGTGTTATGCCCGTCTGTGTATTTTATCCAGATAACGTAGTTGCCTTCCGGCCTGTCTATCTGGAAGGTTACGGACCAGGCCCCTTTTTCCACTATGGTAAAGGGAGAGCTTTCAACCTCCCAGGTTATCTCTTCCCCTTCCCTGTCCCAGTGGAGGTCTGCCACCAAGGTGAGGCTCTGGCCTTCGTCCACCAGGGCTCTGGTTGGGAAAGCAAGGGCCGGGGGCTGGTTTTCAAACTCAGGGGAAGGATAGAGCCAGGCGGGCCAGTCCCCTACTCTCACTGGAGAAATCCAGGCATAACCAGGAGGGACAACAGATGGGCCGTTAGGACCAGAGACAAACCAGACACCCTGAGGACTGTATGTGGCCAGGAGTTTTTTCCCATCATCCCATCCTGCAAGGGTAAATGTCGGGCTTATTACCCCGGCCACTCCAAAGGGGGTGAAGTTAAGAGCAGGGGAAAGGTATATGGCCTGCTTGCTTACCCTTTCCCTGAGGTATTCCCACCATGCCTGTCTTGCCTTAGCATATCCCACGTCCCTTGCCCATGGGGGTTTTATGTTGTTTTCGTTTACGTATCTTCCGTAGCGGGCCAGGAAGGGGACAATAACGTCATATCTCTTGTTGTATTTTCTGTGGTGGTTCCACAGGTAAACGTTCCTCCGGACGAACTCCCAGTAGGGGGTGGGGATCAGGGTCCAGGGGACAGAGGGGCGAAGGACAGCCCCTGCAGAGCTGAGCTCATCCTTTGTGCAGCCTGCTTCCTCTGGGGTCATGTCCGGGTTTGGCCAGATAAAAACCCCTAAGGGAAGCCAGTAACTACAGTAGAAAGTGTAGGTGTAATAAGGATCATTTATTTTGAGAGAGTCTTCGGGATCAGAAAATACAGAATCGTCCTGCACGTGGGCTTTTTTAAAGTCGTATTTTTCACCTATCCAGCGGAGTTTAAGGGCAGAGGCTATAATTCCTATGGTTTCAATTATGTTCCCCTCGTAAGCCCAGTAACCGTAAAAGTGGTGGTTTGGGTAGCCCCACTCATTAACTATACCGTTGACATAAAGCAATCCCCAGTTGTAGTAATGGTCTATGGGATAGACCTCATCGAATTCCTCAAAAAGGACCTTGGTTGAGCTTGCTGCTTTTCCGGTTATAAAGGCTTTCCAGGTTGAGGTGAGTTTTATGGGGTTGGTTTTGTCCTTCGGGGGAAAATCAGCGTATTTAGAAACCCAGCTTTTCGTGACAATTTTTCCTCCAGGGACAATCCTCCAGTGGGAGCCGCACTTTGCTGCGATGGCTGTCCCGTAGGTAAGGACGAGGCGCTGGGGTTTTCTGCAGGGGAGCATGGAGGAGAAGGAGCCCTGGTGGAGCTCCTCTATGAAGGCGTCCCGGTTAAGATAGGCGGATATTATGACTGAGGTTGCTGGGGGAATGCCGTGGACTTCGCCTTTGGGGATGGGGGCCGGTTCAAGGTCAATGGCGTATGCGACCAGGGTGTGGTCTTTTCCTTCAAGGGGCCAGATGGCCTTTGCCTTTCTGCCGTAGGTTTTTAGCAGGGCATAGTTTACAAGGTCAAGGGGTACCCTTGCTGGTGCCTGCCAGCCTTTTATCTCTGCGGTGGGATGAAAGATACCCTTTTCCATAAAGGCCCTTGCGTCCCTGGGAAGCTTTACTGCTCCCAGGGTTAAGGTTGTAAAAGCAAGATAAAGGAGGAGTCTCCTCATGATGCACCTCCTAGTAAATACCAATGCCAGCTCCTATCTGCAGAGGGGTATGGAGCTGGCGGAAGTAGAAGAGGTTCCACTGCCATTTGTAGGCTCTTGCATAGAGCCTTAGCCTAATACGCCCCTTTATCTTTATCCCCAGGCCGAGTTCAAAGACAGGGCTTATTTTAGCCTGGAGGGTTTTGTTCTGGTAGTCGTCTATATCCAGGCCGAAGGCATGGAAGTTGTGCTGCACCACTTCTGGTTCAGAGGAGGAGTTGTAGGTGAGGGTTTTGAGGGAGAAGCTCAAGGGGGCCTCTACTGCCAGGTAAGGGGAAAACAGTTTTCCTGCCACAGGATGGAGCTCAAGGCGAAGGAATACTCCCTTAGCCTGAAGGTCAGTCGTTGGAAGGGAGATGATTACCCCGTAGGAGGAGTTTTCAAGGTTGAACCTGGGATTTATCACAGGGAGCTTCCAGACTTCATATTTTCCGAGGAGGGAAAGGAAAGAGAGCCTGAAGCCGAAGGCAGCCCAGAAGCTCTGGTAGTGCATTTCCCAGGGCTGGAGTTTGTTAAATTCCCTTTCCGCTCTCGTGCCGGTATAGAGGGAAGAAGGAGGGTTATCAAAGATTTTGTTGGACCCCTCATACATTCCCCAGGAGCTGCTTCCTCCTGCGGCTATTACTATGTGGGAAAGGACCCTGCTGAGGAAGGAAGGAGAGCCTTTCTCTGCAATCTTGATTGGAGGGGGAACGTTTTCTGGAACCCTGGCCTGGGTTTTTGCAGGAAATACAATTAGGGCTAAAGCAAGTGCCAGAGCGGATATAAGGCGAATTTTCCTGGAAAGAAGAAATCTAATAAAAAAATTCTCTTTTTCTCCTGAGGTTAAGCCCATTTCCTCCTCCTTGAAATAGC
>JALVRF010000175.1 GCA_027025175.1 Candidatus Aminicenantota bacterium | reverse complement strand
ACCTCCACCCTGTATTTTCCCACAGTAAACCGCCCTTTTCCGGCTCTGGCTAAGGGCAATCTTCTCCCGCTGGCCACCTCCACAAGGTCAAAACCAATTCTTTTTGCCTTTTCCCGAACCTCCTCGGTGTAAAAACCCCAGAGGGGAAGGCCCATGGATTTGAGAAAAATGGAAAGGGATTTCACGAGGGTGGTTTTTCCGCTCCCGGGTTTTCCGGTTATGGCTATTTTCATGGATGGCCAGGCGGCGGCCGGATTCGAACCGGCGAATAACGGTTTTGCAGACCGCTGCCTTACCGCTTGGCTACGCCGCCATAAAAAGAGCGGGAGACGGGATTTGAACCCGCGACCCCCTGCATGGCAAGCAGATGCTCTTCCGCTGAGCTACTCCCGCTCAGGTAAAAATTTTAAAACAGAAGGGCTTCCTCTGTCAAGCCAGCGAATTCACTTCCTTATTTTCCTTCTTTCCTTTATTCTCTTCGGGAATGCTCCTGCCTTTAGCATGAACTTTCTCCTTCCCTGGTAAAATCCTCCTCTCCTCTTTCTCTTTACCGTGATTTTCGCCCTTGCTGTAGATATGGTCTCCTCTGTCATCCTCCATTTGCAGATGCGGTGGTTGCTTTCGTCCGCTACCAATACATCCCCATTTTCAAGCACTTCTATTCCAACAGGCATATCAAAATTTTTCCTTCCACTTCCGTGGCTTCCAAAATGCAATATAACCTCTCCATCTGACATGAATTTGTAAACTTTATCCTCATAATATGCTGCCACATACACATGGCCCATCTTATCTACAGTTATACCTGCAGGACAATCCATCGTTTTAGAAAACTCCCCTTTCTCTGCCCCTGAGAGAGAGTAAATTTTTACTTTGTCATTTCCACAAAGAGCAACATATACATTATCTTCGTAAGGTGCTGCTTCTGTAGGCCAACTTCCTGAACCAGTTGTCCATTCTCCCTGGTAATTCCCATCTGCATCTGTTTTAACTATCCTGTAATGCCCAGCATCCGCTATATAAATATTTCCTGAAGAGTCTATTCCGAGAGAGCGAGGATTAATAAGACTTAACCCGTGATTTGATATCCACCCAAGATTGAGGTTATACCAGTTAAGAGCAGGGTCATTATCAAAAACCACATAAATACGATTGTTTGAGGAAGAAAAGGCTATACCTGAAGGCCACAAAGGAAAACCCCCAGGAGGAATTGTATCCACCTTTAAAATAAAATTACCAGAGGAGTCAAATTTTTGCAACCTGTTGTTCCAGGTATCTGCAACATAAATGTTCCCATCATCGTCTACGGTCAAATCCCAGGGCGCCTTGAACTGCCCATTTCCTGAACCATGGCTTCCAAAGCAAAAATCCGCCTCGTATCCATATGGGGCAAGGGTAGCATTTATGTCATATTCCTGGTAACCCTTAAGCTCCATCTCTCTGGACCATTTCCCGTAAAGTTCCCTTACAACCTTTATGGTATGGGTTCCAGGAGATACCTTCTCCACAGTGCATGGGGTCTCGCATTTCTCCTCATCGTCAACATAAACCTTAGCCTCCGATGGGGTGGAATTCACATGCAGCGTGGCTGTTCCCTTGTTTAAAAGACCGCCTTTCCTGAAGAGAAAATACGCCGTTGCCCCTGCAACAGCAAGACCACCTACTATGTAGAAAGGAAGAAGGGAGCGTTTTTGAGAGACCGTGGTCCGGGCGCCTGAGGGAGGAGGCGTAGGAGGCTGAACCGAAGGGGGCTTCGGCTGTTGGGAAGGAGGCTGCTCCGCTGGAGGCAGGATTTTCTCTATCTCCACCTGGACTAAAGAAGAGTAAATAAAGCCCACTATACCCCCCTTCGTCTTTACCCTAAGCCAGGTCCCTAAATCCTCAAGAAGCTCCAACTTCTCCCCCATCCTGGCCACATAAAGAATGGAACCACTCTTGGAGGGCGCAGAGCGTATGTTGGCAGCAGAGACCTTAACCACTGTGTATTTCTTTACTGTCTGAGCATGTAGAGGACTAAAACCCAGTAAAATAACCCCTAAAACCAAACCCAAGACCCAGGATTTTTTCCTCCAATCCATACTTCACCTACCTTTAATAAAATAAAAGATTTACTTCCTTATTCTCCTCCTTTCCTTTATTCTCCTGGGGAACGAACCTGCTTTTAGTCTGAGTTTTCCTTTTCCATTATAGAATCCTCCACTCCTCTTCCTCTTTACCGTGATTTTCGCCCTTGCTGTAGATATGGTCTCCTCTGTCATCCTCCATTTGCAGATGCGGTAATTGTATATGTCTGTTACTAACACATCTCCATTTTCAAGCACTTCTATTCCAGAAGGTCCGTAAAAATTTCCCCTTCCAGTCCCACAGCTTCCAAAATGGAGTATTTCTGTCCCATCTGACATGAATTTGTAAACTTTACATGCAGCATGTGATACCACATACACATGGCCCATCTTATCTACAGTTATACCTGCAGGCCATTCTATCGTACTGGAAAACTCCCCTTTTTCTGCCCCTGAAGGAGAGTAAATTTTTATCTTATTCTTATCAAAAAGAGAAACATATACATTGTTCTCGTAAGGGGCAGCTTCTACAGGATCGCTATCTGAACCGGTTGACCACTCTGTTATTTTGTTCCCTTCTGCGTCTGTCTTAATTATCCTATCGTTTCCCATATCTGCTATGTAAATATTTCCGGAAGAGTCTACTCCGAGAAAACGAGGCACCCAAAGACCTAATCCACGATTTGATGTCCAACTCAAATTGAGAGTATACCAGTTAAGGGCAGGGTCATAGTTGAAAACCACATAAATACGATTGCTTGACGGAGAAAAGACTATACCGGAAGGGGATAAAGGAGAACCGCCGGGAGGAATCGTATTCACTTTTAAAATAAAATTGCCGGATGAGTCAAATTTCTGTAATCTGTGATTTTCCGTATCCGCAACATATATGTTTCCACTATTGTCTATGGTCAAATCCCAAGGCGACTTGAACTGCCCATTTCCTGAACCATAACTTCCAAAGCAAAAATCTGGGTCATACCCATATGGGGCAAGGGTAGCATTTATGTCATATTCCTGGTATCCCTTGAGCTCCATCTCTCTGGACCATTCCCCGTAAAGTTCCCTTACAACCTTTATGGTATGGGTTCCAGGAGATACCTTCTCCACAGTGCATGGGGTCTCGCATTTCTCCTCATCGTCAACATAAACCTTAGCCTCCGATGGGGTGGAATTCACATGCAGCGTGGCTGTTCCCTTGTTTAAAAGACCGCCTTTCCTGAAGAGAAAATACGCAGTAGCGCCTGCTACCGCCAGCCCTCCCACAAGGTAAAGGGGAGCCAAAGAACGCCTCTGAGAGACCGTGGGCTGGGCACCGGAGGAAGGGGGTTGAGGGCTGGGAGGCTGAACCGAAGGGGGCTTCGGTTGCTGTGTGGGAGGCTGCTCCGCTGGAGGCAGGATTTTCTCTATCTCAACCTGGACTAAGGAAGAGTAAATAAAGCCCACTATCCCCGCTTTCGTCTTTACCTTGAGCCAGGTCCCTAAATCCTCAAGAAGCTCCAGCTTCTCCCCCCTGCTGGCCACATAAAGAATGGAGCCGCTCTTAGAGGGCGCAGAGCATATGTTGGCAGCAGAGACCTTAACCACTGCGTATTTCTTTACCGTCTGAGCAGTAAGCGGATTAAAACCTAATAAAATAACTACTAAAACCAAACCCCAGAATTTTTTCCCAAAGAAAAAATTCACAATTCACCTCCTTTTTATTTATCTTCCTAATCTTCCCCCGTCTCCCCTTTTATATTTTAGCCCACAAATTTTAAGAATCAAGAAAGGCTTAAATTGCATCTTTTACACGCTGCAGGAAAATTTCAGGGGAGACTTGACGGCAATGTATAAGCTTAGGGACCTGTATGTGGATTATTTTCTCCCCTAGGTAAGGATTAATTGGAAAAATACCGGAGACCGAACCCAGATGAACTCCACAGAAGGATTGAACACCTGCGGAAGAGATTCTGCTCTTTGACGACGGTTAAGAAAAATACAAAATATGGATTTTCCCGCAGGCAATCAAGACAGGTAAATTCTTATTCCTCCGAAAACCTCAAGAATCAGATTTAAAACCAGAGTGGAAACGAAGCCCAAGACAAAGAAAATCACAAAACTCGCTATTCCCGTGAGGATGGAATAAATAAAAGCCTTCCACAGGGTTCCCACTCCGGGAAGAGAAAGTCCTATGGAAACCAGGAATTTGGGAACCAGGGCCTCTGCAAAGGCACCTATTACCACCCCTAAAAGAATCCCCAATCCTCCCAGAAAAAGGGCCATGGAAAAGGGGGAAATTCCCTTTAAAATGTATTCCTTCTCCACTGATTGGAGTTCCTCAGAAGGAGAAGTTGGGCTGGTCTTTTCCTCCTCTTCCCCGGTGAAAATTCTTTCTAAGGGAACTGTCTCCTCGGTGGGGGGTACATCGGGTACCCAGCCCTCAGGGGTTTTTCTAAACCACTTCCCGGACTTAAGCCCCATCATCCACACATTTCCTGACCTGTCCCTTACCATAAGTTCTTTTACTCGGGACTTAAATTCCTCGTATCCTATGGCTCCCTCTTCAAAAAGTTTCCTGTACTTCCTAAACTTTTCCTCTGCTTCCTTAAAAGTCATATCATTATTTTACACCACAGGGGGAGAATGATAAAATAAAAAATTGGGAGGTGTGCCATGAGAATAACCTGGTTGGGACACGCTTCAGTCCTCATAGAGGGATCTGTGAACATAATTGTTGATCCGTTTCTGGAACAAAATCCCGCAGCAGCCAGAAAGGTTTCTGAAATTCCAAGGGTGGACATAATAGCCATAACCCACGATCACGAGGACCACATAAGCGACGCCTTCGCCCTCGCAAAAAGGGACGGCGCCACAGTGGTGGCCATGCATGAGATAGCGGTAAAGGCAGGGGAGGAAGGTATAGCCGCCGAGGGCATGAACATCGGTGGAACCATAGAGGTCAAAGGAGCAAAGTTCACCATGGTCCTTGCTGTCCATTCCAGTTATTCCGGCCATCCCTGCGGATATGTGATAACCTTGGATGGAAAAAGGATTTACCACGCCGGAGATACTGGGCTCACCAGGGATATGGAAATAGTGGGGGAACTTTACACCCCTGACCTGAGTTTCCTTCCCATCGGAAGCCGTTATACCATGGATGTAGTCCAGGCAGCGAAGGCCGCGGAATATACAAGAACCAAAAAGGTGGTGCCAATCCATTACAACACCTGGCCCCCTATTCAGGCGGACCCCGAAGAATTCAAACGGCTGGTTGGGGACAAAGCCGAGGTGATAATTCTAAAACCCGGCGAAAGCCTGCATCTTTAATGCCCTATCTAATAGACGGGAATAACCTGATCGGAGTTTTCCCTTTCCTTGAGCAGGGAACCCAGGAAAGTCGGGATTTCGTCATAAGGAAACTCTTAAAATTTCATCACATTACCGGAAAAAGAATCATTTTAGTCTTTGACGGGGCGCCCTCCTATCCAGTTCATCGCCAGGAGATTTCTCCCAGGAAATTCCTTATTCTTTTCCCCTCCTTTGGGGAAACTGCCGACGATGTTATAAAGAGAAATTTAAAACAGGGGATTATTCTCGTCTCCTCGGATAGGGAGTTAATTGAAGAGGCAAGAAGAAGGAAACTGAGGTGGATAAGGTCTAAGGATTTTGTCAGGATGCTGGATAAATTTCAGGAGGAGAGACAGGAAAAACCGGACTGGCATCCCACCCCCCAGGAAATAGATGCCTGGCTTAAAATTTTTGGCGGAAAACGATAATGAAAAAATTTGCAGTGGTGGGACTGGGAAGGGTGGGGAAAACCCTGGCCCTTTATCTCCCTCAGTGGGGCTTTGAATTCATCGGAGGATATTGCTCAACAGCCCAGAGCACAGAGGAAGCCATAGGGGAACTGGGTATAGGAAAACCCCTTAAAAGAAGCGAGTTAAGGAAAGCAGACCTGGTTTTCATCTGCGTTCCTGACAGGGAAATTAAAGGGGAGGCGGAAAGGATATCCAGAGCCAGCGGAGGACTTAAGGGAATTCATTTTCTCCATTGCAGTGGCTCCCGGGGAAGAGAAGCCCTGGAAGTTTTGAAAAATAAAGGGGCCGGGGTGGGAGTTTTTCATCCCCTTTTCCCCTTCTTTGACCTTGAGTTTTCCCTTAAGAATTTAGAAGGCTCCTTCGTGGGAATAGGGGGAGATTATTTTTCCTTAGCAAAAAGGGTGGGTTTAAAGCCTTTTAAACTTCCACAGAACAGGGTCCTTTACCACGCCGGGGCAGTTTTTTCTGCAGGCCTCCTTGCCTCCTACCTTTCCTTTCCCCTTAAGATTGCCGGGGAGATTTCCATCCCTTCCGAGGCCTATCTTAAACTGGCTGAGATAGTTATAAGGGCCTTAAAAGAAAAGGGATTGCATCAGTCCATCACAGGTCCCTGGGTGAGGGGGGACCAGGAAACGGTAAAAAGGCATCTTGCAGTTCTTAAGGAAAGGGAAATTTACGAGGCCCTCCTTAAAAGGGCAAAGGAAATTTTAAAGGAGGGATAAATGCTTTCTAAAATACCGGCGGAGACAAAAGGAAAAAAGGGCAGAGACAGGGACCTCCAGATTCTGAGGGCTGCCATAATAGCCGAACTGGACGCCATAAATCTATACGAACAGATGGCTGAACTGGCTGAGGACGAAGGGTTAAAAATGGTCCTCAGGGATGTGGCCGAGGAGGAGAAAACCCATTTCGGTGAATTTCAGGCCCTGCTTTTAAAGTTTGATCCAGGTCAGGAAAAGGAACTCAAAAAGGGTATGGAGGAGGTAAGGGAGATTCTGGGGAAATAATTTTTCCAGACAAATTTAAGGAGAAAATCCCCCATTATTTCGCGTCGGACCCTGGAGGTGGCTCTTTCCGGAGCCCAGTTTTTCCCGGGTATTTTCCTAAGGTTTTAGGACCAGCCTCTGGAAGGGAGGGGTGCGGAATTTAATATAGCGATGGGAGAGGTATAGGGGAAGAAGGTCCGAATAATGCTCTGAGGGAATTCCTGATTGTCCTTCGTAATATATCCAGCGGTCGGAGCCGAAGTTTATTATCATCCTCATGGATGGAATTACCGTAATTTTCCCCGGGCTCAGAGGTTCAAAGGCGGCCTGAACCACGGTTTCCAGGTCCCCCTCAAAGGGTATTTTTCCTAAGGAAAATTTCCCGGGGAAAAGGAGCCTCAGGAGAAAAACTCGGCCCATAGGATGGGTAAGGTCAAGGTAATGTATGTCTCCCCAGATTTTTCCCGGGGAAATCTTCCTGGCCATCACGAAGGAATCCCGAAGAAGTTCGGACCAGTGGCTGTATTTTCCCCCGGAGAGCCTTTTAAGGACATCATCCCTTCGCCTCTCCAGCAAATTAACAAGGGCTTCCCTGGATTTCAGGCTGAAGAGGGAGAATTCTTTCCCCAGTTTTCCCCCAATATATAATCTCTGCAGTTGCTTATCCCCGGGGAAGAAAGCAAGTTTCTGGGCGTGGATAACCCACAATTCGTAAATAAGGGCAAGACGAGAATGGGGGGTTATTTCGCAATCCCATTGGGCCAGGGCATCCAGGAGGGAGTCCCCTTTGAGTTTCCCCCTTACCAGGGGTATAGATGCCTTTAAAAACCTGCAGGCGTAAAGGCTCTTTACATCCCTTTGAACCCTTTTAACCCAGTTAACGGTAATTTTTTCCTTGGAGGAAAGAAGTTCCTTTATTCTGGCCGCCCTGTATCCCATACAGGTATCCACTGCGCCGGCGAAATCAGGCTTAATCCTCTGGTTGGCAGTGATTATGATTCCCTCCGGGGGATTAAAGGCATGGGGAAGTTCGTCCATGCTGTAGTATCCCTCCCAGTCCCCTTTTTCCACAGGAAAAAGACCACTCCATGCCTTTTTGGGAATAAGGCCACAAAGTTGATAACCTATGTTTCCGTCCACATCCGCATAAACCACATTCTGAGAAGGAACAGACCAGAAGGAAAGGGCCCTGCGGAAATCCTCCCAGTTTTGGGCGGTATTAAGAGAGTAAAGGGCTTTTATCAGGTGTCCGAATTCCCATCCCACCCAGCGGAGGACAAGTCCGTGCTCCCCATTTCTGTAAATTAAAGGCCCGTAGGATGTCCATTTATATTTTTTAACCACCTCCCCCTTTCCCCTTACATGGAAAACCTCCTTTTCTTCCTTCAAGTCCTCCCACTGGCCATTTAGTAGAACTTTTTTTCCCTGGATTTTCACCATGTAAAGGTCCTGAACATCGGCAAAGGAATTGGTGAATCCCCAGGCTATTCTCCTGTTTCTTCCTATTACAATTCCCGGGGTTCCCGGAAGGGAGGCTCCCCATGCCTGATAGTCTTTAGTATGAAGTTTCATAAAATACCATATCCCTGGAAGGTAAACTCCAAGATGGGGGTCATTGGCAAGAATGGGGGTTTCCCCCTCTGATCTTTCCGGGGAAATTACCCAGTTATTGCTCATCCCCTTGGGAATGGAAAATTCTCCCATGGGAATTTCCCTCAGCCACTCTTTTCCCTCGGGCACTATGTAGGGAGATTTCCCATAGGAAATGGGATCAAGAATGGGCCAGATATCCCTTATCTCCGGCCTCATTGAAAGAATCTTCATCCTTATGAGTTCCTCGGTGAAGTTGCCTGCCAGGGACCATTGAAGGAGCCTCGCCACATAAAGGGAATCCTTGGGGCTCCACCTTTCCCTTTCTGCCCTGAGGAGTTTGTATTCAAAGGAAGGTGAGGTGGTCTGAAGACAGGCGTTTACCCCGTCAGCATAGGCCTGAAGAATCTCCCTCTCCAAGGACGAACCCTCCCAGGTGAAACGGTAAATGCCCATTTTCCTGGCTTCCTCATCAAGGGGCAGTGCTTTTTCCCCGAAAAGTTCTGCGAGTCTTCCCTGGGCTGCTCTTCTGGAAATGTCCATCTGGAAAAACCTCTCCTGGCAATGCACGAAGCCCTGGGCGAAGAAAAGGTCATGAATGCTGGAACCTCTTATTTCGGGAATCCCCCATCTGTCTCTTAAAATATTCACCCTGTGATGCAGACCCTTAACCTGAATTTCACCCTTTGTAGAAAAAGGATGGGAGGGAAACAGACTAAAATAAACCACAAGATAAAGCCCTGCTATTAAAATCAGTATGCCCCAGAGATATTTCTTCACCTTTTCCTCCTTATTAAAATCTCCCGGGCTGACCTCAGCCTTACCCTCAATTTTTTCAGCACGGGAAAAATTTTTTCCCTGACAGCCTTAGCCTCATTGAGATTGTAAGGGCCCACCAGAACCCTGTAGAAACCTCTGGCCTGCTCTATTGCAGCGGGAAACCCATTCTTTTCAAGGGCAGAGGCAAGCCCTTTAGCGGATCTGTAATTCCTGAGAGCAACTACCTGAAGATAATATTCCCCTGAAGATTTCGGGGGGGACGGCTTCTCAGGGGCCGGTGTTTTTTTGGGTAGGGAAGAAGTGGATTTTATGGTGTTATTTTCCGTTGACTCTGTTTTGGGGCTGGGATTGTTCTTAACAGGAGACGGAACAGGTGGGGTTTTAATCTCCTTTTCCTCAACCTTCTCCGGATAAAGGCTCTTTTTAACCCTGGTTCCGGTCATCACTTCCCTTCTTCCCTCTGACTCCCCGGCGTAATATCCCCCCACGAAGGAAAGGGCAAGGAGAAGGAGAAAGAGAAGAATGAGGGAGCCTACAACGAAGGATGTGGTTCTGTAGGTATAGGTTTTTCTTCCCATTTATTTAAGTTCGCCCTCCTTTTTCCTCAGGAAACTGAAGAATTCAATGGGAATGGGAAAGACTATGGTTGATGTGTTTTCCGTGGCTATTTCGGATAGAGTGCCCAGGAAACGGAGTTGAATGGAAATGGGATTTTCAGAGAGTATTTTGGAAGCCTCCGCCAGTTTCCTGGCTGCCTGAAATTCACCTTCGGCGGATATAATTTTTGCCCTTCTCTCCCTTTCCGCCTCGGCCTGACGGGCCATGGCCCTCTGCATTTCCTGGGGAAGGTCCACATGTTTTATCTCCACCATCTGAACCTTAATTCCCCAGGGGTCGGTGTGTTTGTCAAGAATCTCCTGCAGGCTGGCGTTGAGTTTCTCCCTTTCACTCAGGAGTTCGTCCAGTTCCACCTCACCCAGTACGCTCCTGAGGGTGGTCTGGGCCAACTGGGAGGTGGCATAATAGAAGTTTTCCACCTGAAGAACTGCCTTCAGTGGATCAAAAACCCTGAAATATACTACCGCATTGACTTTTACAGATACATTGTCCTTGGTTATAACATCCTGGGGAGGTATGTCGTGAACTATGGTCCTGAGACTTACCCTTACCATTTTATCAATGGGATAAAATACGAATATTATCCCTGGTCCTTTGGGTTTGGAAAGGGCCCTTCCAAGTCTGAAGATTACTCCCCTTTCGTATTCCTTGAGAATTTTAATGCAACTCAGAAGATAAAGAAGGACTATGATTCCTATGGTAACCCCTGGTCCCATTTTTCACCTCCTTTCAATTTATTTTATGCCCATAAGAGCCTTAAGGCTGGAGACCTCCTTCCACATTTTCTTTATTTCATTTTTTTTCTTCCCCTCCTTCCACCTGTTAAACTCCTCAACTACCAGGTTCCATGTCCAGGCCCTGTCTGCAGGGACCCTGCGGCTGTATTCAATAAGAAGGTTCTTCGCCATGAACCATTCCATGCCATCACCGTGGAAAAAAATCTTCACCACAAAGGGTATGGCCGGGGAAATGTGAACAGGATATTTTCCCTGAAGGAGCCCTTCCAGATTCTCGAGAGCCGCTAAACGGTCCCCTGAGGGGTCCTGAAGCAGGGCCACCGCCTCGTCCACCTTTGCCTTGAAGGAGGAAAGTTCCCTGTATTTTTCGTCCAGGAAAAGTTCCGAGGCTTTTTTAAAGAGATCCGATGCCTCCCTGTATTTTCCAGTGGCCTCAAGGATTAAGGCCCTGGAATAGATATAGGTGGGCTCCCCGGGAGCAAGGGCAAGGAGGGCATCGGCGTCCTCAAGGGCCCGGGAATAATCCTTCCTTTTTATGTTTATCCTCATCCTGAGATAAAGACCATCCTGGTCGTTGGGTTTTTTGCTCAGGTAATAATCAATATCTTCCAGGGCCCTGGCATATTCCCCTATTTTTTCCTCGGCTTTGGCCCTTGCCCTGTAGGCTTTTAAAAAAGAGGGGTCCTTTTTTATGGCTTCGGTAAAGGCAACTATGGCTTCCCTGTACTTTCCCTGATAATAAAGGTCCATTCCCTGGTAAAAAAACTGCAGGGCAAGGGAAAGGACAAGAAGGAGGCTCATTCTATCCTGTAATTGGGGGCTTCCCTGGTTATTATCACATCGTGGACATGACTTTCCCTCAATCCCGCATTGGTTATCCTTACGAACCTGGCCTTTTCCTTGAGTTCCTGGATATTCCTGGCTCCCACATACCCCATTCCCGAACGAAGTCCTCCCACCAGCATGGGAACCATCTGCATTACTGAACCGCGGTAGGGAACCCTGCCCTCTATCCCTTCCGGCACCAGTTTGGCCTCCTCGGTAACCTCCTCCTGGAAATACCTATCCTTACTCCTTCCCTTCCTCATGGCTTCCAGGGAACCCATTCCCCGATAAACCTTGTAACTTCTCCCCTGGAAAAGCACCAGTTCTCCGGGGCTTTCATCGGTTCCTGCCAGCAGGCTCCCTATCATCACCGAGTCGGCCCCGGCGGCTATGGCCTTTGTTATGTCTCCGGAGTATTTTATTCCTCCGTCGGCAATTACGGGGACTCCGGCCCTGGAAGCCTCTTCTGCCACCTTCATCACAGCGGTTATCTGGGGGACCCCGATGCCAGTGACTATCCTGGTGGTGCATATGGAGCCGGGTCCAACCCCCACCTTTATTGCGTCGGCTCCCCTTTCTATGAGGGCCTTGGCGGCATCCGCTGTGGCTATGTTTCCTGCCACCACCTGAACCTCGGGATGTTTCTTCTTTATAAGCTCCAGGGTCTGCAGGACCTTTTTTGAATGACCATGGGCAGTATCTATCACCAGGGCGTCAACACCAGCATCCACTAAGGCCTCAGCTCTATCCAGCGCATCCTTCCCTACCCCTATGGCCGCAGCCACCATGGGCCTTCCCAGTTTATCCTTGGTGGCATTGGGATATTTTATCTTTTTCATTATATCTTTTACGGTTATGAGGCCCTTTAATTTCCCTTCTTCGTCTACCACCAGAAGTTTTTCTATGCGGTGACGGTGCAGAAGTTCCTTGGCCCGCTCAAGGCTTATGTTTTCCTTAACAGTTATCAGTTTATCCTCCGGGGTCATGGCCTCCCTGACCTTCTTTGAATAATCGGTTATGAACCTTATATCCCGGTTGGTTAAAATTCCAACGGCCCGGCCCTGGCGATCCACCACGGGAACCCCGGAGATCTTGTATTTGGCCATGAGTTCGGTGGCGTGCTCTATGGTATCGTCGGGATGAACAGTTATTGGCTTAAAAATCATGCCGCTCTCAGACCTCTTAACCTTATCCACCTCCTCTGTCTGGGCCTCTATTTCAAGGTTTCTGTGGATGACACCTATCCCCCCAAGTTGGGCCATGGCAATGGCCATGGGGGCCTCGGTAACCGTGTCCATGGCAGCAGAGATTATGGGAATGTTCAGCCTTATTTTTCTGGTAAACCAGGTAGAAACATCGGTCTGGGCAGGAAGAACATCGGAATATCCCGGCAGAATTAGAACATCATCAAAGGTAAGGGCTTCCCCAACCACCTTTTCTTCTATTTTCATTATTTCCTCCTTTTTTTCTTTTTCTTAGAGGAAACCACCTTGGCCCTGGGCATTCTGGTCTTTATCTTTATCTGCTCCATCTCCTCCTGGGTAATGGGTTCGTAAAGGAAGACATATCTCACCGCCTCCTCTTCAATCCTGTTCATCATCTGGGAGAACATCTCAAATCCTTCCCTTTTGTATTCCACTAAGGGGTCCCTCTGGGCATATCCCCTGAGGCCTATCCCCTCCCTGAGGTGATCCATGGCAAGGAGGTGGTCCTTCCAGTACTTGTCAATGAGTTGGAGCATGATGAACCTCTCCATCTCCGCCATGGCCTCCGGGGATTTTTCCTTCTTTTCCCTGTATCTTCTGAGGAGTTCCTCAAGAATTTTCGCCTTCATCGATGCCCTGGTTATTTCTCCCCTCTCTATGTCCAGTTCATTAAGGGAAAAGAGGAAGTGGTAATTCAGTTTTTTTTCAAGGCCCTCCCAGTTCCACTCCTGAGAGGGAAGTTTTTCGGGACAATTTTCATCTATTATCCAGTCAAGGATGGACTCTATTATTTCCTCTATTTCCGGGCCTAAATCCTTGCCCCCCAGTATTTCTCTCCTTTTGGCGTAAATTATCTCCCTCTGCTTGTTCATTACCTCGTCGTATTCAAGAACATGTTTTCTTATGGAAAAGTTCTGGGCCTCCACCTGTTTCTGGGCCCTTTCTATGGTCCTGGAAACCAGTTTGCTCTCTATGGGAACCCCTCTCTCCATACCCAGCCTTTTCATTAGCCCTGAAATCCTGTCCGAGCCGAATATTCTCATGAGGTCGTCCTCTAAGGAGAGGTAAAACCGGCTCTCCCCCGGGTCTCCCTGTCTTCCTGAACGCCCCCTTAACTGATTGTCTATTCTGCGGCTTTCATGTCTTTCGGTTCCCAGAACGAATAGACCGCCAAGATCCACCACCTTTTTGTGCTCCTCATCGGTTATTTTCTTCGCTTCCTGATAAACCTTCTCCCATTCCTCCTTGGAGACCGCTGCCGGATCCTTTCCCTTCTTCTTGAGCATTTCCCTGGCTAAGTATTCGGGATTTCCCCCCAGGACTATGTCGGTTCCCCTTCCTGCCATGTTGGTGGCCACGGTAACCGCTCCAAGCCTTCCTGCCTGGGCCACTATTTCCGCTTCCCTTTCGTGATATTTGGCGTTGAGGACCACATGTTTTATTCTTCTTTTTCTCAAAAGGCGGCTCAGGTGTTCGGATTTTTCAATGGAAAGGGTCCCCACAAGAACCGGCTGTCCCTTTTTATTTAGCCTCTCTATTTCGTTGACCACCGCCTCCCATTTCTCCTCTTCGGTCCTGTAAACCACATCGGGATGGTCTATCCTTATCATGGGCTTGTGGGTGGGAATTACCACCACATCAAGGTTGTAAATGGTGGCAAATTCAGCGGCCTCGGTGGCAGCAGTTCCTGTCATTCCTGCAAGTTTTTTGTACATGCGGAAGTAGTTCTGGAAGGTTATGGAGGCTAAGGTCTGGTATTCCTGCTGGATTTTAACCCTTTCCTTGGCTTCTAAGGCCTGATGGAGACCCTCGCTGTAGCGGCGACCTGGCATCAACCTTCCGGTAAACTCATCCACGATGATGACCTTACCGTCCTTTACTATGTAGTCCTTGTCCCTCTTGAAAAGGGTGTGGGCCTTGAGGGCATTATAAACCATGTGGATGTATTCCATGTTTCGAAGGTCAAAGAGGTTACCCACCTTCAGGGCCTTTTCCACCTTCTCTATGCCCTGCTCTGTAAGGACAACGGTGCGGCTTTTTTCGTCCACCTCGTAATCCACATCCTTTTTAAGTCTTCTTACTATGTCGTCAATTCTGTAGTAAATGGCGGTGGATTCCTCGGAGGGTCCGGAAATTATCAGGGGAGTCCTGGCCTCGTCTATGAGGATGGAGTCCACCTCGTCTATTATGGCGTAATTGTGCCCCCTCTGAACTATGTCCTCTATGGAATACTTCATGTTGTCCCGCAGGTAATCAAAGCCAAACTCGTTGTTGGTCCCGTAGGTTATGTCCGCAAGATAGGCTTCCTTTCTGGAGCAGGGAACCAGTTTGGTGGTAAACCTTTCTCTGTTTTCCCATTCCACCAGATAGGAGGCTTCGTGCTGAATTACGCCAACGCTGAGACCCAGGAAAAGATATATGGGCCCCATCCAGAGGGCATCCCTTTTGGCAAGGTAATCGTTGACGGTAACCAGGTGAACTCCTTTTCCTTCTCTGGGTGTTCCATCCAGGTCCCTGGCATCAAGGGCATTTAAATAAATGGGCAGGGTAGCCACCAGGGTCTTTCCCTCTCCGGTTTTCATTTCCGCTATTTTTCCCTGGTGCAGAACAACTCCTCCCATGAGCTGGACATCAAAATGACGCATACCCACGGTCCTTATGGACACCTCCCTAACTACAGCAAAGGCCTCGGGCAGAATATCGTCCATGGTCTCGCCGTCGGCAAGCCGCTTTTTAAACTCCTCGGTTTTAGCAGATAGTTCTTCATTGGAAAGGGCCTTTACCTCGGGCTCAAGGGAATTTATTCTCTCCACGATGGGCCTGAGTTTTTTCAGTTCCCTCTCGTTTTTGGTACCGAAAATAAGTTCTAAAACCCTGTTAAACATAGTATTCTCCTATCTTCTAACGGAAATTCTACCACGGGGTAAAGGAAAAGGAAAGGGCCGGCAGAACCGGTCCCTTCCTGATTATTTCTGCACTATAAGAACCACTTCCCCTTTCTTTCCGAGTTGAATGGAGTCCCCGGCCCTTACTACCTCCTGGGATATTTTATTGCCTCCCACATAAGTCCCATTGGTGGAATTGAGGTCCACTACCAGGAAAGTATCGTTTTCCTGGGGAACAATTTTACAGTGGACTTTGGAAACTATGGGCTCGCTGATGACTATCCTTGCTCTGGCCGGGTCCCTGCCTACGATGGCTCCCTCCGGGGGAAGAATCTCTTCTGATAACTTATTGCCCCTTACGAAAATCTCAACCCTTCCTGCCACTTCGGGTTCAAGAACCGTTGCCTTCTCCTGGGCCGGAGCAACCTCTGGCTGTTTTTCCACTGCTTCGGTGGGGGCTGTGGTCTGGGTAGGTTTAAGGGCTATAAAGAGGATGGCAACGATGAGAAGAATCACCACTATTCCGATAATTACCAGGGCCTTGTGCTGCATCCATATTTTCTTCAGCACCGGCATATTCTGAATTTCCCGGAGAATCTCAGCCTGGAGTTTCTGAAGATCCGGCTGTCCCCTCATGTAGGAAAGAGCAATGGCTACAAGGTCCCTCGCTTTAAAGAGATCTCCATTCCAGTAGGCTTCCAGAAGGGCATTGTAGGTTTTCGTAAATTCCGATGGGATATTGTATTCCACACCGGCATCCCTTATGAATTCCTTGGCTGTGTTGATGGGTATTACAAAATTGTATCCCACGGCTTCCCTCAACTGGCCAGTGAGTGGGTCTGGTGTTATGCTTCCAAAGGAAACGATTCCTATAGCCCTGGCATTTTCGTCCACCAGGGGGCCACCGGAATTTCCATGGGTTATGTTGGCATCGGTCTGAAGAACTTTAAGCCCCTTAAAATCAGCCTTTACTGATGAGAGAACTCCCTTGGTCAGGGTAGGCTGGACAAGAACACTCTTCATGTCCAGGGCACCCATTTGCCCCATTATGTCCACAGTCCCGGGATAGCCTATGGCCCACACATCCTGTCCCACTACCAGCGTTGAAGAATCACCAAGGAAGAGCACAGGGCAGTTATCTCGCTCTATTTTGAGAACAGCCACATCTTTGCCGCCTTCCATGACGAAAGGGGAGTACTTCTTAATCTCGTAAACGAAGGTTTTATAATTGGAGAGCAATATAACGTGGTTTGCCTGCATTTTAACGATCTGAGGCTGATGTCTCTGAATCCATCTCTGAAAGTTCCGCATGTTCAACTGGAGGTTTTCCTCTCTCATCTTCTTTATAACGAACTTCTTTAACAGTTCCTGCTGGACCTTGTCCTTCTGGTGCTGGTAGCGGTGATAAAGGGCAACCACATGGCCTGCGGTTAAAACATAGCCGTCCGGATTTATAATAAAACCGCTTCCCAGACCGCCGGTCCCGGTCTTTTCCTGGGTTTGCCGTCCACTATTGTCTCTGTAAGAGACAATTCCAACCACCTGGGTTATAACCCTCACAACTGCGGGCTTTGCCAGGTATGCTATTTTTTCTGCCTTGCTCATTTCCCGGGAAAATACCGGAAAAATAAGCATGAGGGCAACTAAAATCAGGGAGATTTTTCCTTTCATTTTTTTCCTCCTCTCGTTAGTTTATTTATCAAACGAACCAAAAATTCTGCATCCCTGCGGGAAGTCTTTTTCTTCCCCAGGACGAATTTTGCTTTTATTTTTCGGTTTCTCGATTGACCTTTTATCAGTATTTTGGCCTGAAGATCCCAGGGTTTTTTCTCAACCTTAACCTCCACTATTCCCCAGGAAGGCAATACAAAATTATGCCTTGCATTCTGCTGGGTTTTATATTCCACTTCCCCCTTCCTCAAATAAAACCACCCATAACTTTCTCTTTCCAGGGAATAACCCCGGATTCTTTTTAGATAAAATCTAATATAACCGAGGATATAAAAAGCCCTCTTGAGATAAATATTGGCCTTATCATAATCTCCAGAAAGGAAATACGCCCTTCCTGCCTCAAGCATTAACTTGGGGTTTTCGGGAAAGGCCTGAAGAAGTTGGTCGGCCAGTGCCGCAGCCCTGGAGAATTCGGAAACTGCTATAAGATTTGCCACCCTTTCGTCGGGAGGTGTTGTAGCGTAGGGTGAGGTTTTTAAGACAGGTTTTTTCCCCTTGACCACAGTTTCAGGCTTCGTCGTCTTCTTTGTCGGTTTAGGCGGTTCCTTTTCCTTTTGTGAAGGTTTAATCGGAGGAGGGGAAGGATTTTCGGGAGCAGGATTTGGGGGTGGATTGGCAGATGGTCCGGTGCTGGGTGAGGAAGGTGAGGAAGAAGTATTCATGTTCCGGGCTATCCCCTGTGTGGGAGCCTGAGGCACATAAACGGAAGTGGGGGAGGCGGAGGAGGAGACGACTATCAATATGACCAGAACTATGGCTATTAGAATCAGAATGGCCAGGGTGAGAATAAGGGCTTTCCTGTCGGTTTTCAGTTTCAAAATCAGGGAGGAAAGGGATGCAGGTGGTTTTATTTTGGGGCTGGTCCTGGAGGATGTTGGAGTATAACCGGTAGAAGGAAAAACCTGTTCAATGGTTCTCCTCAATTCGTCCACAGAGGAAAACCTTCTTGAAGGGTCCTTTTCAAGGCACTTCATCACAATTTTGTCAAGAACAGGGGGAATCTCAGGATTTAAGGAGGAGGGCCTGGGAGGTTTTTTCTCTATGTGGGCTTTTTGAATTTCGTAATCCGAACCGGTTTCGCTCACAAAGGGTGGCCTTCCAGTGAGCATTTCAAATAGCACAACTCCCAGAGAATAAATATCGGCCCTGTGGTCCACCTTCCTCCCAAGAATCTGCTCCGGGGCTGAATAAAGGGGAGTACCCAGGGAAGTGCCCGCCCTGGTGAGGCCCTCTACACCTTCCAGTTTGGCTATACCGAAATCTCCTATCTTCGCTATACCGGTTTTTGTAATGAGAACATTGGCGGGTTTTATGTCCCTGTGAATGACCCCCCGGGAATGGGCAAAGGATACGCCGGCCAGAATCTGCTTGAATATCTCCAGGGATTCTTTGATGTCAAGTTCCCCGGATTCTATCATGGTTTTAAGGCTCTTACCGTCTATGTATTCCATTACTATGAAATAAAGGTCCCCAACCTGTTCAAAGGAATAAATGGTGACCACATTGGGATGAGTAAGTCTTGCCTGGGCCACGGCTTCTATTTTAAACCGTGCCATGAGTTTCGGGTTTTTTGCCAATCTGGGGGCAATTATTTTCAGGGCCACTTCCCTTTCCAGAGTAAGATCCCTGGCGAGATAAACTGCCCCCATACCACCTTCCCCGATTTTAGAGAGTATCCTGTAATTTCCTATTACTTTACCTATCATTTTGTTTCTCCTTCACGGTGGTTTCTGAAGCAGGTATTTTCTCAATCTTCTCCAGTTTCTCCTCTTTTTTGTTAAGGGTGAACAGGTAATAGACGAATGCGAACACGAAAACAAGAATAAGAACAATGGCTATGAATAAAACCAGTTTTTTCCTCTTCCTTAAATTATTCCCCTGGGAAGGGATGGGTCGTTCTACCGGAGTTTCCTCAAGTGAGGTGGGTTTGGGTAATTGTTTCCCAACACTCACCCCTATGGCCGTTATGTTGTCGGGTCCTCCCCTTTTCTTTGCAAGGTTTACAAGAAAATCCACCGCCTCCTTCAGGGAAAGTCTCAAGAAGACATCGTAAATCTCCCTGTCCATAACCAGGTTGGAAAGTCCATCGGTGCAGAGGAGAAATCTGTCCCCTTCTTTAATCTCAAAGGGTCCGATTATCTGGGGTTCCACCTCCTTTTTCATTCCAATCATCTGAAGAAGAACATTTTTTCTGGGGTGCTTTTTTGCTTCCTCTTCTGAAAGCAGACCATTGGAAACCAGTTTTTCCACGAAGGACTGGTCCTGGGTTAATTGCTCTATCCCCTGCCCGGAAATTCTATAAACTCTGGAATCCCCCACATGAGCTATGTAGGCATGATTTCCTTTTATGTAAAGTAGGGTAAGGGTGGTTCCCATGCCCTTTCTTGCAGGACTGGAAATTCCCATACTGTAAATTTCCCTGTTTAATCTCCGAAATATGACCTTCAGGGCTTCCTTAATATCTTCACCGGACAGGTTTTCAAGGTAATCCCTCAGCCTTTTTACGGCAGTGGAAGAAGCCACTTCTCCAGCCAGATGTCCTCCCAGACCGTCCGCAACCACGAAGAGTTTTCCCCCATTCCCGAGGTTGAAGATTCCGTAGGAATCCTCGTTATTAGCCCTTACAACCCCTACATCGGTTCTCCCGTAAGAGTAAACCTTCATATTATCTTTATGGCGAGAAGGTGATCTCCGGCCTTTATTCTCTCCTGGTCCTTAATCTTTGTTCTGCAGGCCCGTTCTTCTCCCACGAAGGTTCCTGCCTCAGTATCAAGATCAGTTACGAAAAAATCACCTGCTTCACACCTCAGAGAAAAATGTTTGGGCTCAAGCCCCGGAAGAATTATGTCGCAATCCGGGGAAGAGCCAACAATGGTTTTACCCGAATATAATCTATAAGCCTCTCCCTTATAAGGCCCATCAAGGACCGCAAGCCATCCACAGAGTTCCCTCCCTTCTTCAAGAACAGTTTTATCCATCTTTCACCTCAAAATTTTAAATATAAACTCAGTATCACCCAACTTTATTATATCTCCGTCAGATAGTTTCGCCCTCTCCACTAATTCCCCGTTAAGAAAAGTTCCGTTTTTGGAGTTCAGGTCATCAATAATAAACTCCTCGTTTTTAAAATAGATGGCAGCGTGCTGTTTTGAAACCAGGTCATCGTCCACCACTATGTCTGAGGAGGGAGCCCTTCCCAGAAAAATTCTTTCCTCGGTTATCCTGTAGTCCTCAGAGGGTTTCCCATTAACCAACTTCACCAGCCATGCAAAGAACCCCACCCTGGAAAGATCAAGTTTAGTCTCTGCCAGGCCCTCACCGAACCGGGTTTCATCGGTTTCAAGAACAGTAGCATCACCGGAATCCGCCTCCAGACCGGCCAACTCATCAGTCTCAAGAACAGTTCTATCCATTACCCTTTCCCGGGCACAGAAGGGGCAATCCTTCCAGGATACGAAAATTAAATGTCCGGCACCACACCTTTTAATATCAACTTTGTCCTGGGGATAACCACAATAGGGACAAAAAAGAGCATCGTCAGGGATGGATTTAAAACAGTTAATACAGGTTTTCATCCCGAACCTCCTTCAAAATCTATTATATTACATAAGAATTTATCTTCAATTAATTCCAGGGCTCACAAAAGGTGTAAGTTGACTTTCAGCGCCCTCCTCGTTAACAACAGAGGCTGCATAAGAAGGAGAAGATTCCTGTGTAAATACCTCTATTACAGGAGTATAAGCACCCTCCCATATAAGTTCCATCCCTGCTCCTGTTTTCCTGTAGAGTCTATAAGTAAGGTTTCCTGAGGTTGGGCTTTTTCCCATCTTGACTTTATCCACGAACCTTTTAAGAAAAACACCCCGGTCAATGTATCTGGAGACACTGAGGGAATCAGGTGGAAAAAGTTTCCCTTCAGGAAATATGGATACAACCATCTCCTGCCACTCGGTTTTGGTGAAACTGTAGCCGGCCTCTATGTTATCCGGAGAATAGTAGCCATCAAAGGAACCGCTCCACCCGAAATTTATGTGGATTAGAAATTCATGCTCCGTTTTCGTGTATCCGTCAACCACCGCTGCATGGCACACATCTTCACTGCAAATGGTAAACTCAAAGGGCCTTTTAAGGTCCCTTTCCCACATCATCCTTGCATACCATTCCTTGCTGGTATATGAGGAGCGGGAAAGGTATTTGATGCCCCGGGAATATTTGAAATAGCCAGGAAGGACTTTTACCGCATCGGAAGCATAGGCCGAAGAGCCCTCTATTCCGTAGTCCATGTTAAAGGCTACACCGAGGTGATAGAGGAGAAGGGCCACGGCCCTTATGTTTTCCATGGGGGAAAGTGAGGTTAATTTCTCAGGCATAAGAGCCCAGGAATAGGGATAGTCAAAATTGGCGCTGAGAACTTTCCCCCGCCAGTTATAGGAATGATTCCCCCTTCCCCGCCCTGGCCAGGACCAGAACTTCATTATCTGGCCAAAGGCAACCGCCACGCAGCCTGCATAGGTTCTTTTTCCTCCCAGGAGGGGAGTGTAATAATTGTACGGATAATCCTGATCCCAGTGGGTTTTCAACAGGGCATTCCTGGACACAGGTGAACTGACCTTTCCCTCCATGAAACTTACCCATGCAAGGACTCCCCTTTTCCTGTTCAGGAGGCTCTTGAATTCCGGTATATTTTCAAGAGAAACTTCTTCCATGTAAAGTTCCCACAGCACATCCCTTATTACGGGATTGGAGGGGTCAAATTCCTGAGTATAAGAATAGAGTTTTACAGGGGGTAAATACCTGGAAGATGGAACCAGAACGAATCCCCTCTCAAGATGGGAAACAAAGCCCACCAGTTTCCCCTTGAAATAAACCGGTTTCTGATTTATAACTGCCACCCTGGTCCATGCCCGGGAAACCACCATGGCCTCCTCGGGGGTTATACCCGCAAGAAGGGAAAGGAGCATAAAAAGGAATACTATTTTTCTCACTGAGCCATTCTCGGAGAAACGAATGTTGATGGTTTTCCCCTCCTTCCGTTTTTAGCAATGGTCCTTACCGCATAGCGATAGGATTTGGGAGAAGAACCTATGCCTATCTCAAATTTCCTTTCCTCGCCTACTGAAACCCTGCCCTTGACGAAAACAAAACCTGTACTGGTATCCCACTGGAGCACCTCGTAGGCGGAAATATCCCCTTCACCGGAAGCAGGGGCATCCCACTCTATAACATCAACATAGCGATGCACAAAAACTCCCCGGTCATTATATCTCGTGGCCACGACGGACCCGGGGACAGGAGGAAGGGAAGCAGGAATAACATTTATGATCGCGTGCTCCCACTCAATTCTGTTAAAATTCGTCCGTCCCGGGTTTATCTTGTCAACGGAGTAGAATCCGTCGTAGGACCCTCCCCAGCCCATGTTTATGTGTATAAAATCTCCGGAGGAACTTCTTTTATAGCCATCCACCACCACCGCATGACCGGAATTATCAGAGAATATGGAAAATTCAAAGGGCTCAAACTGGTCTATCTCCGCTTTAAGTCTTACAAACCATTGAGCCGCATCAAGGTATTTACTGCAGTCGTAATTCAAACATCTTCCTATGATGGTCATTTTATCCGAGTATTTAAAATGCCTGGGAAAAGTATCAAGGGCCGTAAAGGGATAAGCTCCTGAGCCATTAAGGCCGTAGTCCATATCAACCGCAACACCCACATCGTACATCAACCTTGCCACGGCATCTATTTCCTGGGGAGATGAGTTCTTTTCCAGGGAAATCGGCATCCTGTCCCAGTAATAGGGATGGTCAAAGTTAGCAGAAAGATATTTTCCACCGCCCTCCCAATAATAAGTATGGCTTCCCCTTCCCCGATCAGGCCAGGACCAGAACCTCATTATCTGGGCATAGGCTGTGGCAACACATCCTGTTGGTGTATGGTATCCCCCTATGGTGGGTGTGTATTTATTATAGGGATCACCCTGGTTCCAGCGGGTCTGTACAAGCGGACCGAAAACAGTCTGCTCGCTGGCAGAGGCCTTGAGGGAGGATACAGGGGTGGAGAGCAATTTTTTCCATGCTGGGTCAACACCCACCTGGTTTCTGTAAATATAAAGGAGGCGAAGAAGGTCCCTGTGGAATCCTATCCTTTCCGGCCGAAACTCCCCCTTAAAGGAGTAAAATTTAACAGGGGAAACTCCTTCGCTCAGGGGAATCAGGATGTATCCAGAGGGGAAAAGTTCTGCCAGATATCCCACGGGTTCTCCCCTGTAATAGACCTGCCGAAAATCCATTACCGCCAGGTTCTGGGGGAGCGTGGGCTTTTCATAAATGAGTTTTATCGGAATCGCCCTGTTGTAAACCTCCGCCTCCTTCCCCATAAAAATTACCCATTTTCTGGCAATTTTAAAAGCATCCTCCCGGGAAACCGCTCCCAGGAGAAGTACTGCCCATAGTAAAAGAGTAATTATCCTCTTCATGCAACCTCCTTAGAATTCTATTCCTTCCCTGGCTGAAAGACCCTGTCCGAAATAATGCTTTATTTCTCTCATCTCTGTGACAAGGTCAGCAGCCTGGACAAGCCGCTGGGGAGCTCTCCTTCCGGTGAGGACCAGTTCCACCTTCCGTGGTTTTTCCCTGAGAAGGGAAAGAACCTCCTCCTCTGAAATGAGGTTAAAATAAATGGCAACATTAATTTCGTCCAGAATTACCATGTCGTATTTACCGCTGAGCAGGGCCTTTCGGGAAAGGGATAGGGCCTGGCGGGCCATGCGCACCGCCTCCTGGGGAGGTGAATTTCTGTCCTTTATGAATTCCTCCCCTCCGCACTGGTGAATTTCTATAAGGTCCGAGAGCCTCTCCCCTATAATCATGGCTTCGCCGGTAGGTCTTCCCTTCAT
>JALVRF010000174.1 GCA_027025175.1 Candidatus Aminicenantota bacterium | reverse complement strand
GGTGGAGATTTTCTACGAAGCCCTGAGGAAAAAGCGCTATACTTCCTTTTTAAAACCTCAAACCCGACTTCCCATGATGTACATGCCGGACTGTCTTAAGGCCACCCTTATGCTCATGGAGGCTCCCTTAGAAAATTTAAAACACCACACGGACTTCAACGTTGCCGGGATGAGTTTTTCCGTTGAGGAACTGGCCTTAGAGATAAAAAAGAGAATTCCGGAATTTGAGATAGATTACAGGCCTGATTATCGTCAGGCCATAGCCGATTCATGGCCTGAGTCCATAGACGACTCCGCTGCCCGCCAGGAATGGGGATGGTCTCCTGATTACGACCTCCCTTCCATGGTGGACGACATGCTGGAGAAACTCCGGGTTAAACTGGGCCTCTAAAGTTTGTAGCCCTTTAGTATCGCCTTAAGTTTCTTGGCCCTGGAGGGACTGCGGAGTTTTCTCAGGGCCTTAGCCTCTATCTGCCTGATCCTTTCCCTGGTGACATTGAAGATCTGGCCCACTTCTTCCAGGGTGTGCTCGTTTCCATCCTCCAGACCAAAACGGAGTTTCAGAACCAGTGCCTCCCTGGGGGTGAGGGTTTCAAGCACCTTCTTGAGTTGCTCTTTAAGGGCTGAGTGCATCACCGTATCAGAAGGAGAAGGAGCCTCCCTATCCATTATAAAATCCCTCAGTTGGGTATCTTCCTCATCCCCTATGGGGGTTTCCAAGGAAACCGGCTCCTGGGCTATTCTCATTATTTTCCTCACCTTCTCCACGGGCATCTTCATCCTCTCGGCCAGTTCCTCGCAGGTGGGCTCCCTTCCCAGTTCCTGAAACAGTTCTCTGGAGACCCTGGAAAGGCGGTTTATGGTTTCAACCATGTGCACAGGAATCCTTATGGTCCTGGCCTGGTCCGCGATGGCCCTGGTTATGGCCTGTCTTATCCACCAGGTGGCATAGGTGGAGAATTTATATCCCTTCTTGTATTCAAACTTTTCCACTGCCTTCATGAGACCTATATTTCCCTCCTGGATAAGGTCCATGAAGGGAAGGCCACGGTTCGTGTATTTTTTGGCGATGGAAACCACCAGCCTCAGGTTGGATTCTATGAGAACCTTTCTGGCTGCTTCGTATATCTCACTTCCATATCTTATTCTATCCATAAGTTCCTTGAACCTTTTGTATGGAATCCCTATTTTCTCCTCCATCTTCCGGGCCTCTTCCTCATTGCCTTCCCTGAGGTAACGCTCCCATTCCCTCTCCTTCTCCTCCATTTCCCTTTTGAAATTTCTTATGGTGCTCTTGTGAAGGCCAACTTCCCTGATGGCATGGAGCATCTCAAGGAGTAGTTTTGCTATTTCCCTTCTGCTCTTCCCCTTTTTCACCGCTTCTTCAACTCTATCCTTCAGCCTCTTTATTCTCCTTATCCTCTCTAAGAAGAGTTTATCCCTTATTTCCTTGTCCTCGTCGTGGAGGGAAATAAGTTCCCTGAGGCTTTTTCTGCCCTGCTCAAACTCCTCCCCGAATCCGATGATTTTGTCAACTATGTAGGGAATCCTTATGAGGGCCTTCAGCATTATGTCTCTGCCCCTTTCCATCCTTTTGGCGTAAAGGACCTCCTCCTCTTTGGTGAGCAGACCCAGGTTCCCCATGTTCTTGAGGTACAACTTTATGGGATCAGTAATGACCTCTCCCTCATCATCCAGGGAAGTATCGTATTTTTCTTCCTCCCCATCCCTGTCAACTATTTTTATACCGTAAGAATCAAAAAGGGTATAAAGGCTCTCTATGTCTTCAGGGTCCGGGGCATCATCTGGAAGATACTCGTTAATCTGGTCGTAGGTCAGGGTTCCTCTTTCCCTGCCCATTTCTATGAGTTTTTCAAATTCTTCAAGGTTCTCTCTCTTTCTCCTGGCCATTTTAACTCCTCATCTTAATTAGTTCCTGTTTTTTTCTCAAAAGTTCAATAATTTTTTCACTGTCCCCTTCCCTCTCGGCCTCTTTTATCATTCTCTGGACCTTTTTCAAAAGAAGGGCAACTGAATATTTTAATAAATTTTTCCTGATCTGTCCAGGGGAAATCTCAGTTTTTCTTCCTTTAAACGACAGGCGGGATATGGTGCCCTTCAGTTCCTGGTCCTGGATCTCCCTGCCCTCTGCCAGGGCTTCCGCTGCTTTCAGCAAATAGGAAAGTCGGGTTTGCCGCAGGACTTCCTTTTCCCTGGCGGAAAAGAGGGAAAGAAATTCTTTAGGATTTTCTCCTATGAGGGCAAGGGCCTGTTCCTCAGCCGGGGTAAGCGTTGCGGTAGCCCTCCCCCCTATCCCGGAAACACCGCTCTCAAGCATGGAAACCAGGGTTTCTTCCTCTATTCCTGAGATGTGAGAAAGTTCGCCCACCTCGTATCTTCTGGCTATGGGGTCCGGGATGTTCCCTATGGCTTCAAGTGCTATTTTCACCCCCACTTCTCTTCCTTGACCCGAATAATGCTCAAACAAAAAAATCACCCCTTTTTCCGCTTCTTTCAACTTATATATATAGGACGACGGGCCGAATTTTTCCACAAATTCATCGGGGTCCTTGGCACCTGTGAGTTTGACAACCCTTACTTTAAGACCGGCGGAAAAAAGCACGGGAACTGCCCTGGCTGCTGCCCTCATCCCGGCCTCATCATTGTCGTAGTTTACGAAAACCTCCGATGCAAACCTGGCCAGGAGGAAGGCCTGCTCCTGGGTAAGGCTGGTTCCTAAGGAGGCCACCACATTCTTAATTCCCGCTGCATAAAGAGAAAGAAAATCCATATATCCTTCCACCAGAACGGCCTTGCCCTCTTTCCTCAGGTGCTGTTTCGTCCAGTTCAGCCCATAGAGAACCCTGCCCTTTTTGTAAACAGGAGTTTCCGGGGAATTTATGTACTTGGCCTCCTCCTCAGAGGAAATGGCCCTTCCCCCGAAACCCACCACCCTGCCATATTCGGTAAATATGGGGAAAATAAGCCTGTCCCTGAATCTATCGTAATAGCCTCCCCCCTGTTTCTTTATCACAAGCCCTGCCCTTTCCAGAAGTTCAGGGGAATACTTGGGTCCGAGGCTTTTCAGAATAAAATCCCATCCCTGGGGTGCATACCCCAATCGGAGCTCCTTAGCAATCTCCTCTGAGATGCCCCTCCCTGCTGCATAGGAATAACCCCGGGTTTTCTTCCAGAACTCCCTCTCGTAAAGGGAGAGGGCATCCTCAAGAATTTTATAAAGAACATCTTCTTTAGATTGCCTTTCCCCTCCCCACTGAAAGGGAATCCCGAACTGCCGGGCCAGGGTTTTAAGGGCCTCCATAAAACTCACCCCCTCCATTTCCATGACCAGTTTTATAACATCCCCGCCAGCCCCGCATCCAAAGCAATGGTAAAGTTTCTTTTCCGGGTCCACATAAAAGGAGGGGGTTTTTTCCTGGTGGAAGGGACAAAGTCCCCTGTAATACCTGCCGGTCTTTTTCAGGGTGGTGTATCTGGAGGCCACCTCCACGATGTCAGCGGCCTCCTTTATCCTGTTCTTCAGTTCTTCAAGGGTCATAGACTGCTATCCCAGTTCCTGTAAATGTCCTCCCTGTTTATGGGGAGATGGTTTTTCCCTCCAGGAAGGTTCTTCACCAGAAGGCTCTGGTGCAGACCGAACCTCTCCGTGGCAAAGCCGTAACTGGAGCCGGTAAGGAATATTCTCCAGGTCCTGTAGGTCACCTCGTCCACATACTTCAGGGCTTCCTCCCTGTTAGATTCAAGATTCCTTGCCCAGTGCTTCAGGGTAAGGGCGTAATGCTCCCGGAGATTTTCCACATCCCTGACCTCAAATCCGACCTTTTCGGCCACGGAAAGGGTATGGGAAATGGAGTGAAGTTCTCCGTCAGGAAATATGTAGGTATTGGAGAAGGACCACCTCCCGGGAAGTTTCAGGGGAACTCTCCTGGTTATGCCGTGATTCATGAAAAGCCCTCCTGGCTTCAGCAATTTATAGGCTCTGAGAAAGTATTCCTCGAGCATTTCCCTTCCCACATGCTCAAACATACCTATACTAACCAGTTTGTCAAAACTTTCCCACTCCTCCACCTCCCGGTAATCCCTGTATTGGACCTCCACCTGACCTTCAAGGCCCTCCCTTTTTATCCTTTCCTTAGCGTATTCGTACTGATTTTTACTGAGGGTAATTCCCAGGCCTTTGACTCCGTATTTTTTGGCAGCGTAAATGAGAAAACCTCCCCATCCGCACCCTATGTCCAGAATCCTCTCTCCTGGCTTAAGGCGAAGTTTTCTGCATATGAGTTCCAGTTTGTTCCTCTGGGCAGTGTTAAGGTCCTCGTTCCAGTTCCTGAAATAGGCACAGGAATAGTTCATGAGGTCGTCAAGCCACAGGGAGAAAAATTCGTTGGAGACATCGTAGTGATAGGAGATAGCCTGGCGGTCCCTCTCAATGGAGTGAACCTTTCCCCTGAGTTTTGCCGGTCCCCTTTTGCCGCTGAGCCTTTTTTCCTCAACCTTGGCTTTGAGTATGGAGAAAATAAGGGCCCAGAAGGAGGGCTTTTTAGCGAGTTGTTTGAATTTCCTCTCAATCTGATTTTCCAGGGCAAAAAGCCAGAACATGTCCCCTTCCACATCAAACTCGCCGTAGATAAAGGCCTCACCCAGGCGCCGGTCCACTGGAAAATAAAGCAACTTTGCCAGGGTTTTAGGGTTGTTGAGGATCAGAACGAATTTGTCTTCTTTGTGTCCTGTAGGACTCCATTCCTTCCCGTTCCATAACCTAACAGTAAAATCCCTGAAAGGAGAATCCGAGAAAAAGGCCTCAATAATTTTAAGGTTTTTCCCGGTCAATTTTTCATCTTTCATGATTGCCTCCCAATTTATTAACTATTAATTCCATCCTCTTCAGGTGAGTTCCGTCCCAGTAAACCCTACCACACCCGGGACACAGGGCGAATTTTGTTGCCCTGGCAAAGGCTATAGGGGGAACCAGGAGTTTTGCCTCCTCCGCCCCTATTTCCCTGAGCGGACTATTGCAAACGGGACAGCGGGTAAAGGGGCTTATTTTATCTTTAAGATGAAAGGCATCCAGGACCTCTTTTAAGGCCTGCTCCCAATCCCCGCTTTTTACTAAATACCCACCCTTAGAAGCCAGTTCCCTGTCCCGGGTAAGCAAAGCCCTTCCCTGGCTCCTTGCAAGGTGCAGGAGTTGAGCGTCGGAAAGGGAACAGTCAAATACCGTATCAAAGCCGAGAATCCTGAGCCAGCGGGCCAGTTTACCCAGCATGCAATCAACGACGAATTTGCGCATTTGCTTTAAACTCCTGCGAAATTGAATAAAGAAGTTCTAAGTAATAGAAACCGTATTCCCGGGAAGGCTCAAATTCGGTCCCCTCGTGCCATTCATTGAAGGTGGAGTCCAGGAGCCATTGGGGCGAAAGGGAAATTATTAAAGGGATAAGGTTGGTCAGGGTTTTTCCTTTTCCCCTGGGGATGGCAAGTCCACGGCCACAGGCGGTTTTCTCAAAGCCAGGAAATACCGGGAAAAAATAGGGTTTTCCCAGGAGTTTTCCCAGAGCCCTGAGCCAGGTGAAATACTCGCTCTGAATCTCCCTGCTGGATTCTCTGAGAAAAATGGGAAGATAAAAATATCCCCCGTCAAAGATCTCCCCGTAGGAGGGGTCGGTATAATTTCCCATGGAAAAAACCTCCATGCCTGAAGAGCGGAGAAGGCGGAAGAACCTCCTCCAGAAGGAGCGGGAAAGGGCATTGGAAGCGTAAAAGAAAACCAGGGGCTTTCCCTGAACTCTTATGTAAAGGGGTGAGGAAAAAACCCTCAGGGCCTCCTTAACCACAGAAACTCCCTCCTCAGGGGAAAGGAGCCCTGGATAATCGGGAAAGGGAAAGGAAAGGGCATAGGGGAATCCCTCCTGTTTCGCTGCCTTAACAAAGGCCCTTATTCCTTCCCAGGAGGAATTATCCTTTCCAAAGCATGGGAGGACGAAACCGTCTATTCCCCCCATCTTAGCCCAGAGGATGTGCTGGCGGATAACCGCCGGGTCCCTGGAATCGTAAGGGCCGAGAAGGGGGGTATGGGCAGAGGCTAAGTCCCCTTCCCAGGGTTTGTGGCCGCACAGGTCCCAGTGAATCCACCTCCCAGAAGGACCATAGGGTGTTCCATACCAGGGATAATAAAAGGAAAGAACCCTGGGGGATAGGGGAAAATACTCATCCCGGCTAAATTCCTCATCGGGAAAGGAAACCTCAAAAACCTTCCGGTTTATAGTTCCCTGGTGGAGGTCATTTTTTATCTTCACCCTTCCAAGGGGGGAGGAAAACTCCACAACAACCTCACCCACATATCCCTTTTCCACTATCAGTTTTTCCTGGGCCCTTCCCCCGTAAAAATAAACTTCCATGGATATCTTCCTGCTCTGGCCTAAGGGCTGGTTCAGGAGAACCGCATCGGGAAGAAGGCGAAGGCCGGGATAATCCGGTTTCATCCGGGAACAAAGGGCTATTCTTCTGGAAGCGAACCTCACCACTGTCCAGTCGCTGGATGAGTAAATCCTGAGGGTTAATTTCTGATACTGGAGGGGGAAGAGGAAAGGAGAAAGAAGAATAAATGCCAGAAACCCCCTCATAGGAAAATTTTATCACTTTACATGTTGTTGGGATTTAATTTTACGGAAAATTTCCACCAGGTCCTTCAGGGAGGCCTCCTCAGGCCTGAGGTTTCTGGGAAGGAAATTTATTTCCTCCTCCGAATAAAAACCCCTCAGGTTATTGTAAATGGTTTTCCTCCTGTGGGAAAAAATCAGGCGGAGAAAGTGCTCCATTTCTTCAAGGTCAAATCCAAAAAGGGGTTTTTCCCTTCTTTCAAACAGGACGAACCCCGAGCGAACCTTCGGGGGAGGGGCAAAGGCTCCAGGAGGAACCTTAAACAGGAGTTTTCCCCGGTAAAAATTGTAGATTAGTAGGGAGAGAGGTGAGGTTTTTCTTCCCTGAAAAGAGGTGAACTTCTCCGCTAATTCCCATTGAAGGAGAAAGCATCCCGCCTTAAACCTCTCCCTGTGCTCCAGAAACTTTCTTAAAAGGGGGGAGGATATGTAATAGGGAAGATTTCCCGCACACACTCCCTGAGGGAAAAAATCCCAGGGAATTTCCAGGGCATCCCCTTTTATTACAGAAACATTGGGAAGTTCAAGGGAACTTAGAATTTCTAAGGCCTCGGGGTCCTTTTCCAGGGCATAAACCCGTTTTCCCCTCCTGGCGAGATACACCGTTAAATTCCCGGTCCCTGCACCTATTTCCAGGATTTCCTCCCCCTCTATGGGACAGTCCTCGGCTATCCTTTCCAGAAACCTTTTCTCGTGAAGGAAGTGCTGGGCCAGAGCCTTTTTGGGCTTCATAGACCCTTCAGAAACCTTTCCCCTTCAGGGGTAATGATTACCTCCTCCCTGGAAGGGCCGGTGGAGACAAACCATACAGGAACCTCAAGGAATTCCTCAATGAATTTAAGGAAATTTAAAGCCTCCTTTGGAAGCTCATCCATTTGCCTTTTCCCCCTGGTGGAATCCCATCCTGGAAAATCCCTGTATATCACCTCTACCTCCCGAAGAACATAGGGGTCCGGGGGGAAAGAATTCAGTTTCTCGCCTTTATAAAGGTACTCCACCCCTACCCTTACCTTCTCAAAGCCATCCAGCACATCCAGCTTCATGAGGGCGAGGCCTGAAAAACCGTTTATGACCGCTGAATATTTCAGGGCCACCAGGTCAAGCCATCCACACCTCCTGGGCCTTCCGGTGGTGGCGCCGAATTCGCCTCCTTTTTCCCTTATTCTCACTCCTGCTTCTCCCCTTATTTCCGTGGGGAAAGGACCCTCGCCTACCCTGGTGGCGTAAAACTTAGCAATCCCCAGAACATGGTCCAGAAACCTGGGGGAAATACCTGCCCCTCCACTTATCCCTGCAGCCGAGGAATTGGAAGAGGTTACATAGGGATATGTTCCAAAATCCACATCAAGGAGGGTTCCCTGGGCACCTTCAAAGAGGATGTTCTTGCCCTCCTTCAAATAAGAATTCGCTAAGGAAGGGCCATCCACCATAAGGGGAGCGAGGCTATTTCCCCAGGAAAGCAGGGTTTCCAAAAGGTCCCTGGGAGGCGTCATTTCTGAATATTTTTCCGAAAAAAGTATGGAAAGTTTTTCCTCAAGAACCTCCCTGTGAAGAAGGTCCCCTACCCTGATTCCCCTTCTGCCGTATTTATCCTCATAGGCCGGCCCTATCCCCTTTCTGGTGGTTCCTATCCTTTTTTCACCTCTCCTCTCCTCGGAGCGCCTTTCCGCCTCCCGGTGAATGGGAAGAACCACATGGGCAGTTTTGCTTATTCTAAGGTATTTTTCCACTTCTATGCCAGCGGCACGGAGTTCCTCCATTTCCCTAAAAAGGGTGGGGGGATAAACCACGGTGCCGTTGGCTATGAGAGAAAGTTTTCCGCGAACTATACCCGTGGGAATGGTGTGCAGTATTATTTTCCTCCCTCCCTCCACCACCGTATGGCCTGCGTTTTCTCCTCCCTGATACCTGACCACCAGGTCAAACCCAGGTGTTAAAATATCTATTATTTTCCCCTTACCCTCGTCCCCCCATTGAGCACCTACTACCGCTAAATTCATCCCGCCAATTCTACCAGAACTCATCTTCCCCTTCAATTCCCATTTCAGGGACAGACCCTATTATGATATAATTTCCCCATGGCAAGACTGGCCCGCACATACATCAAATTCCCCTCCGCCCACTACCACATCTTCACCCACCTTGCAG
>JALVRF010000173.1 GCA_027025175.1 Candidatus Aminicenantota bacterium | reverse complement strand
ATTTCAGGGGTGATTTCCCCTTTTCTGGCTCTTTCCAGTTGAGTCATTTTGTTTACACCTCCAGAAAAGAATTATAATATAGTTGACAATAATAGGATTATTATGGTAAAAAGGAAAATATGAAGGACTATTTAAGTATATGGATTATTCCTAAAGAAGACGCCTCTCCCAGGGTTTATTCCATTGAGCGTAAAAAACTGAAGAAAATCCTAATTGGAGCGGGCATAGGACTCATACTGGGTATTTTCATGTTCGCCGATTACATAAGCCTCAATCTCAAAAGAGAAAGACTAAAAAGGCTGGAGGCGGAAAATCATAAACTGAAAAGCACGGTTTTGAGGCTTCAAAAGGATGCCGAAGAACTTCATTCCAAACTCACCCTCTTTAAAGATTATGCGAAGAAGTTGAATACCATTGCAGGCCTTGAGGCCCCCTATGCCTTAAGGGAGGTAGGGGGCTTAGGAGGAGGGCTTGACATTGGCATTGTAACTAAACCTCTTCAGGCTCAACCAGCCCCGGATAAGGTAGTAGTCAGGATGAAGGAACTCAAAAAGATGGCCCAGGACCTTGATGTTAATTTTGAGATACTCTACAAGTTCTTCAAGGAACAACAGGAACTCCTATCTTCCACTCCATCCATCTGGCCCACCAGAGGATATCTCACCTCAGGATTCGGCTACAGGAGAGACCCCTTTACGGGTAGAAGGTCATTCCATAAGGGGATAGATATTTCCGCTCCCATAGGGCAGAAAGTCCACGCCACCGCCAAGGGAATAGTTATTAGAACAGGTTATCAGAGAAGGGGATTGGGTAGATGGGTGGAAATAGACCACGGTTTCGGTTTTACCACCTTCTATGGCCATCTTTCCAGAATTCTTGTCAGGCCAGGTCAGAGGGTTAAGAGGGGCGATGTGATCGGTTTAGTGGGTTCTACTGGAAGAAGCACAGGTCCACATCTTCACTACGAAGTTTACGTTTACGGAAAAGTGGTTAATCCCCTCCTTTATATACTTGAAAATCTCGGTATCTGATTATTTGATATAGCCCAGGGACCTTAGATTTTCCAGTTCCCTTTTGGAAAGTTTTTTCTTCAGGTTTATTTTCTTCTCCACCATGGATAAATTTTGATACTTGAGTAGCCATTTCAGGAATTTTCCCCTCAGATAAAGGAACAGGGGCCTGTTTTTCTCATCTATATTAAGCCCTGGATTCTCTTTCAGGTCGTATAGTTCCTCCTGGAAATTTCCCATGTTAATTATGTAATAAAAATTTCTCCAGCGGATTCCATAGGTTCCAGGATTTAGAAAATTCCTGCTTACGGTAAATTCGTCCCCCTGTTCTCTCTGGGCGTATGCTTTAAGGAGGGATTTTCCATCCAGGGGAAGTTTTACCCCAAAAAGGGATGCGATGGTGGGAAAGATGTCCGTTACCTGGACCAGGGCCTTAACCCTACCCTTCAAATTCATGTAGGAAGGAAATTTAACCACCAGTGGAATGTGAGTCATTTCCTCGTAAACTATGGGACCGTGCCCAAAGGCCCCGTGTTCGTAAAGGGCTTCCCCGTGGTCGGATAGGAAAACAATCATGGAATTTTCATATACCCCCATTTTTCTCAGCCTGTCCCAAATCCTGCCCAAAACGCTATCTATATAGGCTATGGTGGAGTCGTAGTCGTCCACCACATCCTGAACATCCTCAGGGGTAAAACTCTTCATCTTTCTTAGCCTCAGGATAACGGGATTTTTCCTGGGCCTTTTTTTGAACATGTTCCGGAAGGGTGGAGGGGGAATTATGGGGAAGTGGGGTTCCATGAAGTGCAGGTATGCAAACCTTGGGGCTGAATTCCTGGAGACCCAATGCAGGAAGTCCCCTGGCATTTTTCGTTCCATCCCGGACGCCCATTTCCCATAATATCCGAAGAACTCGTCAATCCCCTGGGAAAAGCCAAAGGTTGACGAAACATTGGCAGAGGCTGTGAATATGGCTGTCCTGTATCCTCTTCCCTTGAGAAATTCAGGGAGAAGGAGCAATCTTCTGTCTAAAGAGGCCCTGAGCACCCTTACCTTATGGTGCTCTGGGAAGAGACCTGAAAAAATGGAGGCCACTGTAGCCCTGGTAAAGCCCGCGGTGGTATAAGCATTATCAAATACCAGACTATCCTTTGCCAGTTTTTCTATGTTAGGGGAAGTTTTCCTTTTATAACCATAAAGACTGAGATGGGATGCCTGGCATGCGTCTATAAGGAAAATGAATATATCGGGATAGGGTTTTTTAAAAAGAACCTCAGGAGCGGGAGGGGATGGTTTCTTTTTTCCCTTAAAATCAAATTCACCTATCCTGAAACTTCCCCTTAGAGTTTTTATTTTTACTAAAAATGGCTGTGGACTGGAAAATTTTATTTTTACAGGGAAAATTCCCAGAGGCCGGGATTTCTTTTCCCTTATCACTTCCCTGAACCCAGACCCCCTGAAAAAGGTTATTTCCAGGTTGCCCTTTCCTTTAAGAGCCAATTTTACCTCCCCGGCATCAGAGGGAATTGTCACCCCCTCGTTCCTTTCCAGGGTGAAATTTTTCCCTCCTCCCTCGTGAAAACAGAGGTTTTTTACCACGAATTCCCTGCGGTTTCTCCTGAGGAAACCTATTATGTTTATTCCCCTTCTCAGCAGGGGTGAGGATATGGAATATTTGCGAAAACCGGAGGAAAAGGGAAGGTTTGCTACCACCCTGCCGTTAATGGAAATTTTCACAGGGAAATGGCTCTGACTTTTGTAATAGAAACTGAGAGAATCCGGCGGTGTTTTTCTCCAGAGGGCTATGGCCGAAATGGGTTTTTGGGCTACAAATCCGTCGGAACCCTTCCTGAAACCACCCCATATGTTCTCCTTTGTGGCACAGGTCTGGTCTTCCTCCCAGGTCCAGTA
>JALVRF010000172.1 GCA_027025175.1 Candidatus Aminicenantota bacterium | reverse complement strand
AAACTGGGCAGGGAATTTATACCTGAGGGCAAGCAGGGGAATGTTCTTCAGGTTTATGAGGACATTCCCGAACACTGGGATGCCTGGAACATAGGCTATACAGGAAGGATGTGGGAACTTGACCGGGCCGATTCTGTGAAGCTGATTCACCTCTCCCCGGTAAGGGCGGTTATAAGGGTAAAAAAGAGATTTTTAGGGCTTTCCAAGAGTCGTTATTCTCCTACCCAGGATTTCCCCTCCTCCTTCTTTACCCAGGACATCACCCTATATTCGGGGTTGGACAGGTTGGACATTAAGATGAAGGCGGATTGGTGGGAAGAGCACATGTTTCTCAAGGTGGCTTTCCCTGTGACCGTATCCTCCCCGGTGGCCTATTACGAAATTCCCTATGCTGCCATAGGAAGGAGCACCAAGATGGACACCCCGGAGGAGAGGGCAAAGTTTGAGGTCCCTGCCCACCGATGGGCTGACCTTTCCGATGGGAAATCCGGTCTTGCCCTTCTTAACGACTCAAAATACGGCTACGACATACACAACGGCGTAATGAAACTCTCCCTGCTCAGGGCACCCCTTTGGCCTGACCCTACTGCGGACCGGGGAAAGCATCGCTTCACCTATTCCCTTTATGCCCATCAGGGGGAGTGGTGGCAGAGCAAGGTGGTTCGCAGGGGATACGAACTCAATACCCCCATGGTGGTTCTTTTCCTCAAAAAGCATCCAGGAACGCTTCCCAGAAGGTATTCCTTCTTCTCCGTGGAGGGAAATGGGGTGGTAATTGCGGCAATAAAAAGGGCGGAGGATGGAGAAGGATTAATCCTTCGCCTATACGAATCCTTAGGAAAGGGAGCGGAGGTTAAACTGAAGGTTTTCAGGAGACCCAGAAAAGTTTACGAGACCAATTTGATGGAGGAGCGCCCTGTTCCCCTTAGATTTCATGGAAGGGAAATTCCTTTAAAATTCAGCAAGTTTGAGATAAAAACCCTTAAACTGGAATTCTAAGGAGGTAATATGGTTCAATTTGCAGCCCTGGACTGGGTATGGCTTGTTCTTTTCGTCCTTCTTATGACCTTCAGCGGGGTTTTCTTCTATAAACTCGGTAAAAGGTCCCAGGCGGATTTTTTCCTGGCAGGAAGGGGGCTTCCCTGGTGGCTTCCTGCCTCGTCGGTTTACGCTACCCACACCGCCACGGATACCCCCATATGGATAGGAGGGGTTATCTATAAGTACGGGCTGGCGGGAATATGGTATGCCTTTTTCTCAGCCTGGTGTGCCATAAGTGCCTTCGCCTCGGCGAGGATATTCCGCCGCTCACTGGCCTATACCCAGGCAGAATGGCAGAGCCTGAGATTCTCAGGCCTGGGAGCTGAACTTCTACGTGGGTGGTTTGCAGGATGGCAGGTATTCATGAACATGTTCATCCTGGGATGGGTGGGGATTGCCATGGGGAAGGTCTGCCATTTCCTTTTTAACTGGCCCCTATGGGTGGGTCTTGTGTTCTTCTCCTCCTTAGTGGCCATTTATGTGCTTTCCGCAGGATACTGGGGCGTGGTGGTGGCGGATTTTCAGCAGGGGATAATCGCCTTTTTCATGATAATAATAACCTCCATCTGGGCAATGATGGCCGCCGGAGGCCCCCAAAAAATCACAGCTAAATTATCCTCCTTAGGGCAGGCATGGAGGCTTAATCCCTTTCACTTCACAGGAACCTTTTCCGGGGACTTTCCCTTAGCCTGGTTCGTAACAATGATAGTTATCGCAGTCCTCGGTGGTTTCGGCATGGGGACCAGCATAGACTGGTATGTGGAGGCCCAGAGGATTCAGTCCTCAAGGACCGTAAGGGATGCCTCCTACAGCATATGGTGGGGAAGTGCCCTGGTTCTCATTAGAAATTCCTTCTGGGCTGCTGCCATTATCGCCTTCTTCTCCCTTTTTCCCCATCTTAAAAACCCAGCAGAATACGAAATGGCCTGGTATGTCATAGGCTTCAAGGCCCTTCCCGTGGGTATGGTGGGATTTTTCTTCGCCTCCATCCTGGCCATACATTTTTCCACCATTTCCACCCATTTGAACCTCGGAGCAATGTATTTTACCAGGGACATATTCCAGCACTACATAAAACCCGATGCTTCCGAGAGAACCCTGGTCTGGGTGGGGAGGATAACCACCCTCTTTCTCCTTCTCGGTTCCTTCTTCTATGGGCTAATGATGGAGGAACTCACCAGTTGGCTCATTTTTGCCCTGTGGATAATGGCTGCGGGGATATGGCTTCCCAACATACTTCAGGTCATATGGTGGAGGTTTAATTCCTGGGGATACTTAGCCGCCTGGATTGCCAATCTCGGCCTCAGCTGGCTGGTGGTCTGGGTTCTTCCCCAGTTCAGGGTGATTCCATCCCTTCCCGATTATCTTCAGTTCTGGATTCTCATGGTTCTCGGAGCCCTTATTTACATTCCTATAACCCTTATAACCCCACCCGAGGACATGGACCATCTGGTCAAGTTTTATGTTATGAGCAGGCCATACGGGTGGTGGGGTCCTGTAAAGAAGGAAGCCCTCTCCAGAGGACTCATAAAGGAGGTATGAAGTGGCCATTATAAGAAGAAAATGGACTCCCCGGGAGGCAGAGGAGTGGACCAGGGAGGATGTGATTGTTTGGATTTTGTCCCCCCTTTCCTATTTTCTTCTGTCCGTGGGTTCTGCCCTCGCTCTTTTCCTCATCCCTGCAGGTTTCTGGATTCTTGGGGCAGGAGTTCTGGTGACCATTCTTCTTTTTTACATAGCGGACCCGAAACTCAAAGTCATATCCGGGGAATACGAAAAAAGGCAGAAGGAATACCTTGAAAGACTGGAAAGGATAACCCGCTGGGAGGGAGATTGAGTATCTTTGAAACGGAGTTAATTTTTGAGCCCAAGCAAATTTTAGGGACAGACC
>JALVRF010000171.1 GCA_027025175.1 Candidatus Aminicenantota bacterium | reverse complement strand
TGGGGGGTGGTTACCACTGTGTCAACTCCCTGAAGTGCAAGTTCCTTAACAAGATCCAGGGCTTCCTCCAGGGTTTCTGGCCCATCGTCAATGCCCGGGAGGATGTGAGCGTGTATATCCACCATATCCGTATCCATACTCTTCGTACCTGTAGTATTTTTTATAACCGGTTCCCCGATATCCTATTCTGTTGAGGACTATTCCCATGGGTTTGATACCATTTTTCCGGAGAAGGTCCAAGGATTCCTTCACCACTTTCCTGGAAGTTTTCCCTGCCCAGAGCACAAGAATCGTTTTCTGGGACAGGCTGGAAAGAATGATGGGGTCAGAGATTCCCACCATGGGTGGGGTATCTATTATTATGAATTTAAATTCCCGGGTCAGTGTTTCAATAATCTTCCTCATTCTGTCCGAGGAGAGGAGTTCCACAGGATTGGGAGGGGTGGGTCCTGAGGGAAGGGCATAGAGCAAGGGAATTTGGGTGGGTAGAATGCTCCCCATGAGGGAGGCGTTCCCAGCGAGGACCGAAGATAATCCTTGCTCTCCGGGAATTTTAAATATATCCCGGATTTTCCCCTTTCGCAGGTCTCCGTCAAGGATAAGGGTCTTTTTGCCCAGGGCGGCTAAGGAGACGGCGATACTTGAGGCTATGGTGGTTTTTCCCTCCCCGGGAAGGGAACTGGTGATGGCTATAGTAGATGGGGGGGATTCAGGAGAAGAAAGGAGGATTGATGTGGTTATGGTTTTAATTCTCTCTGAGAAGGAGAAGTTCTTCTCCATCCAATCCATGGGAGAGGTTTCCACCTGACCGTCCTCCACCTCCATATTGGGGGCGAGTCCGAGGACCGGGACTTTGAATAGTTTTTCCGCCTCCTCTGCATCTTTGACGGAAGTGTCCAGGGCATCCACCAGGAAGGCCAGAAGGACTCCGGCGGTTAATCCAAAGAGAATGGCCAGGAGCAGGTTTTTTTTCCTGTTGGGGCTGGCAGGGTAGAAGGGAACCTCAGCCCGGTCCACCACCTTGATGTTGCTGGTTCTCATTCCCTCAAGGTTGGCGGAAAGGATGGATTCCTTCTGTTTTTTTGTGAGATGGGCCAGGAGTTCCCGCAGATTCTTAACTTCTATTTTTAAACTGTTGTAATAAATTCCGCTTTTGTTGGCCGTGGCCATCTGTTTTTTCTGTTCTTCCACCAATTTTTTCAGGGACTGCTCGGTCTTAAGAGCTGCAAGGTATTTGGCCCTGGCATTTTTAAGGGCCTCCTCACCTAAGGCCCTGGTTTCCTTTTCTATCCTGGTTTTCAGGGCTTCCATTCTGGAGCGGAGGCTTTTCATTTCTGGATAATCGGGCTTGAAGATGGCGGATTTTTGCTTGTACTGGGCCTCCAGTTTTGAATATTCTGACTTAAGGGAAATTATCAGGGGATTTTTTACCACATTGGGAAACTGGTCAAAACTCTTGGAAAGGAGTTCCCTGTAGTTTGCTTCAAGGTTTACCCGGTTGATCTGGGCCTGGGTGTAAGCCCTGTTAAGTTGAGCGAATTTCTGAATTATGGTGTTTTGCTTATCGGTAAGATAATAAAGGTCTTTCCTCTGACTATATTTCTGAAGTTCCTTCTCCTTTTCGGCCAGGGTTTTTCTGAGTCTTTCTATCTGCTGGCTCAGGTATTCAGCGGCCCTTTTGGCAGACTCTCCCTTGAGTTCAACAGTGAACTGGATGAATTCGTCCACGAAGGCGTTGGCTATCCTCGCGGCCCTTTTGGGGTTTGTGTCCCTGAACTTTACAACCACCAGGCGGGTGTTTTCTATGGGAATTACTTTGAGCCTGGAAAGCAGGGACGAAGCCATTTTTGAGATGGTCTCTTGCCTTTTTTCCGGGGGCAAGTCCCTGGAAATTTTGGAGTCCATTTTCAGTCTTTTAACCACCCTCTTTGCCAGGCTGCGGCTGTGGAGCATTCTCACGTAGGAGTTGAATTTCTGGTCCCACTTTCCCGCCTCTATGGAGAATAGGTCCTTAAATATGAGAACATTGGCCTCCCTCTCTATTAAAATGGTTGATTTAGCCTCGTAAACCGGGGTTTTCATGAAGGTAAGGGCCATTATCACCAGCACGGTGAATATAAGAAAAATAAGGACTATATTTTTTCTCCTTCTTAAAACCTCCATGAGTTGTGAGAAACTTATTTCCTCTGAGAAATTTTCTTCCTCTTTATAGGTCACTTTCCCCTCCTAAAACAGACTTTCCGGCACATATATGACATCGTAAGGTTTTAATTTTATGTTTTTAGCCTTGCCCTTCAATATTGCCTTTATGTTTACCACTATTATTTTTTCCCTTCCCTCCTCCCTTCTCCTTATAAGAACCGAGGACTTCTTTGCTCTTTCGGTGAAGCCTCCGGCTTTGGCTATGGCCTGGAGAACGGTGGTGCCTGAACCCAGGGGAAGGCTTACCACTCCGGGATTCCTTACCTGTCCGAATACATAAACCTCTATGTTTATCTGGCCGGGTATGTTCACCACATCACCCGGAAGAATCTCGATGTTTTCCTTAACTTTACCTTCCAGGAGCAGGTCCTCAATGGGAATTACGAAGGAACGCTGTCTGTTGCCCTGGTTTCTTATAACTATAATTCGGTTCTGGGCAGAATCGGTTATCCCTCCCGCCATGGCTATGATCTGGAGCAATGTGGTCTTTCCCACGATCTCATAACTTCCCGGCTTTCTTACGGCTCCCATTATAAGGGCCGTTCGGCTCCTGTATTCCTTTATGAAAACGGTGACCTGGGGATTTTTTACGAATTTCCGGGAAAGCAAATCGGCCAATTTTTTCTCCAGTTGATATTTGGTCAGCCCACCTACGGAAATTTTACCCAGAAGGGGGAGGGTTATGGTCCCATCCTCTCCCACCCTTACGGTGGTGTTCAGTTCGGGAACCTGAAACACCCTTATTACCAGAAGGTCCTTGGGTCCTATTTTGTATTCGTAAAGGTCCCCTGCAGTTGCCAGTATGAGTCCTGCCAGGGAAAGTAAAATAAAAACCCTTTTAAAAACCATACTCAATTATGCCTCCTATGGTTTCCAGTTTTCTTGTCCAGGCCGGAACTACAGAGGTGGCCTCCATCCTGGAATAACCGAGGCCCACATAAGTCTCGGGCCTGATTCTTATGAGAAAATCTCCTTCGTAACTCTCTATTCTATCAATTCTATCCATAAAAGGAAAGGTGAGTTTTCCCCATCCTCTCCTTGCACGGATTTTTATCCTCCTTCCTGCCAGTCTTAAGCCTGCTCCTGCCCTGACATATTCTACTCTCACGATTTCACCAAAATACGGAGAGTAGTTCCAGTCCAGGGTGTATAGGACGGAGAAAAACACGATGTTCAGGTCAGCGAGTATGTTCCCCTTACCGTATAATCCCTTAAAATGGAAGGTTCCAGATCTTAAAGGAAAAATTTCCTTGTGACCAACATCAAAGGAACCGCGGATGATGCCAAAGTCCGGAAGTTCAACTCCTAAGGAGAACCAGCGGTGGAAAGCATCCCTGTGCTCGGGGTCCTTTTTGAAATTGGTCCTCCTGAAACCCACCTCAACTGAAACGTGGGTGGCAGTAAAAATTTTCCTTTTCAGGGAGAAAATATAATAGGTCTCAATCCTGTCCGGAGAGAAAAAGTGGAAATTGGTTTGGGGCCTTTTATAGGAAAAATTTTCTCTCTTGAAAATCAGTCCCATTGAAAGTGGAAAATTCGGGGAAATATAGGCTGAAAGGGAAAAGCCTTCGTATCCTGTAATGATTCTCGGGGCCATCTCGTAAGGGGGCCTCTGTTTTCTTTTAAACTTCTTGTAGTCCACAAAAAGGTGGACTTTCCATATTCTTGTGGCGAATTCTCCCTTTAAATCGGTATTTACAAAATTCTCAGATGGATGGTGCAGAAATCCCAGAAAATTAGGGGCTATGGACATGGCGAGCAGGAACCTTGGCCTTAACAGGGAGGCCTCAATTCCTGTGCCTACGTTCATAAACCAATCACCCACATTCCCCTGGGCAGTGTAGATGTTGTAATCGTATCCGAGGTTTCTCAGATCAATGAATGGCCTTATATAAACCGAGCCTATCTCCCACCTGGCCCTTCTTTTAACCCTCTTCTTTTCCTTCTCTAAATCCTTTGAGGGCAAAATAAAAACCAGTGTGAGGATTATTAAAACTTTACTTAAACGGGCTAACCCTCTCTTCCTTCCTGGTAAAGTCATAAACCCCACCTGTCAGGGCGGCTCCCCCCAGAATAATCATGGCCAGGAGGTCTTTGCCGGGTTTAAGGGCGAGGGAAATTATGAGGGTGCCACCCTTTACAAGAACAGGACGTTCCACAGGCCTTTTTCCCGGCTCGGTAAAAACGGCTTTATATTCCCTGTCCCCGTAAATTACAGATATCTTATATTTTCCCTTCTCTACGTTCTGTATTGTGTAACTTCCATCTACCGGAGTAGGCTTTGAGTAATAAATCTTCCCATTTAGGCCCTGAAGTTTTACCACGGCTCCCTTTACGGGTTCTTTCTTTTCCGGGGTCTTAAAAACATAACCCAGGAGGGTGGCCTCCCCGTAAGAAAAGCCTGCCAAGAAGAATAGAACTACAAGTGTCAGAAGTCTCTTCATCCCTTCCTCCTTATTAAAATAGAAAAAACTACCTTCTTATTGTACATCCAAATTGAATTATAATAAATTATAAATGGTGAGAAAAGTCTTTCTTTTTTTGCTATGGATTACTGTTATAGGATCAATTGTAGGATCAATTGGGTGCACAACCAGAAATTTGCCCCCGGTTCAGATAGACCTTTCCGCTCACCAGGGTAGAGCACCCCTGGAGGTGGTGGGATATGTTTTTTTCTCCATGGATTACCATTGTGCTGAAATAACCTGGCAGTACTGGTATTCAGGATTTTCTATGGATAAAAACGAATACAGGGAAAAGGTATGTAATAAGAAGGTGGTGACCCACGAGTTCATGTTTACCGTTCCCGGAAAGGTCAGCGTTCAGATCCTTGTAAAGTTGAACGGGAAAACTTACCGTCGCCGTATTGCGGTAAATGTGGGGGAGTGAGGGGGCAAAGCCCCCTCCTGTTTTAATTTCCTTCCTCGTATTCTGCGTCTATGACCTCTCCCTCCTGAGAACTGTCCTGGGCCGAACCTTCCTGAGTTGTGGTCTGTTGCTGAGAAGCCTGGTGGGAAGGTCCTGCCTGGGCTGAACCGTAGAGCTCCTTGGCCATAAGGCTGCTTGCCTGGTTGAGGGAGTTTAAGGCATCCTCCAGGGCTTTCCTGTCCTGGGTATTAATGGCCTCTTTGGCCCTGGAAATGGTCTTTTCTACCTCGTCAATGGTGGATGAGGAAAGTTTTTCCCTGTTTTCCTTTAAAATCTTTTCAAGTTCGTAGGTTAATCCATCCACCTGATTCCTGAGTTCCACCAGTTCCCTTCTCCTGCGGTCCTCTTCCCTGTGGGCCTCGGCCTCCTTTACCATTCTGTCAATTTCTTCCTTGGTAAGCCCTGAACTTCCCGTTATGGTAATGGCCTGTTCCTTTCCTGTGGCGAGGTCCTTGGCAGAAACATGAAGAATACCATTGGCATCTATGTCAAAGGTGACCTCAATTTGGGGCACTCCCCTGGGAGCCGGAGGGATTCCTGAAAGTATAAACTTTCCCAGGCTCCTGTTGTCCCTGGCCATTTCCCTCTCGCCCTGAAGAACATGGATTTCCACCTGGGTTTGATTGTCCTCGGCGGTGGTGAAGATTTCACTCTTCCTCACAGGGATGGTGGTGTTTCTGGGAATTATTTTGGTCATAACTCCGCCCAAGGTTTCAACTCCCAGCGAGAGCGGAGTTACATCCAGAAGGAGAACATCCTTCATTTCCCCGGCGAGAACCGCACCCTGGATAGCCGCTCCAACGGCCACCACTTCGTCGGGATTAACGCTCTTGTTGGGTTCTTTTCCAAAGAATTCTCTGACCTTCTGCTGGACTAAAGGTATCCTTGTGGAGCCTCCTACCAGGATAACCTCGTCAATGTCCTGGGGTTTAAGTCCGGCATCCTCTAAGGCCTGTTTGCAGGGTTCCAGGGTCATATTGACTATGTCCTCTATCATGGATTCCAGTTTGGCCCTGGTGAGTTTCATAACCAGGTGCTTGGGACCCGAAGCATCGGCAGTGATGAATGGAAGGTTGATTTCGGTCTCCAAGGCGGAGGAAAGTTCTATCTTGGCCTTCTCCGCAGCGTCCTTGAGCCTCTGAAGGGCCATCCTGTCCTGCCGGAGGTCTATACCATGTTCCTTCTTGAACTCTTCAACCATCCAGTCAATTATTCTCTGGTCTATATTGTCTCCTCCCAGGTGAGTATTTCCAGCGGTAGACTTTACCTCTATTACTCCCTCTCCTATTTCAAGTATTGAGATGTCAAAAGTTCCTCCGCCGAAATCGTAAACGGCTATTTTCTGGTCCTTTTTCTTATCAAGGCCATAGGCAAGGGCTGCTGCGGTGGGTTCGTTTATTATCCTGCGAACATTAAGCCCGGCTATGGTTCCCGCATCCTTGGTGGCCTGCCTCTGGGCATCGTTGAAATAGGCAGGGACGGTAATTACTGCGTCGGTTACCTTTTCTCCTAAATAAGCCTCAGCCGCATCTTTAAGTTTCATGAGAATCTTGGCGGAGATTTCAGGGGGAGAATAAACCTTTCCCATAACCTCCACCCTGGCATCCCCATGGGGTCCCTTCACCACCTTATAGGGGACCATCTTTATCTCTTCCAGGACTTCGTCATACCTTCTTCCCATAAATCTTTTTATGGAATAAATGGTATTTTCCGGATTTGTTATGGCCTGGCGTTTGGCTGGAAGCCCTACCAGGACCTGTCCATCTTTGAGGAAGGCTACCACCGATGGAGTGGTTCTCTGGCCTTCCTGGTTGGGTATGACCTTTACCTCGGAACCTTCCATTACTGCTACTACGGAGTTGGTGGTTCCCAGGTCAATTCCTATTACCTTTCCCATTTTTTACCTCCTCTATTGTGAAGTTCAATATTATTATAGAACGAAAAAGGAAAAATTTCAAGTGATTTTGTTAAATTATTTTAGTCTGCTCTTGTTAGATTTTTTATTTCTTCCTCTAATACTGGCTTCAACATTCTATATACCTGGGTGACATCAAGGGCTATGACCTTGCTGTCAGCGAAAACCGCCATAAAATTTGAATCACCCTCCCAGCGGGGAACTACATGAAGGTGGAAATGGTCCTCAACTCCGGCTCCAGCACTTCTTCCTATGTTCATTCCTACATTGAATCCGTGGGGGGAAAAAATCTTCCGCAGGGCCTTAAGCGAGGCCTGAAGTAAAAACCCCATTTCCATGAGAAGTTCTCCGGAGGCCTCCTCCGGACTGGCGAGATGCTGAAGGGGGGCTATCATTATGTGACCGTTGTTGTACGGATATATGTTCATTATTATGAGATTATGTATCCCGCGGTAAAGTATGAAGGCCTCTTCGTCCGTTTTTTTCTGGGCTTCGCAGAAAATGCAACCTTCCTCGCCCTTCATGGCTTTTTTAATGTACTTCCATCTCCAGGGGGTGAAGATGTACTTCATTTTTTAAGGGAATCGGGAAGCAAATCTCCCAGGGTGGGAGGTTTTGCTGGAGGTTGTTTCTCCCTTTTCTTTTTGTTTTTTCCGCTCCCTTCCCTTTCCTGAGGGAGTTCAATTCTTACCCTTCTCCTCTCCGGAATTATGGCGGATATCCTTACCTTGAGAGAATCACCCTGCTGTAGTTCTTTCTTGCCCCTGGGCAGGAAGGAATACACCCCGGGAATAAGTTCCAGGGTATAACCGTTTTCTTTTACATTTATCACCCTGGCTTCCAGTTCATCTCCAACCTTATATTTCTCCACGAAATCCAGAAACGGATCCTGAAGGAGTTGCTTCCTGCCCACCCTTACTTTTCCCTCCTCAGGTAATATCTCCAGGATTTTAACCTCTATTTCCTCCCCCTTTTTCAGAACTTCCTGAAGGTTCTCCACAGTTTCCCAGGAATAATCCCCTTTCCTCAGCAGCGCTTCAACCCCAGGTTCCAGTTCCACAAAAGCCCCGAAATCCTTTACATCCTTTATCTTTCCTTTTATGATTTCCCCTACCTGGTGGGTGGAAGCAAATATCTGGAAGGGTGTGGGAAGGGTTTTGCGGTAACTGAGAGCAATCTTCCTTTCCTGGGGATTTACGCTCAGAACCTCAACCTCAACTATTTCCCCCTCGCTCATTATCTGGTGGGGGTCCTTTATGTTTTCCGTCCAGCTGAGTTCTCTGCTCCTTACCAGACCCTCTACGCCCTTTTCCAGTTCAATGAATGCCCCGAAGTCGGTCAGGCTGACAACTCTTCCCTTTACCCTATCTCCGGGCTTATACTTCTCCTCAATGTTTTCCCAGGGATCAGGGGTTTTCTGCTTGTATCCCAGGGTTATCCTTTCCTTTTCGGGATCAAAGTTAAGAATTAAAACCTCTATTTCCTGGCCTTCTTTGAAAAATCTCCTGGGATCGGTCACCCTCCCCCAGCTGATTTCACTGGTGGGAAGCAGACCATCTATCCCTCCCAGATCAACGAAAACTCCGAAATCAGTTATGTTTTTTACTACTCCCTTTACCCATTCTCCCTCTTTAATTCTGGAGAGAATCTCTTCCTTTTTCTTTTTTATATCTTCTTCTATCAGAACCCTGCGGGAGACAACCACGGAAACCCCTCCCCGATGTTTCCTTATGTCCAGTATTTTCATGGGGAATGTTTTGCCAATGTACTTATAGGTTTCCTTTACAGGCCGTATCTCAAGATGAGATGCAGGGAGAAAGGCCTTAATGCCCATTATTTCAACGGTAAATCCCTTCTTTTCCTTCTTAAGGATTTTTCCCTCCACAGGTTTTCCTTCCCTGAAGGCTTCGTTGAGAACCTCCATGGCTTTCCTTAGTTCCAGTCTCCTTTTTGAAAGGGGGATGTAACCATAGGAGGAGGGCCTTTTTTCAACGATTGCTTCCACCTCGTCTCCTTCCTTAACGGTGATTTCCCCCTCAAAATTGCGAAATTCGTCTAAGGGGATTACTCCCTCTATCTTTGCCCCTATGTCCACTAAAACTTCCTTATCCGTTATTTCTATGACCTTTCCCTTTACCACTTCTCCGCTGGAAGGTAACTGGAATCGGTAGCCTTCAAGAAGTTTTTCGTAATTCTGCTCTTCTTCTCTCTTCTCTTCAGTCATTGCCTTCCTCCTTAAGTTTTTCCATAACCGCCTTTATTATGAAATCAGGAGTTGAAGCTCCTGCCGATAGGCCTATTCTCTCATATTTTCTCCATTCTATCAAATCAAGTTCCTCCGGGGTCTCAATATGATAGGTGTTGGGCTGGATTTTCTTGCAGGCTCTGTATAGTTTCCTGGTATTTGAACTATGTTTGCCCCCAATCACCAGCATAAGTTCAACCTCGGCTGCTATTTTCCTGGCAGAGCGGTGTTTCTCCAGGGTGGAGGAGCAAATGGTCTGATGGACGGTTAATCTCTCGGTATTCTCAAGAAGTCCCCCAACAAATTTTTTGTATTCCTCCAGGTCATTGGTGGTCTGGGAAATGGTAGCCCTTCTGAGGGAATATGGGAGGTTAGGGGTATCCTCAGGGTTTGAGATAACCATACCTGCTCCCTGAGTATAGCCGAGTATGCCTTTAATTTCCGGGTGGGTTTGGTCTCCGAAAATCACCAGTTCCTTCCCGGAACGAACCTCCTTGGCGGCTATTTTCTGGGATTTTTTCACATAGGGACAGGTTGCATCTATAACCTTGAACCGGCTTTTAAGTATTTTTTCCTCCTGGGGACTTATCCCGTGAGAGCGTATTATGACCACGGCCCCAGAAGGGATCTCATCCGGGCTATTTACTGCCTTTATACCGTCTTTTTCTAACTTATCCACAAACTGACGATTGTGTATAAGTTCTCCATATGTGTATACTTGCCCCCATTTTTCCTTGGCTTCATACGCTATTTTAACCGCCCTCCTTACCCCAAAACAGAAGCCGCTTTCCCTTGCCAGGAGAATTTCCATAAGAAGGGAATAATACGAATTACCCCCTGGTTTTGTCAAGGTGTTAGAATTAATCCTCACGGAGGCAGAAATGAAGAAGTTCATATTAATTCTAATTGCCCTTTTCATGATAGTGGGAGGGGTTTTCCTCCTCATCAGAAAACCAAAACCCAACATTCTCCTGGTGGTGGTGGATACCATGAGAGAGGACCTCGGTGGAGCCAGGGCTCCCTTCTTTTCCTCGCTCAAGGAAAGGGGAATATATTTTAAAAACACCTTTACCACCATCCCCATAACCCTGCCTGCTCACCTTTCTATGTTTACTGGAAAATATCCTTTTCAGAACCTGGTAATAAACAACGGTCAGAAATACCAGGATGAGTACCCACTCCTGGCAGAGAGGTTGAAAAAAAGGGGATACCACACATATGCCGTAGTTTCTTTAGGCACACTACAGGGTTACCAGGGCCCTGCCAGGGGCTTTGATGTTTATCAGGACAAATTCCCCCCAACCCGGTGGTATAAAACCGCAGATGAGGTGAATAGGGAGGTGGAAGAAATCCTTCCCGGGGTTAAATCACCCTTTTTCCTCTGGATCCATTATTCCGACCCCCACGAACCCTATGCGCCCCCGTGGCTTCCTCCGGACGGTGAAGTCTGGGTCAACGGCAGTAAGATAGGGGATGTCAATTTCCTGAGAAAGGAGTATTTCTTTATAAAGGGAAAGCCCGGGGAAAAGGTTGATGTGGAGGTGAGGTTGAAGGGGAAGCCCCTGAGAAAAGTTATCTATAGCGTGGAAATTCCTTCCCTCAACGAAAAAGTGGTGATTATGACCAAAAAGGGGCAGAGAAAGGTAAAGATGAGATTGACCATTGGCGATAAAGGCTGGGTAAAAATCAGGCCCAAGGTTTTTCTGTCTATTTTCTGGGCAAGATTCCTTTATTCCAGGGAAGTAGATTACTGGGACCGGGAATTCAAAAAACTTTACGGAGAACTGGAAAGAAGGGGTCTTCTGAAAAATACCTATGTCTTCATACTGGCTGACCATGGGGAGGGGCTGGGAGAATGGAAGGGCCACAAGGGACACATCCACTTCCTCAACGGGATTTACACGAGAATTCCTCTCCTGCTCCTGACCCCTGACGGAAAGAAGGGCGTCAGGAACGATTATCGTCAGATTGTGGACATTTTCCCCACCGTCCTGAGGCTAACCGGCAGTCATGTTCCCAAAGGAATTGTGGGTAGGGACCTTATGCGGGATAATGGCCACGAAAGGCTTTTTCTTCAGACATATGCTCCTGAGTCCTTTTTTGACCGTTTTTCCATAATTGAGAACGATTTTCAACTCATTCATACCCCGGCCAAGAAGAAATATTTCTTCTTCAACCTGAAGCAGGACCATGGTTCCATAAAGCCCATTCCCTTCAACAAATACACTCCCGTTATGATGAAAAGGCTCAGGGAATTTGAAAAGGAGGCCCTTTCTCACATAAAGAAGAGACCCAAAAGGGAAAGGAAAATGTTCAAGGTGCTGAGGTCCCTGGGCTATGTGAAGTGAGGTTTTTCGCTTATATAACCAGGCAAAACAGGTATTCCTTTTCCCCTCTTCTGGCCAGAGCCGGCGGTAGACTGATCCCCATTGAGAATTTAGGGGAAGTGCAGGCCGGGGATGCGGTTTTGTTTTCCTTCCTTTCTCCCCAGATTCCCGAGGTGGCTGAAGCCCTGGAGGTTCTTCCCCGGGGCACGTTAAGGGTGGCTGGGGGACCCCATGCCTCTGCCCTTCCTCTCCATGCGTTAGAAATGGGATTTAATTATGTTTTCCTGGGAGAGGGGGAGGAAGAAATAAACAGGCTGCTTGATTTTCTGGAGGGCAGGGCAGAGCCTCCCAGATGCCTTCAGGGAAAGGGCCTGAAGGGCGAAATTTGCACGGGAGTGGAGATTGAACTTTATCCTCCTTTTTCGGAACTTCTCCCCATACCCATTGAAATATCCAGGGGATGTCCCTTTCTATGCACCTATTGCCAGACCCCCCGGCTTTTGGGAAGAAAGATGAGACACCGCAGCCCTGGAAAACTGGAGTACTGGGTTGGGAAACTGCTCCGGAGGGGAATCAGGGATATAAGGTTTATAACCCCCAACGGCGTGGCCTATGGAGGAAAGGGAGGGGCAAATCCCCATGGGGCTATAAAACTCCTCGCGCTGTTAAAAAGGAAATATCCTTCCTCCAGGCTTTATTTTGGTTCCTTTCCTTCGGAATTTCGCCCGGAACATGTCTCTATGGATTTTTTAAGAGAACTCAGGTCCCTTGTGCATAACCGCCGGGTTATTTTCGGCGCCCAGAGCGGCTCCGACGCGGTTCTTCGCCTTTTGAAAAGGGGACACCGCAGGGGGGATGTTCTTATGGCGGCAGAGGCTGCAAGGAAGGCCGGATTCATCCCTGAGATTGATTTCATCTTTGGACTTCCCTTTGACGATGAGGGAGAATCCCTCAGCCTGATGAAGGAACTTGTCCTTATGGGAGCACGGATACATGCCCATTATTTCCTTCCCCTTCCTTCAACTCCATTGGCCCTTGCTGAGCCAAGACCGTTAAGCGCTGTCTTTGCCAGGGAAGTGGAAAAGTTTACAGGCCAGGGAAATCTTTTCGGCCAGTGGAAAAGACAGAGGGAGATAAGCCGCTGGCTTTACAGGGTGAACAGGGAATTCTCAGGTTCTTATGTAGGTGAAGAGAATGAGGGCGATGAGGAGAAAAATTATGCTGGGGGACCAGCAGGCCAGAGCGGGGGAAAGGATGTATGATTTTCCCAGGGCCTTAAAGGCTCCGAATAGAGTCCAGTAAACTCCTCCCAGGGCAAGACTGGTTCCTACTCCTATGGTGGGTCCCTTTTCCCCGATGAGGAATCCCAGGGAAATGGCCAGAAGGGCCATAACCAGGTTTACGAAGGGAAAGGATATTCTTGCCTGATATTCCACCTCCATCTCCGTGGTGGGGAAGCCTTCTCTCTTCAGGGTTTCTATGTGCATGCGGAGTTGCTTCAAATTCATTTCCTCAAAACTTTTTATCTCCCGGAAGAAATATTCAGGAGCGGGCATTATTATTCTCTGCCTGTCGGCCTGAAGGAATTCCCCCTTTTGCGTGAAATCCCTTATCCACAATCTTCTGAGCACCCAGTATTTTCTTTTCCAGAAGGCCCTCTTTGCGTGGACGATTTTTTTGAGGGAGAAATCTTCAGAGAGTTTTAGCAGGTATATATCCACAAAGGATTTTCTCTTTTTTTCGTAGTAGAGAAAATGAATAATGGTGTTATTTGAAAACACCCAGTTTCTTGAAATAATATATTCTCCAGTCCCCTTCTGACCCTTTATGTAGGCCCGCAGGTTCTCAGCCTTTTTGTTGGAAAAGGGAAGGAGCCGCTCCTGCAGATAGAAACTCCCGGCCACAACCAGGACCGCCAGAAGCACGAAGGGCAGAGAAAAACGGTGGAGGCTTATTCCCCCGGCTTTTATGGCGGTAATTTCCCCCCTTTTGTAGAAAAGGGATATGGAAACCATGAGGGAAGTCAGGAGGGATAAGGGAAGAAGCACATAAATAAGTTGGGGTGTGAAGAAAACCAGATACTTAAGCAGTATTCTTATGGGGAGGTGATGCTGGAAGACATCATCAATTAACTGGAAAAAACTGACGAGAAGGGAAAGGAAAAGGAAGGCGAGAAGAATAAGGGTGAATACTTTGAAGGCCTGCAGAAATCCGTAGGTGTCCAGGGTGGAAAGCAATCTGGGTATTCTCAAAAGGCGTCCAGCCCTGACGGTTTTGGCAATTTTCTTTTTTACCCGGGCTGGTTTTATACTTCCTTTAATTCTGGGAACCAAAAGAAGGAAAAATAGAAAAACCAGGAGGTCAGATAACCACATACCTGCCCATGCGGGAACCCTGCCCTGTTCAACGAAACTTTTGGCCCCTGAGTGTATGACGAAATAAAGAATCACAACAATTATGGAAAGGGCAAACCCAAAACCGGTTCCCCCTCTTTTTACATTTACAGCCAGGGCAAAACCGAGAAGCATAAAAAGAAGTGAGGAAAGGGCAAGGGCCAGGCGGGAGTGGAGTTCCATAAGATATAGATTTTTCAGGGTAGAACTCTGGCTTTGTTTTATAGCCTGAAGTAACTGGGGAAGGTTCTTTTCCCTGGGTTTCCTTCCCAGGTGAATCCTGGGGAATGCCACTTCCTTAGGGACTACCTCCACCGCTTCCCTGAAAAAGGCCCTGGAATATTTTTCAGGAGCATGGGTGTCAAAACTGTGAACCTCCCCATCCCTTAGAACAAAGAAGGCCTCCCTCTTTTTTCTGTCCACCACGAACCTTCCTTCTTTGGCCAGGATGAATTTTTCGCTTCCGTTCTCGTATTTCTCTATGAATATTCCCTTCCACATACCCTTTCCCTTCTCCTTCACGAAAACCACCATGCCGGGTATTCCCTCAAAGAATTCCTTGGGCCTTATCATTTTTTCTGTTCTGGACAGCATTAACTCAAAGAGTTGTTTTTCTGCGGATTTTACCGCTGAAGGGGCTACAAACATGTTGGCCCAGAGGTTAAGGAGAAGGGCAAGAAGGCCCACGGTGAAAACTGGACGCAATAGTCTGGGGGTTGGAATCGCCAGGGCCCTGAGGGCCAGGATTTCATAATCCGCCGACATGCGGCTTATGCCGGAAAGAACTCCCATAAGAAAACTCATGGGAAGGGTCAGGGGAAGAAAGGAAAGGGAAATATTCCAGATGAGGGCCAGAAATTCTCCGCCTCCTATCCCCCTCATGACGAGAATTTGAACGAACTCCAGAAGGGTGTTCATAAGAAGGGCGAGAGTAAATACGAGAAAACCCACCAGGGCAGGGGGAATTATTTCCCTTAAAACATACCTATCCAGGAGCATTGAAAATAGAATAATCCCGCTTCCCCGGTTTTTCAAGATTGGTTATTCTGGTAAAATTCCCCTATGAAATGGGTTTATGTAGAAGACCTCAAGGACCATGTGGGGGAGGAAGTTGAGATAAGGGGATGGGTTTACAATAAAAGGTCCAGTGGAAGGGTGAGATTTCTTTTGGTCAGGGACGGAACGGGAATCGTCCAGGCAACGGCCTGGTCCAGGGAAAAGGATAATCCCCTGTTTAAAACCTTTGACACCCTGACCCGGGAAAGTTCGGTGATAATAAGGGGAAAGGTGAAGGAGGAGAGGAGGGCACCTGGAGGCTACGAGATAGAACTTGAGGAAATTATCCCTGTTCAGATTGCCATAGATTACCCCATATCCCCCAAGGAGCACGGTGTAGGTTTCCTCATGGCCCATCGTCACCTGTGGCTCCGCTCATCAAGACAGCACGCCATCATGAGGATTCGCCACGAAATCATAAAGGCCATAAGGGATTTCTTTGACGAGGAGAAGAAGTTCACCCTGGTGGATGCTCCCATCCTTACCCCTGCTGCCTGCGAGGGAACCACAACCCTTTTTGAGACCGATTACTTCGGGGAAAAGGCCTATCTCAGCCAGAGCGGGCAACTTTACATGGAAGCGGCCGCCATGGCCCTGGGAAAGGTTTACTGTTTCGGGCCAACTTTCAGGGCCGAGAAGTCAAAAACCAGAAGGCACCTCATGGAGTTCTGGATGGTGGAGCCGGAGGTGGCCTATTTTCGCCTGGAGGACGATATCCGCCTGGCTGAAGAACTTGTGGAGTTCATGGTGAAGAGGGTGCTGGAGAGGAGGAGGCCTGAGTTAGAAAAACTGGAAAGGGACATAAACAAACTGGAAAAGGTGGAAAGGCCTTTCCCCAGGATAAGTTATGACGAGGCCATTGAACTCCTCAAAAAGGATGGTTTTGATATAAAATGGGGGGACGAGATAGGAGGGGACGAGGAAACCGCCCTGGCCCGGAAATTTGAAAAACCCCTGATTCTTCATAGATTTCCCGCTGCCCAGAAGGCCTTTTACATGGAGCCTGACCCGCAGCGGCCTGAACTTTCCCTTTCCTTTGATATGCTGGCCCCTGAGGGCTACGGGGAGATAATCGGGGGCTCCGAGAGGATAAGCGACTACGACCTGCTCCTGAAGAGAATAAAGGAGAACAATCTTCCCGAGGATGCCTTCCAGTGGTACCTTGACCTGAGGAAATACGGTTCAGTTCCCCATGCAGGATTCGGCTTAGGGGTGGAAAGAACCGTGGCCTGGATTACAGGGGTCAAGCATGTAAGGGAGACCATTCCCTTCCCAAGACTGCTTTACAAAATATACCCGTGAAAATAGGCTTTATTTCCCTGGGTTGCGCCAAGGCCCTGGTGGACACCGAAATAATGATGGGGAAGTTGAGGCAGGAAGGCCATACCATTGTTCCCTCCCTGGAAGAGGCTGACCTGGTTGTTATTAACACCTGTGCCTTTTTGAAGGAAGCCAGGGAGGAAGGTTTTTCCACCATAGAAGAAGTTGTGGAAAAGGGCAAGCCAGTGGTGGTGGCCGGGTGTATGGTTAACTGGCTTGGGAAAAAACTGCGGCGGAAATTTCCCTCTTTAATTTCCTTGGTGGGAACCGAGGATATAGAGAGAATAACAGAGGCAATAAAGGGGAAAATTCCCCACTCAGAGAGTTATTATCTTCCCACCAGTAGAACCCCAAGACTCCTTTCTACGCCTCCCACCTGGGCTTACATGAAGATTTCCGAGGGCTGCTCCAGAAGATGCAGTTTCTGCATAATTCCGAAAATCAGGGGGCCCTATCGCTCAAGGGAAATAGATGACCTGGTTCAGGAAGCGAAAATTTTAGAGGAAAGGGGAGTTGCTGAAATAAACCTTATTTCCCAGGATAGCACTTATTTCGGAAGGGAGAGGGGAGAGAATTTAAAGCAGCTCCTTGAAGCCCTTCTTCGTTCCACCAGGAAGGTCAGGTTCAGACTGCTTTACCTTTACCCTTCTTCTGTGGTGGATGAAATCCTTCCCCTGTTTTCCCATCCAAGGCTCCTTTCCTATTTTGATATTCCTTTCCAGCATTCTCACCCGGAAGTCCTCCGGTCCATGGGAAGGCCGGGAAGTGGAGAGGATTACTTAAGGCTTATAGAAAAAATAAGGCAGAGGGTGGAAGATGCTACCATAAGGACCTCTCTGATCGTGGGATTTCCCACCGAGGGAAGAGAGGAATTTCGCCACCTGGTTGCCTGGGTGAAAAGGGCCGAGATTGACCGCCTTGGGGTCTTTAAATATTCCAGGGAAAAGGGCTCCTCAGCCTGGCCCTTAGGAGACCCTGTTTCTGAGAAGGAAAAGGAAAAAAGGATGGGGGAGGTTTTAGAGGTTCAGAGGGAAATAAGCCTCAGAAAACACAGGAAAATGGTGGGGAGGGTCATGGAGGTTCTTGTGGAGGGTAGGGTTCAGGATGGAATATACTTCACCCGCTCCTCACATTTTGCCCCGGAGGTGGACGGGGGTATATATGTGCTGGGGGAATTAAAGGGACCCTGGGCAAGGGTGAAAATTACCCATGCCCATCCCTATGATTTGGAGGGAGAGGCCCTTTGAGGAAACTATCTTTAATCTGGGCCCATTTTTTCTTTCTGGGGTTTTTTCCGCTTTTTCCGGGAACCTTTACCAGCCTCGTGGTTTGCTTCCTTTACTGGAAATTCATGATGACCCTCCCTCTTCAATGGAAAATTTTTGCCCTTCTTTTTATAACCCTTACAGGGATTCCTGCCTCATCGGTTGCGGCGGAATATCACCGAAAAAAGGACCCTCGCTCAGTGGTTATAGACGAGGTGGCGGGCCAGTTTTTAGCCCTTCTTCCGGCTCAGAATTTCCTGGCAGTGGCCCTTTCTTTCTTCCTCTTTCGCTTCTTTGACACCCTGAAACCACCCCCCGTAAACTATGCGGAGAAACTTAAAGGGGGCCTCGGGATAGTGGCCGATGATATTGTGGGTGGAGCCCTGTCCCTTATCCTGCTCCTTCTTTTAAAGTCTTGATTTTTATGTCTTCCACCCGGAAGACTGAAGGGGAAATTTCATTTCCTTCAAATTCCACCAGATCGCAGCAATTTGCCCTCAGAAACCCTCCCCCTGGCCTTCCCCTCTGTTCTATCCTGATGGGTTTTCCTCCAGAACATGCGAGAAAATAAGTCTTGCCTTTTTCCTTTATCAATGGGCTTCTCAGGCGAACCCCCCAGGTCTTCAATCCGGCATTTTTGCAGAAAACCCCGTAGGTGAATTTCAGGTATTTTAGTTTGTGTCGCAACAGGGAATTGAGCCTCAGGGTTAGAGGAGGAAGGGCAAAGGGCAGGGCAACGTGGCACCAATCGTCCTCCTCAAGTTTACACCGATAACCTCCGCAGGGAAGAAGGGGAGGACCGAGCCTTTTAGCCAAGTTCATTACAAGGGAATAACCCTGGGCCCATCCCGGTTCTATCACCACCAGGCACCGGTGATTTTCCCACAATTTTGCAGCGGTTTTCAGGGGGAATCGGGTCTCGGATAGGGAGGATACCAGAAGGGCTATTTCTCCATGGATTTTCATTTTTGAGAAATCCCCAGGGAGGATTTTTTCCCCGGAGATTTTCCTGGCCAGTTCAAGAGCCTGCCTGTTTTTTTCGATGCCTGAAAGGCTCGGGTTAAGATGGGAAAAAACTTCCCTTGCAGCCAGGAGGGAAGCACCTGGTCCTGTTCCCAGGTCGTTTATTTTAAGGTTTTTCCCCCAGGAAAGGTCAAGGATCTTTTTCATTTCGCAGAGAACAAAATAGGTTTTGAGAAAGCCCTGGGGAAAGAAATAGGAAAAATAGGCCCTCAGGTATTTTCCCATGTAATCTTCCCTTTTCCCCTTTATTAGAGCGCTGGAGAGTTCGGCCACTTCCCCTGCCAGCCTTCTTAGGGGGTATTCCTCAAGACCTAAAACTTCCTTACCTTTTTCAAACCATGGAATCAGGGCCTCACCTGCCCTTTCTAAGCACTCCTCCGTAAGAGTGTATGAAGAGTATTGGGTTCTCAATGAAAAACTCCTTTTTGAACCATTCGGTAACCACCCTTCCCTGGGATTCCTTCTCCACTGGAAGACCCATATAATAGGCCAGGGTAGGGGTGAAGTCCAGCAGTGATACCTGGACGCTGGTATTATTGGTCCAGGGCGAAAAGGCTATGTATACACCATCGGGACAGTCCAGGAAATCTCCGCAGGTTAATTTATCCCCGAAAAGTCCTTCCAGGTAGGACCTCCAGGGAGCAACCGGTTCCACAGAAAAAGGCGAGACAACCAGGAGGAAAGCATCCGGGGGAAGTTGGGTAAGGAATCTTCCCAGTATGTGGTCGTAGAATAAAATGTATTTACCTGGAACTCCCATAAATTCCTCCAGTTCTACAGGGGAGACAAAGGGAAAATAGTCAGATGTGTATTTCAGAAACCTGGTTTTGATCAATTTTAACCCCTCCAGTCTGACCACCAGGAAATCCCTCTCCCTGGCAATTTTCAGGGCCCTTTCCGCTGCTGCGCTGTCCATGGAAACTGCCTCTAATAGAGTAGAATATTGCCAGGTGCCTGGTCTGGCTTCCGGGAAAAGGGCCACCACGGTATCCCTGTTCTCCGGTTTACTGGAACCTTCCACTATGTCCGCTTTTCCCCTGTAGTTTTTAACCACATCCACTAAACCGTGGTCAGGCATGGGAATTGTGCCCTTTATTTTTATCACTTTTACCCTCTTAAGCAACTGAAAGAAAAGCCACCTGGGGAAGAGTTTGAAATCTCCCCTTCCAAGAAAGGAATACACCCTGGAGGAGAAATACCCGCTCCGGGATGGTTTCATTCCTCTTAAAAAGGAATAAAAGGTTATTTCAGAAAGGCATGGAACCGGTGCCCCAACTTTCCCCCAGGTTCCCTTGTTTATGAGGTAAGAAAAATTAGGGAGTTCCCTGGGAGATCGCAGCAGGTCATTGAGAGAAAGTCCTTCCATGTAAAGAACTATGACCTTTCTTCCCTCAGCCAATCCGTAGGCAGAGGGAATTGCTGGAGAGGGGGAGGTTTTCTGTCTGAGGGAGGTTGTGTAGAAAATACCGGTGGTGGAGAAGGCGAGAAGGGTAAAGAGAACGAAGATTACCCTGCTTTTTCTGGAGAGGAGAGAAAGACTCAAAAGGGCGATAACCCCCAGAGCAAGACCGAGGGCCACGAAATTATAATAGGCTATCTGTGGTAGAAGGTTCCTCATGTAACTGGAATTGAGGTATAAGGCGAGGGCAAGGAATAAGGAAACCACGAAAATTTCCCCGGTAAGGTATCGGGAGTTTAATAATATGGGTTCGGAACCGGTTATTAAATTCACGAAAATGGCTAAGGGAAATAGAAGTATAAGAAGGAAAATAGAATAGAAAACAATTACCGGGAGGATTCCCTCACTTACAGAGGGCATGATATTTACAATTTTCAGTATGGCCCCCACCGAGAACCCTCCCCAGAGAGAGGCTATCAGGGAAGGAAGGAAAAATTTTAGTCTTTTCAAGACTTTTTAGAAGAAATTATCCGGATTTTTGGGAAGTTTCAGGAAGAGGAGGAAGGTTTCTCCCACCTGAATTTCGCTCTGGTCTTCCAGTTCGGCGTAGAAAACCCTTTCCCCGTTAATAAAAGTACCGTTGGTGCTTTGAAGATCACGAATTATGACTTTGTCGCCATAAACTTCTATGGCTGCATGCTTCCTTGAAACCTGCCTATCGGGTATTATGAGGTCCACATTGAATCTTCCAATAACCACCACAGGTTTTTCTATCTTGTATTTAAAACCCTGTTTGGCCCCTCTGGTTATGTAAAGAACGTATTCCTTGTTCTCTGGAAGATAGGGCTCCTCTCCCTCCTGTATCAATTTTTCTCTGGTGGTCCTTTCGCCTTCTTCTTCCTGAACTTCTGATTTTTTACTACTTACGTCCTCCGTTACCTTATTCTCAAGGTTGTCAGCGGTTGCTTCCTCGTAAAAGGGATTGAAGATTTCAAAGACAGTTCCGCAGTTTTTACACCTTACCTTTTTGGATTTTTCGTCAGGGGCGAATTTTTTCTCGTCAAATTTGTATTTTTTTCCGCATTTAGGACATGTAATTATCATACAGCCTCCCTTCTCATTGTATTATAGAACGAGAGGCCTCTCATGGCAAAACGGAGTTTATCTCTCTCTTTCGCCCCTTATGAATTCCTCTACCATCTTTCTCGCTTCCCAATCCGGATATTGAACCGGAGGATGCTTCATGGTATAGGCGGAAATGGAAAGCAGGGGGCCTGCTACTCCCCTTTCCAGAGCGATTTTGGCAGTTCTTATGGCGTCAATTATTATTCCACCGCTGTTGGGGGAATCCTCCACTGAAAGTTTAAGGTCAATTTTTATGGGGTGGTGTCCAAATCCTTCCCCTTCCATTCTTATGTAACATATTTTATTGTCCTTTAGCCAGGGAATGAAATCCGATGGACCCACATAAATGTGGAAATCATCCAACTTATTTTCCATCATGGACCTTACCGCTTCTGTTTTGGAAACCTTCTTGGTGGCCAATCTTTTCCTCTCCAGCATGTTAAGGAAGTCGGTATTCCCTCCGAAATTGGTCTGGTATGTTCTGATTATTTTAACTCCCCGGTCCTCAAAGAGTTTGGTGAGAACCCTGTGAACAATGGTTGCCCCCACCTGACTTTTAACATCATCCCCTATAGCAGGAATTCCCTTTTCTTCAAATTTTTTTGCCCACTGGGAATCGGAGACTATAAAGGTCGGCATGGCATTGATGAAGGCAACCCCTGCTTCCAGAGCAGCCTCGGCATAAAACCTCGCCGCTTGTTCCGACCCCACGGGCATGTAATTAACCAGAATTTCTGCCCCGGACTTTTTGAGTTCCTCCACCACATCCACGGGTTGTTTCCTGGCGGGCCTGAAGGATATTTCCTCCGGATATTCCATCATGTGGGGGGAAACTCCATCAAAAATCGGCCCCATTTTAACCACCACTCCGGTCCTGGGAATTTTATCCCAGAACACCATGGTGCAGTTGGGAGGGGCAAAAATAGCCTCTTCTAAGGGTTTCCCAACCTTTCTCTCATCCACGTCAAAAGCAGCAACTATATCTATATCTCCGGGGCCGTATCCTCCAAGATCAGGATGCATTAGTCCAACGGTATCGTTTGTTTCCCCATAATAATAAATTCCCTGGATTAAAGAACTGGCGCAGTTGCCAACTCCCGCTATGGCAACTTTAATTTTTTCCCTTGCCATTTTTCATTCCTCCTTGTTATTAAAATATTTAACGAATTTAATTATATATTCTCCCGCGGAATACAGCGAGAAAACAACAGCCAGGTAAAGAAATAGAGCGCCTGCCGCAGATAACTTATTATATCTAATGCTTAAAATCAGTAAGATTATGGAGAGAACCTCCAGGAACATTTTTGTTTTGCCCAGGGAGGAGGCCGGCATTATCATTCCTTCCCCTGCGGCGATGGCTCTCAGGCCGGTAACCCCTATTTCCCTTCCTACCAGGATTATTACCGCCCATGCAGGAGCCAGGCTTAAAGCCACCAGGGAAATGAAGGACGAGGAAATGAGAAGTTTATCCGCTATGGGGTCCAGAAGAATGCCCAGAGGGGTTATTTGATTGTTTTTCCTGGCCAGGTAACCATCTATGAAGTCCGTCAGTGAAGCCAGGAGGAAGAGTCCCAGGGCCAGGAAGGCTCTTCCATCAAATTCTACCAGGAGGATGGCAACTATTATGGGAACCAAAAAAATCCTTAGAACAGTTAGAAGGTTTGGGATGTTCAGATTTTTCTTGAGTGATATTACCTGCTGAGCCATTCTCCGCGGAAAACCACTTCGGCAGGACCGGTCATCTTTATTTCCCCGTTTCCTATTTCCACCATCACATCTCCCGCCGGAGTTTTAACCTTAACCTTAGGACCCACGAGACCCTTTATGTAAGCAGCGTATGCTGAAGCACAGGAACCACTTCCTGAGGAATAGGTCTCCCCAACTCCTCTTTCCCAGAATAGAACCTGTATGGTGGAAGGATCAATTACCTTGACGAATTCCACATTGGTGCGCTCTGGAAAAAAGGGATGCTCCTCAATTTCCTTCCCCAGTTCCTTCCATTCCAGGGATGATGGGAGGTTTTCAAAGAAAAGGACGCTGTGGGGATTTCCCACCGAAACCACAGTTATGGGGTATGTTCTGTTTCCTATGTATATGGGATAATCTACGATTTTATCCCTGGGGGTTCCGTCGTCAAAGGGTATTTCCCTGGAAGAGAGTTTCGGGCTTCCCATGGAAACCTTGAATACGAATTTGTTGCCCTTCCTCTCAATGAGCCAGGCTTTTCTCCTGCCCGCCAGGGTATTAAATTCAACGTATTCGCCCTCGTATCCGAGAAAATATACGTAAGCGGCCGCGCATCTGAGGCCATTTCCAGAAATCTCCGCCTCTGAGCCGTCAGCATTGAATACCCTGAAGGAGAAAATCTCCCCTTCCCTGGACAGGATTATTAGCCCGTCACTTCCAGCCCCGAAGTGCCTGTGACAGAGTGTTTTAGCCAGAGCATGAGGGTCATCCTGGACTTCCTCCTTTTCCACGATTAGAAAATCGTTTCCAAGGGCCTGGGTTTTGTAGAACTTCATCTATTCTATCCTCAGGGTTATAAAGAAAGTTCCTTCACCCCTTGCTACGGTAAGAAGAACAATGTCCCCCTTCTTTAACCTGGAGACAATGGCGTTAAACTCAGTTACAGAATGAACTGCCTGTCTGTTTACCTCAAGTATAACATCCCCTGGCTGTATACCCGCCCTCTGTGCTGGACTTCCAGGCAATACCTTGGCAACCTCCACTCCATAGGGATAAAACCTCTTCGCCTTTCCTGTAAGCGGAGAAACCTCTATGCCCAGGGGGTTACCCCCGGCAAAGAAGGAAGGTGCCTGGGTTTCGCTACCGAGGACAACGGGAACTTCTATTTCTTTTCCGTTTCTTATAACCTTCAAGGTTATCTTTTCTCCGGGTGAGTGAGCCATTATGGCTATTTTAAGGTCCAGAGGACCTTTGACCTTCTTTCCATTAACCCCTATCACTACATCGTATCTCTTAAGTCCAGCCTTTTCCGCAGGAGAATCCTTGAGAACATTGGTGATTACTGCTCCTCTGGTTCCCGGTTTCAGCCCCAGGGCTTTGGCCATATCTTCGGTTAAGGCCTGCATTTGAACACCCAGGAAGGGCCTTATCACCTTTCCCCTTTCTTTGAGATCCTTGATGACCTTTTTGGCCAGGTTGGAAGGTATGGCAAAACCCAGCCCCATGAAGCCCCCGGTGTGAGTTTCAATGGCGGAATTTACCCCGATAACTTCTCCTCTAAGATTAACCAGGGGGCCTCCGCTATTTCCC
>JALVRF010000170.1 GCA_027025175.1 Candidatus Aminicenantota bacterium | reverse complement strand
TCCTTATGAGCTTGAGTCTTGCCCTTTCCATAGCCGGAAGTACTACATTTAACATGGTTATAGACAGGGACATTGACCTGAGCATGGGAAGAACCGTCCGCAGACCCCTCCCCTCGGGTAAACTTACTATCAAGCAGGCCCTGGGCTTTGCCGCTTCGCTTTCCTTATCGGGAATAGGCCTGGCCTTCCTGCTTCAGCCCCTTTTCGGAGTTCTGGTTTTTCTCGGTTTCTTCTTTGATGTGGTGGTTTACTCCCTCTGGCTAAAAAGACGAACCCCTTGGTCTATAATCTGGGGAGGGGTGGCAGGGGCCATGCCCATAATTTCAGGAAGGGCCCTGGCCCTTGGCAGGGTAGATTACATAGGGCTCCTCCTCGGCCTTTCCATCCTCCTCTGGATTCCCACCCATATTCTGACCTTTTCCATGAAGTACTACGAGGATTACCAGAGGGCCAATATCCCCACCTTTCCATCCACCTACGGGTTTAAGAGAACCAGATTGGTCATTGCTTTCTCCAGCCTCGGGGCGGCGATTTCCGTGGCCATTGGAATATTGGCCCTTGGGCTTTCCTGGGGATATTTAAGGCTACTGGCGGTTCTTGCAGTGGGTTTGCTGGGTCTTGCCCTTTACAGTCTCTTTCGGCCTTCGGAAAGGGTCAATTTCGGTCTGTTCAAGTACGCCTCCATTTTCATGCTCGGTTCCATGATCATAATTATGGTGGGTAGCTTAGGATGAGAAAAGTTCTGGAAAAACTTGCTCTCCTTAGCCTGGTACTCATAGCTTCCTATCAGGTAGCAGCCGGGATAAACAAGTTTTCCTCGTGGGCAGTATTTTATTACACCCTTTCCTTCGGGGTACTTGTGGTTGCGGGCCTTCTTCTAATTATTTTCGGATTTGAAATTCTCAAAAACCCCGCAGTGGTAATCATAGCGGCCCTGATACCCTTGGGAATTTTTATGGGACTTGTCTATTCCTTCTTTCCCCAATACCATTTTTGCTGCCTTGCATTTTCCCTTGTAGGAATTATTCTTATAACTGCCACCAGGGGAACCGGGAAATTATGGAAAACCCTGTCCCTTGCCCTGGTCCACGGAATAGCGGGCCTTTTCATATTTTTCCTTCCGGTATTCATTTACCTGAAGGGTGGGGCTTCCGTTAAAATTCTTTGGATAAGCATGGGAGCTGCTATAATAGGGACGGGAGGTATTTTGCTGGCTTCACTGCAGTTAAAGAAGCCTCTGCTTCCTCTAAAAACAGTGTTATTGCTTCTGCCGTGGGTTCTTCTTTTCATGGTCATAACCCTTTCCCTGGGACTGAATGCCCTTTAAAAGGCACATAAATTTAAGGAGGTGAACGATGACGATCCTTGATCGTCTATTTCTTCTTTTAACGGGCTTGATTGCCCTTTATTTGATCTGGTTTTTCTGGAAAAAACAAAAGGAGAAACCCTGTGGGTGTAACCTTTATTACATCATTTCCTTCCTGGTTCTTCTGATCTCTGGCGTGCTTCTTATTTTCGGAGGATGGGGACTTCTTGGAAATAACTTAGTGGCGGTGGTGGCGAGCTTGATTCCCTTCTCCTTAGCCACAGGACTCATCTACAGGTTCTACAAGAAAACCGGGATATGGTATCTGCTCCTTATGCTCATTGGCCTTATTCTAATAATCATCGCCAGGTTCGGCGGAATGGAGGCCATGAACAGGGTGGTTTATCCTGTTTTCCATGCCATAGCAGGCCTGACCATAGTGCTGGTTCCTATAATTGAGGCAGGGAAGAAGACGGTAAAGGGCTCCTTTGTCTGGGTTGCCATAGGAGGTATCCTTATCAGCCTTGGGGGAATGGCCCTGGCGTTTCTTAAGGCAGGCAAACAACTTCTTTTCTTCTCCCAGAATGTGGTTATGACAATCCTGGCGCCCTTGCTTTTCCTGGTGGCCCTTTTCTTTGCCATTGGTTTCGTAAAGGGAGATTAATCCAAATTGGGGGGCAAAGCCCCCCTTTTTTGAAAAAAATTCCTATCATTTTAGTAGGAATATGGTATAATATTTCCCTGGAATTACGGAGGTAAAAATGGATTACAAGGGAAGGTTAAAAAGATTTCAGGAACTTTTGAAGAAAAAAGGAATTGACGTGGCCATGTTCAGGGACAAATATTCCTTCAGGTATTTTACCGGGGTTTCCTGGGACCCTCCGGCCCTTTTAATACCTGCAGAAGGCGAGCCCGTTATATTCGCCATAGAGGAGGAGATTCCGGAACTTCAGGAGAAAACCTGGATGACGAATTTTCATCCTTACAGGGATGTGAAGGTCCTCATAAACAGCGTTCACAAAAAGGTGGACAATCCGGTTATAGGTTTTAACCTGGACATAGATGCCTCTGCCCTCCTTTACAGCATGTTTGAGAAAATCCACGCTAAGAGGAAAGTGGTGGATGTTCACCCCCTTCTCATGGAACTTCGTATGTTCAAGGAGCCAGAGGAGGTGGAACTTATAAAGAAAGCCGGTGAGATAGCCGCAGAGGGCATGAGGGCAGCCATGAAGGCCATAAAGCCCGGTGTTTCGGAGATGGACATAGCCGCTGAGGCGGAATACGCCATGAGAAAGGCCGGGGCTGAGGATGTTTTCGTTTATGTCAATTCAGGTCCTCCCAGGGTCCACGCCAGGGCGAGAAATGTGAAAATAAGGGATTATGTTTTAGTAGACCTCATGCCTTCCTGCGAGGGTTATTTTTACGATTTTGCCCGGACCTTTATACTTACTAAAAACCCTGAAAGGGAAAAGGCTCTTAAAACCATGGAGGAAGTTCACAGGAATTTTTCCTCCTTAGCCCAGGTGGGGAAAACTTTTCACAGGGTTGAGGAAAGCATAAAGGAAATTTACCATAAGAAAGGATTTTCTAAGGAGTACCTTTATGGTTTCGGTCACGGGGTGGGGCTCAGGTTTGAAGAGACTCCGATTCTTACCATAGTTCCCGGAGACAGGATGAAACCAGTAAAACCTTCCATGGTGGTTAGTGTGGGACACGCTCCCCTGAGCGGACCAGAACTGGGCACCGTGAAGATAGAGGACACTTATCTTATAACCGAAAATGGGGCAGAAAGATTAGGGGATTTCCCCCTGTGCCCCGAAATTTAAGGAGGGAAAATGGTTGTACTGGGAAGCACAAAGATAAAGGATGCCCTGGAAAAATATCCTCAACTTAAGGATGTTTTGATTTCCCTTTCCCCTAAGTTCAAGAAACTTAACAACAAACTTATTTTCAAGGCGGTTTCCCGGTGGGCTACGGTGGGGGACGTAGCGAAAATAGGTGGGCTTTCCCTCTGTGAGGTTCTCCACCGCCTTAACAGGGAAATTGGGATGGAGGGGGAACTTTCGAAGCATGCACCTGATTGTATAAAGGAAGCTATGGCAGAAGTCCCCAAAGGTGAAAAGGAACCTGAGTGGTTGCGGGAGGCGAAGCAAATTCTGATTATGGATGTCAGGGAAAGAGAGGACTTTTTCTTCCCCGAAATCCTGAGAACCCTCAAGTCCATGGAGAAGGGGCAGGTTCTGAAGGTTATAAATGATTTTTATCCCGCTCCGCTTATAAACATGCTCAAGGAAGAAGGGTATGAAATTTTTTACCAATCGCCCTCCTTTCACGAGCACGTAGTTTACATAAACTTCAAAGAGCCAGAGGAGGTGAATTGGCTGGAGAGGAAGGAGGAATTTGAAGTCCTCGATGTTAGGGGATGGAGGGAGGACCCCTTCTCGGCCATAATAAAGAAGGCCAATGAAACCCCTCCGGGGGATGGCTTTAGAATTATACAGTACTTCCTTCCCACCCCCCTTATAAACATGATTGAACCCCTGGGCTTTGAAGTTCACATAGAGAAAAAGGGTCCCTTAGAGCACCATGTTTATTTTTACAAGCGTCGGGAGGTAAAGAGGGAAAGGAAGAAAAGGATTTCCGGCAGGATTCCCTTGGTTATCCAGTCAGCCACCCCGGTGGTTTATCCCATAATAATGAGACTCCTTCAGTCCAGAAGGCTCATGGACATGATAAAAATTGAGGAACTAAAGATATGGGACAAAACGGAAAAACACTTAGGTTGGATAATAAACGGCAAGGCCGACATAAGTTTCTCTGCGGTGGCGGCGGTGGCAAAACTTTATCAAAAGGGACTGGACATAAAGATGAAGGCCATAGTGGTATGGGATAATTTCTTCATCCTGACCCGTGGATTCAAATCTAAGGACTTCGGGGACCTCAGGGGGAAAAAGATACATCTTCCCCTTGTGAAGGCGGCCCCCCCTTATGCGGTAACCACCTTTCTCATGAAAGCCCTTGGATATGACCCCGATGAATTCGAATTTGCCTTTGGTCAGCCCTTTGGAAGGCCCAATGACATCAAAAACATGCTGGTCAGGGGGGAGGCAGAGGTAGGACTTTTGAGGGAACCTGAAGCAAGTTTTGCCATATACGAAGGAAAGGGGCAGGTGGTGGAATCCATAAAATATGCGGACCTCTGGGAGAGGCTCTTTCCAGGAAGGGGGAATCTTCCCAATGCAGGGATTCTATTTAAAGGGGAGTTATTGAGGGAATATCCTGAGGTTTCAAAGGTATTTCTTGAGGAGGCCAAGGAGGCCATAGATTGGGTGGTGAATAACCCATCCCAGGCAGCAAGACTCAGTTACGAAATAATGGGAATAGTTCCGGAGGAGGCTGAACTTTTCCTGAACAGGGTGACCTTCAGGTATGCGGCTTCTGAGAACGTCCTTGACCACATAACCCATTACATAGAAGTTCTGAATAAGTCCGGTTACGGAGGAAAACCCTTCGGAGAATTGAGGGATCTCTTTGTGGATTAGACATCCGGGAGGCCATCCCTAAGGCAAAAAATTCAAGCGAAAAAAGGGACAGACCCCATTTTGAAATTTCGTTTTTGACTTTTATTTGGAGTTCAGCAAAAATAAAAAAGAGAGGAGAAGAGGGAGGAAAGATGGGGGAAATTCTCGGTCATCTTGCTAAGATTTCAATTTTCCTGCAGTCCTCCGTGGTATTCATCATCTCCCTCTTTTTCCTGGCAGAGTGGTACATATTGAAATCCCCCATAGTCAAAACCTGGGCCAAAGGATGGCTCCTTGATGTCCTGGCCCTCCTTTCCGTTCTCTATACTACCTTCTTTCCAGTTTACTCTTCCATAAGGATTCCCCTTTTCATTTCCTATGCGTTTTTTAAGTTTTCCTTCATATTTTGTTTAATCCTGGGAACTTATAAGATGTTCGGTCTGGCAGTTTTTGAGAAGGTAAGAAGGGTACTTCTGGTTGTCGGGGCCGTGCTTCTTTTGGGCGAAGCAATTCTCGCTTTTAAATTCTCCCCTGTTTTTCTTCAGGGTTCTGTTGTCTCTTCCACAGGGATTTTAAGCCTGTGGGCCGGGGTGGACATCCTGAGAAGGAAGAACACGAACACATTTCCCACGGGGCTGCTTTCCCTGGGTTTTATTATTTATGGACTCGTGTTTCTCCAGCATGGCCTTGGTTTCCTTCCTTACCTTTGGGGGAATGGGGTTCCCTCAAACCTTGAAAGGGTTTCCTTTTTTGACGCATTGGTGGAACTTCTGCTGGGAATTTTCCTCTTTCTCTCCAATCAGATCTCAACCATAAGAAAACTCAAGGCCATGAACCTTGCCCTGGAGGAAAGCAGGAGAAGGCTGAGGAGAATGGTTGAAATTGATCCCCTTACGGGATTGTACAACAGGAGAAAATTAAGGGAATACGTGCACAGGGTTAAGGAGGGCATGGTGGCCTTTATAGACATAGACGGATTTAAGGCCATAAATGACAGGTGGGGTCACGATATAGGGGACGAATATCTCAGAAAGGTGGCGGATTATCTCAGGGATTCTTTCCGGGAGGAGGGCATATTTAGAATAGGAGGGGATGAGTTCCTGGTTATAATTTCCGGTTTAGATGAGAACAAATTGCGGGAAAGGATTAGAGTTCTTAAGGAGAGTTTGAAAAAGGAAAAAGGTCTTCCGGAGTCCCTGAGCATTTCCGTGGGGCTATCATCCTTTAAGGAAGAGGCGGAATTTTCCGCGGCCCTTCACCTTGCCGACAGAAACATGTATTTGGAAAAAATTTCCAAAAAGTCCTCAACTTAGTGGTCAAATATTCTTGGGAAAACCCCTTCCCAGATGGATTTTAAGTCCTCAAGTTCCAGGTCAATCTTTTTCCTTCCGTTTAAGTAAACCCTGAGATTTTCCCCCTTTACTATTCCTATCTTCCTGGAGGGGATTTCCGTCTCAATTTCCCCGCTGGCAAAAACTATCGCCCTTGATGGGCTTTCCCCGAAAAGTAAATATGCCTCCCCGTCGGTTTCCACCGAGATCTCGGCTCCCTTCCCTATGTGGAAAAGGGCCTCTGCCAGGTTGGGGAGAAGGCCCCCGGGGGAAAGGTCCACGGCATAGGATAGTTTCCCCTCCTTAGCCAGCCTTATTAGTTCCCTGTGAAGGACCCTTTCCTTTTCCAGGTCAATTTCAGGTGCCTTTCCTCCCCTTTCCCCGAGCACCACCCTGAGGTAAACCGAGGAGCCAAGGTCCCTTCCTTCCCATCCCAGAAGGTAAATTCCATATCCTTCCCCCACCCTTTCAGGCCTTGGTATGGTCCTGTAATCCTCCACCAGGCCCACCGCTCCTATAACTAAGGTGGGTGGGATAGCCCTTCCCTGGGTTTCGTTGTAAAAACTTACATTTCCCCCGGTCACGGGAACGGCAAAGAATTCCAGGGCCTGCTTCATTCCCTCCACTGTTTCCACGAACTGGCCCATGATTTCGGGTTTTTCGGGATTTCCGAAGTTAAGGCAATTGCTTATCCCCAGGGGTTCAGCCCCCGCGGTGGCTAAATTCCTGAAGGCCTCAGCCACGGTGAGAATCGCAGCGGCCTTAGGATTTGCCCTTCCCCAGGAGGGGTTGGCGTCTATGGTAAGGGCTATTGCCTGCTTCTGTCCCTTTATTTTAAGAACCGCAGGTCCTGCCCCGGGAAGAAGTACCGTATTGGTCTGAACCATGTGGTCGTATTGCTGATACACCCACCTTCTTGAGGCCATTTCAGGTGAGGAGAGAATTTTCAAAAGGGCTTCCTCCCAATCCCTCTCCCTTCCCCATTCCTCGTCCGTTCTCTGGTCTATCTGGGGAGGGACAAAGGGCCTTTTATACTTAGGTGCATCCTCTGCTAAGGCATCCACAGGGACATCTGCCACCACTTCGCCCTTCCATTTGGCCCTGAACCTTCTGTCTCCCGTGGTTTTTCCAACAACCACCGCATCTATCCCCCATTTCTTAAAAATTTCCTTTATTTCCTCCTCCCTCCCCTCCTTGGCCACCATGAGCATTCTTTCCTGGGATTCTGAAAGCAGGATTTCGTAGGGGGTCATTCCATCCTCCCTCAGGGGGACGTTGTCAAGGTAAAGTTCAACCCCAACCCCACTTTTAGAGGCCATCTCAGAGGAGGAAGAGGTGAGCCCTGCGGCTCCCATGTCCTGAATACCCACTATGAGGTCCTTCTCCATTACCTCAAGGGTGGCCTCAATGAGGAGTTTTTCCCGGAAAGGGTCTCCCACCTGGACATTTACCTTCTTGTGCTCGGTCTCCTCGCCGAATTCCGCAGAGGCCATGGTGGCTCCGTGTATTCCATCCCTTCCTGTGGGGGCTCCTGCGTAAATGAGGGAAAGACCCGGTTTTCCGGCCCTGGCATAGAAAATCCTGTCCTTATCCGCTATTCCCACGCACATTACATTGACCAGGGGGTTATGGGAGAATTCCTCCTCAAAATCCACTTCTCCCCCTACAGTGGGGACTCCCACAGGGTTTCCGTATCCGGCAATTCCGCTCACCACCCCTTCCATTATTGCCCTATTTTTTGGCTGGGTTAAGGGCCCGAAGTGAAGGGAATCAAGAAGGGCCACAGGCCTCGCCCCCATGGTGAAAATATCCCTGAGGATTCCTCCCACCCCTGTGGCTGCTCCCTGATAGGGCTCTACGAAGGAAGGATGGTTGTGGGATTCCACCTTGAAGACCACGGCCTTTTCCCCGGCCTCCACCACCCCGGCATTTTCCCCGGGCCCCTGGATCAGGTATTTTCCCCGGGTGGGAAGTTTCGCTAAGTGAACCCTGGAACTCTTGTAGGAGCAGTGTTCGGACCACATAACTGAGAAAAGGCCCAGTTCCACCAGATTGGGTTCCCTTCCCAGGATTTCCTTTATTCTTTCATATTCCTCTAATGTAAGATTGTGTTCTTCAAGGAGTTTCTCAAGGGGTTTCATGATTCCCTCACAAATTTTGCTGCGGAAAGGAACATCCTCAGCCCATCTGTTGAGCCCAGCTCCGCCTCCGAGGCCCTTTCGGGGTGGGGCATGAGGCCTAAGACATTGCCCTTAGCATTTGTTATCCCTGCTATGTCGTTTAAAGAGCCGTTGGGATTTTCCACATACCTGAAAACCACCTGTTCGTTTCTCTCAAGGGCTGATAAGTCCTCAGGGGAGGCGAAGTAATTTCCGTCTATGTGGGCTATGGGCATTCTTATCCTTTCCCCCTTGGAGTAGAGCAGGGTAAATGGGGTAGCCTCGTTTGCCACTTCCATCTCTTCAAACCGGCATATGAACCGCAGGCCCTTGTTGCGGAGCATGGCCCCGGGAAGAAGTCCCGCCTCTAAGAGAATCTGAAAGCCGTTGCAAATTCCCAGAACCAGTCCTCCCCTTTCGGAGAACTCCTTTATGGCTTCCATTATAGGGGAAAAACGGGCTATGGCTCCGCTTCTCAGGTAATCCCCATAGGAAAAACCTCCGGGAAGAACCACCACCCGGGAGCCCTTCAGGTCCCTTTCCTGATGCCACAGGTAAACCGCCTCCTCCCCGGCTATCTCCTCAATTACATGGTAGGTATCCCTGTCGCAATTGGTTCCGGGAAAGACCACAACCCCGAACCTTATTTTTCTATTTCCCATCGGTAATCCTCTATAACGGGATTGGA
>JALVRF010000169.1 GCA_027025175.1 Candidatus Aminicenantota bacterium | reverse complement strand
GAAATTCTATCCAGAACTCCGCCACATCCCTTTTACCGGATTTAAATTCCTCCAGTATACGGTTTACCACATGGATGGATTTCTGGGGATGGCAGAGTTGAACTTTTCTTCCAATCACCGCCTCTGTGCGGAGGAAAATTCTTTCGGCAGGCTGGTTGAAGTATTTTACGGTATCTTCCCTGTCTATAAAGGTTATGTCCACGGGAAGGGTATTCAATATTCCCATCAACTCTTTAAGGGTGAGTTCTCCGGTGGGAAGTTTAATCACCCCCTCCTCCAGTTCAACTTCCCCAGGATGCGTCGCATGATGGTGCTCTTCCGGGTGAACGCAACAATAACCAATCTCATCAAATCCCTTTCTTATTTTAGCCCATTCTTCCCTGGTTATCAATTTCAGGGCCGTGGGGAAGAGGATTTTGTTTTCCTTAAAGAAATGGCTGGCCAGGGTGTCGAGAAGCCTTGAGGCTAAAAGCCTGAACCTGCCGTGTAACTGAGGAGAAGAGGGGAAGTCTTCCTGTTCCGCTAACTGGTAAATCTCCTTTTTAAGAGCCCTTATCTGGTCGTGCTTCATCCACATTATCTTGGGAGGCTGAGCCACCCCATGTTTTTCAAGATAGGGGAAAAGCACATTCTCTTCCCTAAGGTAATGGGATTCAGATTCCTTCATATGCCCCAGGAGCTCCTTCACTTTCCCGTGAGAACTGGGAAGGTTTTCGGCCGCCTCCAGCAGGTCCTGCACCATCTTTATAAAAACCCTGTGCTCCTCCATGAGAACCGCTATGGGATGGTGCTCAGGCAGGTCAGTTTCCTCCTTCAGGGAATCCCTGAAAACCTGAAGATGGGCCTCGCACAATTTCTGAATTTCCCAGGGAGGAATCCCCTCGTTTACCAGTTCCTGCTCCACCATGGCTACTTCTTCCGCGCTAACCCCTTTGACTATCTCCTTAAATTGGGCCTTTATCTTCTCAGGGTCTTCTCCCCGATGAAGTCTCCTTATAATTTCCTTTAGCATCTCCTTCCTTTTGCCAAGGAGTTCACTCATTTTACCTCCAGAGGATTAATCATAATTTTCCTAATAGTGATTGTCAAGCAAATTTTACCATTTTAGTCGTATTTTCAGAAATACCCTCTCAAGTTTCGCTTCTCCTCTTCATGTAGTCCTCAATGGCTGCCTTTATGCCTTCCTCTGCAAGAAGTGAGCAGTGCATCTTAATGGGAGGAAGCCCGTCCAAGGCCTCAGCCACCGCCCTGTTGGTTATCTCTAAGGCCTCTTCCACCGTCTTTCCCTTAACCAGTTTAGTGACCATGGAAGAGGTGGCAATGGCAGCCACGCATCCAAAGGTCTGAAATTTAACGTCAACAATTTTTCCGTCCCTGACCTTTATGTAAATCCACATAACATCCCCACAGACGGGGTTTCCCACCTTGCCCACCCCGTCTGCGTCCTCGATTTTCCCCATGTTCTGGGGATTCATAAATTCTTCCATTACCTTTTGACTGTATTCCATTTTTTACCTCCTTTAACATCCTGCGGCCTCCCGCAGTTTTTTAATCATGTTTTTCATATAATTCTCAAAATTTGCCCTGAATAGGCCTTCTGAGATCTTTCCCGGGACTCCTTTGCCGTCACCTAAAACTCAGGGTCGTCCAGGAGGGGATTTACTTGCTTAGCCGGCAGGTGAAACCTTAGTTTTCTCTCAAATCCTGGTATCACGCATCCTCCTTTTCCTTCCAGAAGGGGGACATGGCCCTGAGCCTTTCCACTATCCACGGGAGAACTTCTATCACTTTGTCAACATCCTCCTCGGTGTTGTATTTACCCAGGCTGAAGCGCAGACTTCCGTGGGCTATTTCATGGGGAAGCCCAATGGCCAGAAGAACATGGGAGGGTTCTAAGGAACCGGATGTGCAGGCAGAGCCGGAAGAGGCACTTATACCGTTCATGTCCAGAAGTGCCAGCATTCCCTCCCCCTCAATGCCTTTAACGCAAATGTTCAGGGTGTTGTAAAGCCTTTTTTCCGGATGTCCGTTCACTATGACCTGCGGTATTCTCCCTACCAGTTCCTTCTCAAGTTTATCCCTCAGGGGCCTTATCTTCCTTTCTTCCTCGTCCATTTCCTCCATGGCTATCTCCGCTGCCCTTCCAGCGCCCACTATACCCGCCACATTTTCCGTTCCTGCCCTTCTTCCACGCTCCTGGCCTCCGCCGTGGATAAGGGAAGGTATCTTCACCCCCCACCTGACATAAAGGCCACCTACCCCTTTAGGACCGTAGAACTTGTGGGCGGAAAGGGAAAGCATGTCAACTCCCAGTTCCTTGACATTTACAGGTATCTTCCCCACTGCCTGGACCGCATCGGTATGGAAAAGAACTCCCCTCTCGTGGGCTACCTCGGCCAGTTCCTTTATGGGCTCCATGGTCCCTATCTCGTTATTGGCCATCATGATGCTTACCAGGATAGTCTCCTCCCTTATGGCTTCCTTCAGAACTTCGGGCTCTACGATTCCATAGCGGTTTACCGGAAGATAGGTTACCTCAAACCCCATCTTCTCTAAGAACTGGCATGTGTGAAGCACTGCGTGGTGTTCAATGGCTGAAGTTATAATGTGGTTACCCTTTCCCCTCAAGGCAAAGGCAACTCCCTTTATGGCGTGGTTGTCCGCCTCGCTTCCTCCCCCTATGAATATGACCTCCTTGGGCTTTGTTCCTATGAGCCGGGCCACCTTTTCCCTGGCCTCTTCAATGGCCTTTTTCACCTCCTTTGCTCCGCTGTATATGGAGGAAGGATTGTGGAACTTTTCCCTGAGATAAGGGAGCATTGCCTCTGACACCCCTGGGTCCACCGGAGTGGTGGCATTGTAATCCATGTATATTTCCTTCATGTTAACCTCCAGAGTAAATATAACTAATTTAATCACAATTGTCAATACATAATTAATCAAGCATTATCGCATAATAGTAAAACCTAAACTTCCTCTTAGAGAACATGGCCGGGGACTT
>JALVRF010000168.1 GCA_027025175.1 Candidatus Aminicenantota bacterium | reverse complement strand
CTCTCCTACAGAGGGCAGGGTTTAGTTTATGGAGGGGAGGAGTTTGTGAGGAGGGTTTTGGCGAAGTTTCCCCACAGGCGGCGGGTTAAGTGGCGAGGGGAAGGGTTTGTGTTAGCGTAGAGGGAAGAGGAAGGTTTTCCCCACCAAAGGATAGGTCTGCGGTTTTACGAAGTTTTTAGCAAAAGATAAGGGATTTCTGTTCGTTTGAGGGGTGGATTTTCGTTTGGGGGGAGTTTCAGGAGGAAGGAGTTTCTCCGGAGGCTGGGTTTTAGGGAAATTTTCGGGAGGATTTATGGAAAGAAGGGAGGAAAATTGGTAAAAAGGGTCTGTCCCTAATTTGAGGGGACTTGAAGGGACCGGTAAAATATATCCGTGAGAATTTTGGGAATAAGTTACGGGGTTCCGGTTGCTTCGGCGGTTCTCATAGAAGAAGGCAGGGTGCTAAGGGCTGCGGCCCAGGAGAGGCTTACAGGACTTAAGCGGGACCCTTCCTTTCCTTATCAGGCCATAGAATTTGTAAAGGGAGGAAGAGAACTTCAGGTTTATTCCCTGGTGGGCGAGGGTTCCCTAAATTTTCCCCTTTCCCAGGATATACACAGGTATCCTTTAGGCCTTTCCATGGCTGCTTCCTCCTTTTTCGCTTCCCCCTTTGATAAGGCGGGTATCCTTGTTGTGGATTTTATGACCACGGAAATTTACCGGGGAGAAGGGACTGAAATTCAGAGGGTAGAGGGCTGGGATTTCCCCAATACCCTGGGTCTATTCTGCTCAGCAATTACCCAGTTTCTGGGTTTTTCCCCTGGAGAAGGCGATTACAAGGTAATGGGGCTTGCTGGATACGGGAAGGCGAGGTTCGTGGAGGAACTCCGAAGGGCCCTGGAAATTTATCCCGGAGGTTTCTCCTTAAACCCGGAATTCTTCGGGGTGGAAGGGAACAGGTTTTTTAAGTCCGGCTTCGTTTCTCTTCTTAAAACTCCTCCGGCGCCCTCACTACAGCGGCCCCTTTCCCCCTACGCCGACATAGCCGCCTCAGCCCAGGCGGTTTTTGAGGAGGCCTTAATTTCCTTAGCCAAGAAAGCCATAGAAACCTCGGGAAGTAAAAACCTGGTTTTAGCAGGTTCCCAGGCCCTCAACGGTCTTGCCAATTACCGCCTTGCAAAAGACCTGGGCGTCAATCTTTACATACAGCCTGAGGCAGGGGAAGGGGGAGCTTCCTTAGGGTCCGGGTATCTGGCCTGGGTGGAGAGGACAGGCCAAAGGTCCCTTCCGCTTTTAAATCCTTTTCTGGGCAAGGACTACCGGGAAGGCCTTCAGGAGGCTCTGGAGAAAAGCGGCCTGAGATGGAAAGAGTTATCCCGCCAGGCCATAATAGAAAGGACTGCGGAGGCCCTTTCCGTGGGAAAGGTGGTTGGATGGTTCAGGGGAAGATTTGAATGGGGCCCCAGGGCTCTGGGAGCCAGGTCCATTCTGGCTGATCCGAGAAAGCCGGAAATGAAGGACATCGTCAACCTGAGAATAAAGAGGAGGGAGCCCTTCAGGCCCTTTGCCCCCACTGTCTTAATGGAAAGGGCCGGGGAATTCTTCTACCTTCCCGAGGGTGGGGAATTTCCTCTTATGTTCATGCAGATGGTAGTTCCTGTGGTCTCTTCCGAAATTCCCGCTGTTACCCACGAGGACCGAACGGCAAGGCCCCAGAGCCTTTCTAAGGAATTTAACCCTGATTTTTATGATTTAATAAAGGCCTTTGGGGAGGCTACGGGGGTTCCCGTTGTGTTAAACACCTCCTTTAATTTAAAGGGAAAACCCATAGTGGCTGACCCTCAACAGGCCATTTCCACCTTTCTTGAAACCGACCTGGATGCCCTGGTTCTCGAGAATTTCTGGGTGGAGAATGGGTGAGGGGGCGGTTTCCCGCCCCCCGGTGGGATAGCAATGGCAAGGCGGCTCAGTCGATTACCTTTATAAATCCCTCCTTCATGAGGAACTGGGCTTCGTCTCTTGCCCTCTTTATCCTTTCTTCTGCTTCCCTGTAAAGTTCCTCCTTAGTAATTTTCCTTCTGGCAACGCCCTGTTCAATGGCCTTCATGCCCACGGCTACCGCTTCTCTGGGGAAGACCTCCCATTCGTCCATGGTGGGGATTATGTAATCCTCCCTCAGTCCGTGGTCCTCTGCCACCCTGGCAAGTTCCCTGGCCGCCTCAATGCACATCTCGTCGGTTATGGTTTTTGCCCGAACATCCAGAGCGCCTCTGAATATGCCAGGGAATCCCAGAGAATTGTTGACCTGATTGGGAAAATCAGATCTTCCGGTGGCGATTATGGCTGCCCCGGCTTCCTTGGCCTCCCATGGCCAGATCTCAGGAATGGGGTTGGCCTCCGCGAAGATTATGGGATCCCTGGCCATCTTCTTTATCCATTCAGGCTTTATGGTTCCTGGACCGGGTTTGGATGCGGCGATAACCACATCGGCCCCCTCCATGGCTTCTGGAATTCCACCTCTTCTCCTTTCAGGATTGGTGTTCATGGCCATGCACCATTTCTCATGGGAGTGGAGTTCCAGGTCCTTTATGTCCTCCCTGTCCCTACGGAGGATTCCCTTGGAGTCCACCATAAGGATGTTTTCGGGATTGGCTCCAGCCTTAATGATTATCCTTGCCCCTGCGATGTTGGCTGCTCCTGCTCCGATAAAGGTAATTCTCACATCGTGGAGTTTCTTTCCCACTATTTTAAGAGCGTTCAAAAGTCCTGCTAAGGTTACCGCCGCAGTTCCCTGCTGGTCATCGTGCCACACAGGGATGTTCATTTCCCTTCTTAAAGTATCAAGGATATGGAAACATTTGGGCTGGGCTATGTCCTCAAGGTTGATTCCTCCGAAGGTGGGTTCAAGGATTTTAACGGTTCTTATGAATTCATGTGGGTCCTTGGTGCGGAGCATGATGGGGAAGGCATCCACTCCGCCAAGATATTTGAAAAGCAGGGCCTTACCCTCCATGACAGGAAGTCCGGCCTCAGGGCCTATGTCGCCCAGTCCAAGCACCCTGGTTCCGTCAGAAATTACCGCAACGAAATTTCCCTTGTTGGTGTGCTCAAAAACCTTTTCAGGGTTTTTGTAAATGTCCTTACACGGTTCTGCCACTCCAGGGGTATACCAGATAGCAAAATCATTGAAATCCCTTATCCTGCACTTGGGAACCACCTCAATTTTTCCCCTGTAAAAGGGATGAAGCCTCATGGCATCCTGGCCGGGCTTCTTTGCCTTTGCCAGGAGTTCTTCCACCGAAACCTTCTTAGACATGACTGCCTCCTTATTAATATTTACACGGATATTTTAGGAATAAAGGAAATGCTGTGTCAATAAAAACCCGGGATTTTTTGACCTGTTCCCGAAAATAGAATAAAATTTAATCTTAACATTATTCTTGGAGGATTGATATGGGTTTTAACATACTGGTGATAAATCCGGGAAGCACCTCCACCAAAATAGCCTTTTTTCAGGACGAGAAACAGGTCTTCAAGGAGAGCCTCCACCATCCCAGGGAGGAACTGGAAAAATACGAAAAGATAGTTGACCAGTACGAGTTTCGCCTTGGGGTGATTTTAAAGTTTCTCCAGGAAAAGAAAATTGAAAAACTGGATGCTGTGGTGGGAAGGGGTGGTCTTCTTAAACCCATTCCCGGTGGAACCTACAGGGTTAACGAAGCAATGCTACACGACCTCAGGATAGGACTTCAGGGAGAACACGCTTCCAACTTAGGAGGAATTCTCGCCTACGAAATAGCGAAAAAATATGGGGCCGAAGCCTTTATAGTGGACCCGGTGGTGGTGGATGAGATGGAGCCCATAGCCAAGATTTCCGGTCTTCCTGAAATCGTGCGAAGGTCCATCTTCCACGCCCTCAACCAGAAAGCGGTGGCGCGCCTTGCCGCTAAGGACCTGGGAAAATCCTACGATGAGGTTAACCTGATTGTGGTTCACATGGGCGGTGGGATTTCCGTGGGAGTCCACAGGAGGGGCAGGGTGGTGGATGTGAATAACGCCCTCAACGGGGATGGCCCCTTCGCTCCGGAGAGGGCAGGGGGACTTCCGGTCTGGGATGCTATGAAACTCGCCCTTTCCGGCAAGTACACCGAGGCCGAACTCAAGAAAAAATTGGCAGGGAAGGGCGGTGTTGTGGCCTATCTTGGAACCAACAACATGAAGGAAGTGGAGGAAAGAGTAAAGGCCGGGGACGAGAAGGCCCGCCTCATCTTTGAGGCCATGGCTTATCAGGTGGCCAAGGAAGTAGGGGCCGATGCCACGGTCCTCAAGGGTGAAGTGGACGCTATAGTTCTTACCGGAGGACTTGCCTACTCGGAACTTTTCGTTGGCTGGATTAAGGAAAGGGTTTCCTTTATCGCTCCGGTTATGGTCTATCCAGGAGAGGACGAGATGAGAGCCCTGGCCTTCGGGGCGCTCAGGGTTCTGAGGGGCGAAGAAGAAGCCAGAGAGTATTCATAAAATAAAAAGGAGGAGTAATATGGCGGTAAGGAAATTAAAGGACTTGGAGGAACTGGTAAAGGGAAGGGAAAAGAAAACCCTTGCCGTGGCCAGAGGACAGGACCCCAATACCATTGAGGCTGTGGCGAGGGCGGTCCAGGAGGGATTTGTAAATGCAATAATGGTGGGGGAAAAGGAAAAAATAGAAGCCCTTGCCAGGGAAAAGGGCATAGACCCTTCCATTTTTGAGTTCGTGGAGGAAAAGGACGAGGCTGCATGCGCCAAAAGGGCCGTTCAACTGGTTCACGATGGAAGGGCCCACATGGTCATGAAGGGGCTGGTAAGCACCATTTACTACATGAAGGCCATCCTTGACAAGCAGAACGGTCTTCTTCCCCCGGGAAAGGTTCTTTCCCATGTAACCCTGGTTGAGGTTCCCACCTATCACAAACTTCTTATAATGTCCGATGTGGCGGTTATCCCTCATCCCACCCTGGATCAGAAAATAGCCATGCTTAAGTACTGCATTGATGTTGCCCACAGGATAGGGATTGAAAAGCCCAAGGTAGCCATTATAGCCGCCAACGAAAAGGTTTCCGAAAAAGTTCCAGCCACCGTGGATGCGGCCATAATTTCCGTAATGGCCAGGAGGGGACAGATAAAGGGAGCCATAGTGGATGGTCCCCTGGCCATAGACATTGCATATTCTAAAGAGTCCGCAGAAATCAAAGGGGTTGATTCTCCGGTGGCAGGAGATGCGGACATACTCATCTTCCACGACATTGAGGCGGGAAATGCGGTTTTTAAAACCATAACCTATCTGGCCAGGGGAAAAATAGCGGCCGTGGTGGCGGGGGCCAAGGCTCCGGCCATCCTGACTTCCCGCTCCGACGACGACGATTCCAAATTTTACTCCATTCTCATGGCAGCGACCATGGCTTAAGGAGGTAAGATGAAAAAAGCCATTTTATCCGGAAACGAAGCCATAGCCAGGGGTTTCTGGGAGGGAGGAGGGCATTTTGCCAATGCCTATCCAGGAACCCCCTCCACGGAGATCGTGGAGAACTTAATGAAGTATCCGGAAATAAGGGCCCAGTGGGCGGTTAACGAAAAAACCTCCCTGGAAATTGCCTTGGGAGCATCCTTTGCAGGCGCCCGCTCCCTGGTGGCCATGAAGCATGTGGGTCTGAATGTGGCTGCGGACCCCTTCTTTTCTGCCAGTTATATAGGATCCACCGGAGGGCTGGTCATCGTAACCGCCGACGACCCGGGAATGCACAGTTCCCAGAACGAGCAGGACAACCGGTGGTATGCTCTGCATGCCAAGGTTCCTCTGTTTGAGCCCACCGATTCCCACGAGGCCAAGGAACTTACCAGGCAGGCCCTTTCCCTTAGCGAAGAATTTGACACCCCCTGGCTAATCCGCTCCACCACCAGGATTTCCCATTCACTTTCCATCGTGGAACTGGGAGAAAGGGAGGAAGTGGAAATTAAAGGTTATGTGCCTGACTTTGAAAAGAGGAACCTCCTTCCTGTAAATGCCAGGAAGAGGCACGAGGTGGTGGAGGAGAGGACCATAAAACTCAGGGAGTTTTCCGAAAAATTCTGGGGGAACAGGATAGAGGAAGGGGAGGATTCCATCGGGGTTGTGGCCAACGGAATTTCCTATCAGCATGCCAGGGAGGCCATTCCCGATGCTACCTTCCTTAAACTCCTTATGACCTGGCCCCTCCCCGACAATCTCATAAGGGAATTCGCCTCCAAGGTGAAGAAGATATTCGTTGTGGAGGAAGGGGACCCCTACCTTGAAACCTACCTCAAGGCCATGAACCTTGGGGTGGAGATAATCGGGAAGGAAAAAATTCCCATGACCGGGGAACTCAACCCCACCATAGTAAGGGAAGCCCTCTTAGGGCAGCGTCCATCCTATTTTGAAATTCCCAGGATTCCCCACAGACCACCGGCCCTTTGTCCGGGCTGTCCCCACACCCCGGTTTTCTACATCCTTAAAAGGCTTAAGGCCAATGTTACAGGGGACATCGGTTGCTACACCCTGGGAGCCCTTCCACCCCTTTCCTCCATGGACACCTGCGTGGAAATGGGAGGAAGTATAGGCAATGCCTACGGAATAGAAATAGCCGAGGCAATGAAGGGCCTTGACCCAAGGAAGAAAAAATTAGTGGCAGTCATCGGGGATTCCACCTTCTACCACTCAGGAGTTACCCCCCTCATTGACCTTTTCCACAACAACGGAATAACCACGGTGATAATCCTTGACAACTCCATTACCGCCATGACAGGCCACCAGGAAAACCCTGGAACCGATGTGGGATACAGGGGAATTCCCAAGCGCAGGGTGGACATAGAGAAACTGGTCAGGGGAATCGGAGTTGAGCATGTATATACAGTGGACAGTTTTGACATGAAGAAGCTCAAGGAGGTCATAAACCGGGAAATCCACCGACAGGAGCCCTCGGTAATCATAGCCAAGAGGCCCTGCGTTCTCCTTCCCCAGATGAAAAAGCGCAAATACACCTACGCCATAGCCGATCCCGAAAAATGCACCTCCTGCACCCTCTGCTGGAAACTGGGATGTCCCGCCATATCCGTCACCAAGGACAAGAAGACCTGGATTAACCCGGACCTCTGCGTGGGATGCGGGGTCTGCATAGATGTCTGTCCTGTGGATGCCATCTATTTAGCGGACCCGGAGGCTGACAACGCAAGAAAAGCCGGAGAGGAGGTATTAGGATGGGTAAAAAAACAACAACAGTAATAGTGGCAGGAGTTGGGGGACAGGGAATACTCCTTGCCTCCAACTTGCTTTCCGAGGCTGCCATGGAGGCAGGATACGATGTTAAAAAATCCGAGATTCACGGAATGAGCCAGAGGGGAGGGGATGTTATCTCCACGGTGAGGTTTGGCGAGAAGGTCTATTCCCCCATAGTTGGACTGGGCGAGGCCGATGTGATTCTCGCCTTTGAAAAACTGGAGGCCATGAGGAACCTTCCCTACCTCAAAAAGGAGGGAATGGTCATAGTAAACGATTACCGCATAGACCCCCTTCCCGTTGCCTCGGGATACATGGAATACCCGGAGGGGATAATAGAATTCCTCAAGGAAAGGGTTAAGACCATAGCCCTGGATGCCAGGGAACTTGCAGAGAAGGCCGGGAACATAAGGACCATGAATGTGGTTCTTCTCGGGGTTCTTTCCAAAAATTTGGACATTCCCGAGGAAATCTGGCTCCAGGTAATAGAGAGGAGGGTCCCACCCAAGGCCATTGATGCAAACAAGGTGGCCTTCCGCTTGGGAAGGGAGGTTGCGGAAAAGGCCTTTGCCGGAGTATAGATTATGAGTTGGGGAAGAGCCGGGCACAGGGAGGAAGTGGAAGAACTCCTCAGGGAATTTAAGGATTCCCTTTTGAAGCTCCTGGGGAAGAATTTTTCCTCAATGGTGCTTTTCGGTTCCTATGCGAGGGCTGAGGCTGACGAAGAATCCGATGTGGACATAGCCATACTTACCAGAAGGAGACTTACCAGAGAGGAGAAGAAGGAGGTTTCCAAAATCGCTTCCAGACTAAGCCTGAAATACGACCTCGTAATATCCTGCGTGTTTTACCCTGAGGAGGAATTCCGGCGTCGGCAGACTCCTTTTCTTTCCAACATAAGGAAGGAGGGCATTAAAGTTTGAAAGAGCCAGTCTTTTTAAACGAGACCAAAAAATTTCTTAAAGGAGGGAGCGATGCTGAACTTTGAGGTGGTAAGAAAAAGGGCAGCGGAAAAGGGCCGGGTTGCAGTTGCCATACCCTGGGCCATGGACAAAACAGCAATCCTTGCTGCCTACAAGTCCTGGAAACTGGGAATTTCCCATCCCATACTCATAGGAGAAAAGCCAAAAATACAGGAACTTATAAAGGAATACGGGCCTGAAATGGAGGCCGAGATAATAGAGGCAAGTTCCATTGAGGATGCTGCAGCTAAGGCAGTTTCCCTTGCCAGGGAAGGGAAGGCAAAGGTCCTCCTTAAGGGAGCCCTGAGGACGGACCAGTTCCTCCGCCCTGCCTTAGACAAGGAGAAGGGCCTGAGAACTGACCGCCTCCTTTCCGATGTTTTCTTCACCGAGGACCCGCTCCACAACAGGGAAAAACTCATAGGGATGAGCGACGGAGGTGTAAACATAGCCCCGGACCTTGAGGCCAAGGTCCAGATAGTGCGAAACGCCATAGAGGCCTTTCACCGCCTGGGGGTAGCAAAGCCCAGGGTTGCCCTTCTTGCAGCGGTGGAGGTGGTAAACGAAAAAATGCCTGCCACCGTGGACGCTGCGGAAATAAGGAAGATGTGGGAGAGGGGAGAATTTCCAGAAAGCATAATAGAAGGTCCCATGGCCTTAGACATTGCGGTAAGCAAAGCTGCGGCGGAGAAGAAAAAATACCGCTCCGAAATCGCAGGGGATGTGGACATATTCATAGTTCCCAACATAGAGGCGGGAAACATATTCGGAAAGAGCTTCACCTATTACATGCACCTTCCCGTGGGCCACATAATAATGGGCGCTCGGGTTCCCCTTCTTATCCCCTCCAGAAACGAAAGCGACGAAGACAAACTCAACTCAATTGCATTGGGGTGCCTTGTGGG
>JALVRF010000167.1 GCA_027025175.1 Candidatus Aminicenantota bacterium | reverse complement strand
AAAGGATGTTAAAAAGGGGAGATACTCCCCCTGAACAGATGGAAGAAAGGCTAAAAAAGGCAATCTGGGAACTCAAGCATTATCCTCACTTTACCCACATAGTAAAGAACGAGGACCTGGAAAGGACCATAAGAACTGTCCAGAGTATAATCATAGGGGAAAGGCATCGCAGGGATAGAATGGAGGAGGAGGCAAGGAGGATAGTTTGGGAAAAATAATCCTGGGAATAACAGGCTCCATAGCAGCATATAAGGGTGCGGAGATACTGAGGGAATTCCAGAAAAGGGGCTGGGAAGTTCAGGTTGCCATGACTGAAGCAGCCACTAAGTTCATATCCCCCCTGACCCTTCAAACCCTTTCATCAAACAGGGTTATAGTAAAGCAATTTGAGGATGTCCAGTCCTTAGAACACATAACCCTGTGCAAGGAAGCCGAGGCCCTTCTTATAGCCCCGGCCACCGCAGACTTCATAGCCAAAATGGCCTCAGGGCTGGCAGATGATTTTCTGTCCTCGGTCTTTCTGGCCTGCCAGAAACCGGTTTTCGTGGCCCCTGCCATGAACCAGGGTATGCTCCTTCATCCCGCCACCCGCAGGAACCTTGAAACCCTTCGTTCCTGGGGAATAAGAATAATTGAACCGGAAAAGGGATATTTAGCCTGTGAGGACGAAGGGCTTGGAAGACTGGCAGAGCCCCGGAAAATTGTCTTTGAAGTCCTTTCTGCCCTGGGAAAGGAATTGAAAGGAAAAAAGGTTCTGGTTACCGCAGGCCCTACCAGGGAATACATTGACGGTGTGAGGTTTATATCAAACCCCTCCACAGGGAAACAGGGGGTGGCCTTGGCGGAGCAGGCGAGCCTCATGGGAGCCGAGGTGGTGCTACTCCTTTCGGAAGCCTCCCCCCTGCAACCCTTAGTTAAAACTCAGCGGTTTTCCTCTTCGGAGGAACTTCTAAAAAAGGTTCTAAGCAGCGATTTTCACTGGTTGTTTATGACAGCGGCGGTGGGGGATTTTGCCCCCCGGGAAAAATTTAAGGGCAAACTGAAAAGGGAAGGGGAATTGGTTCTCCGTCTGGAGCCCACTCCGGACCTTCTTAAAGAAATCGCATCCCGGAAAAAACCCGGTCAGGTAATAGTGGGTTTTGCAGCGGAGACGGGGAACTTCCTGGAGCGGGGAAAGGAAAAACTCCTGAAAAAATCCTTAGATTACATCTTCGTAAACCCTGTAGGAAACGGAAAGGGATTTGCCTCTGACGAAAACCAGGGCTGGCTCATCTCCAGGGAAGGGGAAGTTTTTGAAATCCCTCTTTCCCCAAAAGAGGAGGTGGCCAGAGAAATAATTGAAATAATCCTTAAAAGGGAGGAAGAATGAGAAAAATTCTTTTAGTTTCCCTCATTTTTTTAATTATGGTCCCCTGGGTAAGGGCCCAGAAATTTAAGAACCTCGCCCTTACCCCACCCATGGGATGGAATTCCTGGAATTGCTTTGGACCCAATATAAACGAGAAATTGATAAAGGAAATCGCCGATGCCATGGTCTCTACGGGAATGAGGGATGCGGGATATGTTTATTTAGTAATAGACGACGGATGGCAGTGGAAAAGGGATGAAAACGGTAACATAATACCCAATCCCCAGAAATTCCCCCACGGCATAAAGGCCCTGGCAGATTATGTTCATTCAAAGGGATTAAAATTCGGGATTTACTCGGACGCAGGGAGAAAGACCTGCCAGGGTCTTCCTGGGAGCAGAGGATACGAATTTCAGGACGCAAGGACCTATGCTCGATGGGGGGTTGATTATCTTAAGTATGATTGGTGCTACCACGGAAAACAGAATTCCGAGGCTTCCTATAAACTCATGAGGGATGCCCTTTACAAGGCAGGAAGGCCCGTGGTCTTCAGCATATGCGAGTGGGGAACCACCAAGCCATGGACCTGGGCAAGGGATATAGGACACCTCTGGCGCACCACCGAAGACATTCAGGACTGCTGGGATTGTGTAAACGAATGGGGGGGTATGGGCTGGACCCTGATCCTGGACAAACAGGTGGGACTTGAGAAATACGCAGGTCCTGGCCACTGGAACGACCCCGACATGCTGGAAGTGGGAAACGGAGGAATGACCACCAACGAATACAGGGCCCATTTCAGCATGTGGTGTATGCTGGCAGCCCCGCTCATGGCCGGGAATGACATAAGGAAAATGGACAGGGAAACAAGGAAAATTCTTTTAAACAGGGAAGTTATAGCCATTGACCAGGACCCTCTGGGAAAACAGGGGATTAAGGTAACCGATGTGGGGGACTACGAAATATGGGCCAAGGAACTCCAGGGAGGGGAACTGGCCGTTGCCCTGCTCAACAGGGGTCTTAGCCCCATAAACGCTGTCATAAGATGGGGATATTTTATGAGGAAATTCGGGTTAAAGGGGATTTACAGGATAAGGGATCTTTGGAAACACCGTTTTGTGGGGACCACCGCAAAGACCTTCAGGATAAAAGTTCCTCCCCACGACGTGATCTTACTTAGGCTAACTAAGCAAAAATAGACGGTTTACCAGGCTCATTCTCAAGACCAGAACCGACCCCAGAACAGTTGTAATTAAAGAGAAATTCTCGCACAAAAGAAAATTGAAACAATAAAACAGATGAACTTTTGAAAATTTGTTTAGTTGTGCTATAATATATGTAGAATAAATTTAGGAGGTGAAAAATGTGGGCAAATTGGCTCAACTTCATTTTAGGAATTTGGCTGGTAATAGCGGGATTCATTCCTTCCATAACAACTTCCAAAACCGCAAGCCTCTGGAATGACCTTATCGTGGGCATTCTGGTTCTCATATTCGCTTTCGTGGCTATAAGTGCCAAAAAAGCCCTGTGCTGGATTAATGTGATAATGGGTATATGGTTAATCATAGCCGCCTTCATTCCTGGTATAGTAGCCAAAAAAACCGGTAACCTCTGGAACGACCTGATTTCTGGTATAATCATTCTCGCAGTGGCCCTTATCGCAGCCCTGCAAAAACCAAAAACAGCATGAACTAAAGGGAGGGGGATTTCCCCCTCCCCTGGAGGAGGTTTATGAAGAAAGTAGTTTCCTTTACCAGAAGGTTTAAACTTCTTTCCGACAGGAACAGGTTATGTATCCTTAAGGCCATATCAAGTAAAAGGCTCTGTGTTTCTGAGATAGCGAAGATAACGAAGATTTCTCCCACTCTGGCCTCCAGAAATTTGAAATTGCTTGAAAGGGAAGGATTGGTTATTGGAACCAGAGAGGGAAAGAATGTATTTTACGAACTGAACAGAAAGGAACTGGATAGGCTTGTCATTGATTTTTACGATTTCCTTAAGATTCCGTCGGAGGTAGAGAGAATACCTGATGTTTTTAAGGAAATCGTAAAGGGATTTAATAACATAAAAGAAAATTTTCCCTTAAACAGGAGGACAAAGCCTTAGGTTTTTTCCCTTTTTTCCATCTCCTTCTTAATCTTCTGAAACCAGCGGAGGCGTTTGGCCATCTCCTTTTCAAAACCCCTCTCCCCTGGGATATAGAAATTCTCCTTTACGCCCTGGGGAAAGCATTCCATGGGGGTGGTCCCCTGGGGGAAGTCATGGGCATAGAGGTAGCCCTCCCCATAGCCCTGTTTTCTCATTAGGGAGGTAACGGGATTCCTGAGAGGAAGGGGGACAGGGAGGTGGGAGGTTTCCTTGGCCTTCCTTTTCGCCCTGTTCCAGGCCCTGTAGGCTGAGTTGCTCTTGGGAGCCAGGGCCACATATATGGTGGCGTAGGCCACGGCTAAGTCCCCTTCCGGGGAACCTAAAAACTGATAGGCATGAAGGGCTCTTACGGCAATTTCAAAGGCTATGGGGTCAGCTAAACTGACATCCTCCACCGAGGCCATAATAAGCCTGCGGAGTATGGGCCCCATGTCCTGACCTGCCACCACCATCCTGGCCAGCCAGTAAAGGGCAGCATCCGGGTCAGAATTCCTCAAGGACTTGTGATAGGCAGAGAGCATGTCATAGTGGTAATCTCCGGCTTTATCGTAGGGCGCATGCCTCTCTCCAGATGCCTCTTCCACATGGGAGGGTTTTATCTCCAGTCCTTCGGCAAGCCCATGGGCTATCTCTAAGGTGGTAAGGGCAATCCTGGCATCCCCGCCACTAAGGGAAACCAATTTTTCTATGGCCTGGCTGGAGAGCCGGGCTCCCAAGTTCTTTATGCCCCTTTCAAGAATCCTTCTTATCTCCTCAGGGCTAAGGGGCTCAAACCTGAAAACCTTCATTCTGGAAAGCAGCGGAGGAATAACCTCAAAGGACGGGTTCTCTGTTGTGGTGGCTATGAGGATGACCCTTCCGTCCTCAAGATAGGGAAGGAAGGCCGCCTGCTGGGCCTTGTTGTAACGATGTATTTCATCCAGGAAAATGAGTTTGGGGCCCAGAAGGTCCTCTCCCTCCATGGCCCTCTTTACTTCGCTTATGGAATGAACCACTGCGGAAAAATAAAGGGGGGCCAGGCCCCACTGTTTGGCTAAAAGGTAAGCTGCGGTGGTCTTCCCTGTCCCCGGAGGTCCCCAAAGGAGAAGGGAAGTGGGGGGAAGATGGCGAAGAATCCTCACCACCTTCCCCTGGCCCACGAATTCTTCCCAGGCCTGAGGCCTTATTCTGTCGGCTAAGGGTCTTTTTATTTCTCCTCCTTTTTCTTTTTCTTCCAGGATTTTACATCCTCCGGGAAGACATCCGAGAGTTTCTTGTCAAACTTGAGAAGATACCCGAGGCCCTTCATTCTTCCCACCAATTTCCCGTCCATCTCCCCGAACTCAACGGTAACTGTCTTTTTATCCAGTTTGAAGTTCACCACCACCTGGGGTTTGAATCCTGAAGGGGAATCCACGAAATCCTCTGCCTGAAGGTCCTCTATGGTCCTTAGGAAACCATCAACCTTCTCGGAATCAAGAACTCCTTTAAAGGGCTTCAGAGACTCCCATTCCTTGGCTTTCTTCCGGGCTTCAAAGATCTCCTTTCCCCTCTTCCAGGAAAATCCCTTCACATCAAAACTGTAAAACTTGACCAGTTTCTTTTCCCGAAGGTCCTTGGGCTCCTTGGCAAAGGTATCGTACAGGCTGGAGTCCACCTCCACTATGGAATTCCCCTTTAGCAGATAATATTTGTCGCCCTTCTTGCTCATTTTCAGAACTAAGGGCTCCTTCTTTCCCTGAATGTGTATTTTGATTACGAGTTCAGGTTTGTCCAGGCCGTACTCCTTAATATCCTTTTCTTCAGCCTCGTCCTTTACGAAGAACTTGGCATCTGTTCCGGTAAGGGTGTAGAGGAGATCCTCACATTTGTAGTTGTCCGCCATGGACTTGACGGGTCTTTCCAGCCACCAGTCCTCCCCTTTCTTGACAAGTACATAGGAAGACTTACCGGAAACCTCAATTCTATCCACCCTGGACTCGTCAAACCTGGCTATTTTCTTGTCCCTGTACTGTGATGGGGCCTTCAGCAGGAGGTCAGTAAAAAGGGAAGACAGGAGAACCACCCTGTTGTCTCCCTCCAGTTGGGCATAGCGATTGAAATTAAGGGGATTTTTATCCCCCACCTTTATAACCACCGGGGAGGGATTACCCCTCTCCCATACTTTGAGAATGGCTTTGGGATCCTTCAGGCCGTATTTTTTAAGGTCCTGGGGAGCCTCGTCCACCAGCCTTCTGTAATGAAGTTCCTTCACCTCGTCTGCAATCCTTCCCAGGACATAGCCGTCTGCCGGGACCTTTTTAGGTTTCTCCATCATCCAGCGCCCGGCCTCCTTCTTAAATACCAGATCAGCGCCGTCCTTTCTTATAAGTTCCACCCTGTGAACCTCGTGTTCCAGTTTAACCAAAAGGTTCTCACCAGCCTTTTTCTTCTCCTGATATTTTGAAAGAAAGTAAATCCCCCCGATAAGGAGGAGAAGGATTATGAGTAAAATAATCGGCGTTCTCGTTCTCATTGCCACCTCCTTCTAATCCAGATCCAGAGTCCTATGAGCAGGAAAATTTCCGGAAGAAGTATTATGGAAAGAAATCCTATAAACCTCTGCTGAGCGGCGGTAAGCACCAAGGTTGAGGATTTGAAATTCCTGGGACTTATGGCTATTAAGTTTTCCTGCTTGCCGCACCAGTTAACCGCATTCTCAAACAGGTTTCCGTTGCCCTGCTGCTCAAAATAAGCATTGGTTATGAAATCGGAATCCCCGAAGACCACCAGCCTGCCCTTTTTATCCTTCTCCAGTCCCTTAATCTCCACGGCCACTGCCAGGGGTATGGGGCCTGCTATGTCAACACCAGGGTCAAAACGGGCTACCTTGCTATTGTAATTGAAGTCCTCCCAGCTCTTGTCGCTGGTTTCCGCTATTTCCACACCGCTCACCCCTTCTGGAAGCGGATCCGCTAAGAAAACACCCTGGGCTATAGGATAAAAGGTCATTAACCTGAAGTTTCTGGTTATGTCGTGCCATTTATAATTGGTTACCACGGGCACCAGCGGATTCACCCCGAATATTCTTGATACCATATCAACCACAAATCCGTCCTTCAGGGAAATACCATACTTCCTGAGAAGTCCGTAAAGGTTCTTCCTTTTTTTCTGCTCAGGGTCAATCATCAAAATAGCGCTTCCTCCTCTTCTTATAAACCGATCCAGCCTCTTTACCTCCACCTGCAGGAAATCCGTTTTGGGACCCGGAACCACCAGAACCCTCACATCCTCTGGGACATCGCCTTCAGCAAGGCTTATAACTCCAACATCGTAACCCAGGTCCTTAAGCCTGGAAGAAGCCGTTGAAATTCCTTCCTTTCCGAAAACCTCCATGGAGGCTTCCCCGTGTCCCTTTACGAAATATACCTTCTTACCGCCCTTGGAGGTTAGTTTTATTATGCTGTTAGTCAGGTTTTCCTCGGTGAAATCATCAATTATGTCCTTTCTCTTTCCCACCTTAACCACCACGCTTCCCAGGGCTACCTTTCCGTATTTGGATACTGCCTCCGGGGATTTATAGGGATCAATTATTTCGTAATAGAAGAACTTGGGGTTTTCTTCCCTGTAAAGGGAGAGGAGTTCTTCCATTCTGGTTCTGGCCTGGGATTTTTCCTCTGCAAACCCCACAACCTCAACCCTGGTGGTCAGGTTTTTAAGGACCTTTACTGTCTGGGGAGCAAGACTGAAGACCTTTTCCCTGGTAAGGTCAAATCTCTTGTGAAATTTTGCCAGGCCGTAGGTTGCCACACCTATTATGGCAAGGCCGAGCACCACAGATATGAACAGGTTTATACCCATAGCGTCCACTATCTTAACCAGGGCGTAGGCCACAAACCCTATGCCTGCTATGGCTATACCCACCATGAAGATAATGTTGTTACCCAGGAGGTAACCCAGATTTATGGCCACCAGCAGGGCCAGTATGGCTATCCAGATTATAAGGTTGGTTCTCTTCATTTTTTCACCTCCACCACCTTCTTACCTCTAAGACCGCATAGGTCAGGAAAAGACCCACGAGGGTAAAACTCACATAGTAGGCCAGGTCCGCTGTATCCACAACACCCTTGGAGAGATTATCAAAATGGCCGAAGAAGGAAATAAACCTCAGGAAACCTCCCATAAAGGAGGTGACATATGTAAGCCAGTATATGAGCCACAAAAGCAACAAAATAGCAAAACTGAACACCGCGGCAACTATCTGATTTTCCGTCAGGGAAGAAGCGAAGAGCCCAAAGGAAATAAAGGAGGCTCCCAGGAGGAAAAGACCAAGGTAGCCTGTGAGGACAGGGGCGAGTTCCGGTTTGGTTATGAAAAACGGGTAAAAAACATAGGGAGCAGTGGCAACGAGCATAATTATGAGCACCACCACCGCTGCTAAATATTTCCCGATTATTATCTGAGTATTGGTCAGGGGAAGGGTAAATAGAAGTTCTTCAGTTCTCTGCCTCTTTTCCTCGGCAAAGAGCCTCATGGTAAGGATGGGAAGAAGGAGCAGGAGCACCACTGCTGCATTGGAGAAAAAGGGTATGTAAACGCTCTGGTTAAGGCTCAGGTGGGAGGAAAAATAGGGATTGTTGCCCGCCCTTATGGAAAGCAGGCTGAAATTGGAGATTATTACATAGTACATAAACCCGGCCAGTAGAAGGAAAAGGGAAATTACTATGTAGGCAGTGGGGGATGAGAAGTATATTTTCAGTTCCTTTTTGGCTATTGCCCACATGTTTCTCATGCTTCACCTCCTCTGGAAATGGCTGAAATGTAGATTTCCTCAAGGCTTGCGGAGCCATATTTCTCCTGGACCTCCTCAATTTTCCCGAATTCTATAAGCCTTCCCTCGTTGATTATGGCGATGGAATCACAGACCGAGGTAACCTCCTGAAGTATGTGAGTGGAGAGGACTATTGTTCTCTCACCACCCAAGGACTTGATAAGGTTTCTTATGTCCACGATCTCCTTGGGGTCAAGCCCTATGGTAGGCTCGTCCAGGATTAAAACCTTTGGTTCCCCCAGAAGGGCCTGGGCGATTCCAACCCTCTGGCGATATCCCTTGGAGAGGTTCCTTATTCTTCGCAATGCCACCTTTTCAAGGCCCGCCTGGGAAATCACCCTTTCCACTTCCTGTTTTTTTCTCTTTCCGTGAAGACCCTTAACTTCAGCCACAAAATTCAGGAAGGAAGAGACTTTCAGTTCCGGATAGAGGGGTGGGATTTCCGGAAGGTACCCGATGAGTTTTTTGGCTCTTAGGGGCTCTTTCAGGATGTCCAGACCTTCTATAATGGCTCTTCCCTTAGTGGGAGTTGTATAACCGGTGAGCATCCTCATGGTCGTGGTTTTTCCCGCCCCATTGGGTCCCAGGAAGCCCAGGATGGTTCCATCCGGAACTTCCATATTCAGATTTTCCACCGCCTTAACCGTTCCATAATACTTGGTTAGGTTCTCGGCCCTAATCATGTTCACCTCCTACATCCGTTCAGGAATTTCTATGCCAAGGATGTATGCACCCTTTTTCAATTTGGCTTCCACCAGTTCCATTATGGCAAACCTCAGGGATCGCTCCCCGGGGTCAGGCTCGTTTAAAATCGGATATTTAGTGTAAAAAACATTAAAGGCCTGGGCAAGGGAAAACAGGTATTTGGCAAGAAGGGAAAGTTCCATATTCCCCCTGACCTTATCAAGAACTTCATCAAACCTGGAAGCCCTGTGTACAAGATCCCAGTAATCGTCGTTGTCTATCCATCGGGGAGGAACTATGGAAACGCTCCTTTCCCTTAACTTTCTCTTTATGCTGTTTATCCTTACCAGGGTATATTGAAGATAGGGACCGGTCTCCCCTTCAAAACTCAGGGCTTCCTCTATGTCAAAAATAACCACCGAATTATTGGTGAACTTGAGCATGTAATACCTTATGGCAGCGGAGGCTATCTTCTCCGCTATAGCCTGCATCTTCTCATGAGAGATCTCCGGGTGGCGTTTCTCCACTTCCCGCATTGCCCTCTGTTTCACCTCTTCTATAAGGTCATCTGCCTTTATTCCAACCCCTTTTCTTCCGGAAATTGATACTGCCTCCCCATCCACTTCAAAGCCCATGGAAGCAGCCGACTTTTTGCTCAATGCCACCATCTCGTAAGCAAGATGAATTGAACCCTCCGCCTCCCTTTCAAAACCCAGTCTCCTCACTGCTTCCTTAACTATTTTCTGAAGGTAGCCCTGCCTGGAATCTATAACATTGTAAACCCTGGTAGCCTTTCCGAAGTCCATGGTCTCACCATCTTCCAGAGTCGTTGTGTAAAGGAGCCTTCCAGAGGGGTATTTCTTGAAAACCCGATAATTAAAATCCCTGTCCTGAAGGCCCAGTTTCCACATCTGATAGGCTATGTCCTTGGCAACATAGGTGGCTGTCCCGTTGGAACGGACGATTACTTTCTCTCTTGTTTGACCTGCTTCTTCTATGTCCATAACCCAGCATCCGGCGTTGGGGCCTTCCTCAGATTTCCTTATCACTCCCTTTTTCCTCAGGAGTTCAAAGGTCCTCGCCCAGAGGCCCAAGGAAATTATATGGGATTCCCAGGTAAGCAGGTCATATTCTATACCCAGGTTCTCCATAGTTTGAAGATGAAGGGACGCTATCTTTTGGGAGAGTTTTCGCCCGGCTTCAGCATAGGGTCCCTGGCCTTCCTCCAGGGCTTTAAGAATCCTTTTTCTCTCCTGCTGGGCCAGAGGGTTGGATTCCATTTCCCTCTCCACCTCCACATAAAGATCCCAGCAGAAATGGTCAAATTTTTCATCAATTCTATCCCAGGCCTCAGGGGAAAGACCCTTCATTTTCAAAAGGCCATAAACCACATCTGCAACCTGAACCCCAGTATCATCAATGTAATTTTGAACCTCAACCTTCTCCCCTACCACAGAAAGCAACCTGGAAAAACTGTCCCCTAACACCGCATTCCTTAAATGACCCACATGGGCTGCCTTATTGGGATTTATGTTGGTGTGTTCCACCAGGTTTTTCCCTTCCCTGGGTATAACCTTGACCTCATCCCTGCTCTTCCAGGAATAAAGGAAAAACTCATCCCTTTTCAACTTAAAATTTATAAACGGTCCCGCGGTAATAACCTTTTCCACCATGGGGAGGTTTTCCAATTTTGAGGCATAATCCCTGGCAAGGAAAACAAGGTTTTTTCCTTCCCTCTTCCCAACTATGAAGGCGGAAAGAAGGCTCAGGTCCCCCAGGGATAGGGAAGGGGGATAATCAAAACGTATATCTTCCCGGGAAAGGGAAAGAAGGCTGGATATCTTCTCTCCCAGAGTTCGTTTAAATCCCAGCATCAGTATTTGATTATACCACCGGAAGGAAAATTTAATCCTTAATTATGCCTGTTGTATACTTCATCTATGAGTCCCATGATCTTGAAAGGACTTATTATACTGGCCATAATAGGGGTTTTGTGGATAAGCGAGGTCATACCCTTGAGTATAACCAGTCTCCTTGTTCCTGTCCTTGCGGTAGCCATGGGGGTCGCCAATGTGAAGGATGCTCTTTCTCCCTTTGCTCACCCGATAATTTTCCTTTTCATGGGCGGTTTCGCCCTGGCAGGCGCTCTTCATAAATACGAAATTGACGACTGGATAGCCCAGAAAATGCTTTCCCTGGCCGGGGGGAAATTTAGACTGAGCGTCCTTTTTCTCATGTATGCGACGGCGCTTCTGTCCATGTGGATAAGCAATACTGCCACCACTGCCATGATGCTTCCCATAGCCCTGGGAATCTCCCCCACCCCCTATGTTCTTCTTTCGGTGGCCTATGCGGCCAGCATTGGAGGTGTGGGAACCCTGGTGGGAAGTCCCCCCAATGGGATAACCGCAGGAATTTTGAACATATCCTTCGGTCAGTGGACCCGAATTGGTTTTCCCCTTTCTATGGTTTCCATTTTTGTGGCCTATGTAATCCTTACCCTTTACTTCAAGCCCCCCAAAAAAGTTTTAAAAACCGAGGAACGTAAGATAAAACTGGAAGGAAAAGCCTATATCACAATACTAATCTTCCTGATAACCGCTTTTTTCTGGATAGGAGGATTCGTCCACGAGGGAATTGTCGCCATAGGGGCCATAATCCTTCTTGCCATAGCCGGGATAATGGACACCAACGAATTCAAGGCCTGGGTTAACTGGCCTGTGCTTCTGCTTTTCGGAGGGGGAATAAGCCTGAGCCATGTTCTTTCCATCACCGGGGCCAGCAAGTATCTCGCCCATTCGCTGGTTGAGGTCCTGGGAAACTCCCCCGTGCCCCTTTATGTTTTTGTGATGGTCCTCTTTTCCCTAGCCTTTACCGAACTCACCAGCAATACTGCTACGGCAGCCATAACCATACCTATTCTGGTTTCCGTGGCTGGCCAATTGGGCATTTCCCCACTGGCACTGGCTCTGCCTGCGGGGTTTGCGGTCTCCTTCGCCTTCATGCTTCCAGTGGCCACTCCACCCAATGCCTTAGTTTACGCCACCGGGGTAATTAAACAGAAAACCATGATTAAGGTGGGAGGAATTCTGGAAATCACCTTTGCGGTGCTCATAACTCTGGTTTTCACCCTTTTAATAAGTTAGAAAAAGTTTGAACTGGAATTATTTTTTTGATAGAAATAGAACTATGAAAGAAGATATAACCCACATCACAGCATTTTTCAAAGAGGGGGAAATAGAAACAAAGGACAAACTCCTTGATTCTTTCCTCAGGGAATGTGAGGAAAAGGCCCTTCTGCCGGTGCTTTTTGAATGGGAAATGCTCATAAGATCAGTGTTGCTCTTTCCGGTGATAAACTTCCATCTTCTTTCTGAGGATGTGAAGTCCTCCCTCATAAGGAAAAACTTCCATCCTGAACTGGAATCCCTGGAAGATGCCGTAAGGAGAGAGGCCCTGCTTGCCATCCGCCTGGAGAACCGTAACACCGAATTTTATTCTGAATTTGAAGACTTCATTGAAGAATACTTCATGAGGAAATACGGGGTAATGACCCTGGAACTTTCCCGCAAGGGAAAACAGGACTATTGGAACATGGTGTCCCAGATAACCGAACTCTTTCTGGACTGGCGACATGTGCTTTCCAGAGTCAAAGAGGCCCCGGAAATTCCCTACATAGTTTTCTTTTCCACCACAAGAAGGATAGTGCGTGAACTGAGGAGAATTCCCCTTATGGATTCATACTTAAAGAAAAGATTCAAGAGACCTCTGGACAGAATATCTGTCTCAGAAATAAAGGACACAATTTCCTCAATAAAGGAAAGAACAGAAAGAAGAAGGGTTGCCCTGGTGTTCCTGATGATTTCGAAACTCATAAAATACCTGGATTATCTTGAAAACTTGCTCCGTCAGGACAAAATCCCGGGCAGATATTACCCCATCCTTATACTCATAAAATACGACTTCACCCTTTTAATAAAGGTTCTGCAGACCAACAGGAAAACCATTCCAAGACTTAAGCCTATAATGGAAAAACTTCTGGTTTCCCTGGAGGCTGAATACAGAAAAGTATTCTTTAACGAACTTCTTAACATAAGTTTTCTATCCCTTCCCGACCGCCTTCGGGAAAAACTTTCCAACTCCGTGTTCCTCCTGAAATCCCTGCTCAAGGATATAACAGTAAATCTGGTGGGCTTCTACAGGAAAGGGGTGGAGGAAAAGAAACTCTTCCCCTCCCACATTGGCAGAAAGGAGCAGACAGAACTGCTTCTCAAAAATCTGGATGCAGCCCTTTTCCAGCTTGATTTTCTCCTTTCCAAAGGAAAGGTGGAAAGATTTGAGGCTGAGGAAATAATATCGGAACTGGAAACGAAAGTGGTGCATCTTCTCCTGTACAAGGACTGGGAAACCATGGAAAAGGCTTTCGCTGACATAAGAAAGGCCACCACAAGCCGGGAAATTTTCCTTAAATTGTCTAATTTGAAAAATCTGCTGCTTTACATAAAAGAGGAGGTAAAAAAAAGGGGGATTAATAAAGAACTTTCAGGAGAAAAAGTCCCTGGGGAGGGGCAGTAGGTCCGGCCAGATTCCTGTCCTTTGCGTCAAGAATCTCCTTGAATTCCTGGGGGGTCATTTTTCCCTTTCCTACCTCTATCAGGGTTCCCACCATTATTCTCACCATGTATTTAAGAAAACCACTCCCTCTCACCCTGAAATAATAAATCCCTCCTTTTTTTCGTATTTTAAAACTCGCTATCCTCCTTACCTTGTCCTTCTTGGCGGTTTCAGAAGTAAAGGAGGAAAAATCCTTCTCCCCCACCAGGAAGGAGGCTGCTTCCCTCATGGCTCCTATGCTCAGGGACGGACCTTTAACCTGGGCAGTATACCTCTGTAGAAATGGCGGTATGACCTCTCCGTTAAACAGTCTGTATTCGTAGACCTTTCCCTTGGAGTGGAACCTGGCGTTGAACTTATCACCCACCATCTCGCATTTTATGATTCTTATGTCCGGAGGAAGAAGGGAATTTATGGCCCTTTTCATGGATTCCGGAGGAATGAAGAGCCTGGTGTGAAAATTCGCCACCTGACCCAGAGCATGAACTCCAGCATCAGTTCTCCCTGCCCCATAAAGTTTGGGCTTCCTCTTGGTTATAATCTGAAGGGCCTTATGGATGGTCCCCTGGACCGTTCTCTGATCAGGTTGGTATTGCCATCCCTTGTATTCTGTTCCATCGTAGGAAATTATTAGTTTATAATTTGCCAATTCCCATCTCCTGAAGAAGTTTACCGAGATAGGCCCTTGCTATGGACAAATTGGCCCTGTCGGATATTGAATAAATTTTATCAAGCCTTTGAAGGATATCCCCGGTCATCTCCGGGAGGAATCTGGCCTTCCTTAATTCCTCTTCCGGAAAATATACAGGGCTTCCCCCTTCCTTCCAGCAAACCCAATCCCTGAGGAAAAGATATAAACTGTAGATAAAATCCCTCAGGTCTTCCCTGGTTTTCACTCCCTGAAGGGAGCGTAGTTTTCTTTTTCCTGCGGTTTTCTTACCTTCCCAACTAAGAAGAAGACACCTGGAGAGCACCGTGGGAAGAAGGGCAGAAGGGGAGGAGGTAAGGAGGAGAAAATATGTGCTGGGTGGAGGTTCCTCTAAGGTCTTCAAAAGGGCGTTGGCCGCTTCGGGGGTAAAAAGCTCCGCACCCTCTATAACCACCAATCTTCTGGGGGCAGCGAAGGGCTTTAGTTTTATTACCTCAAGGAGTTCCCTTATCTGGGAAATTTTAATGCTCTTTCCCTGGGGGCGAACCCTGTAGATTTCCCCCCTCCATCCCTCTCCCTGGCATTGGCCCCCGCAAAGCAAAGCCTTGGCAAAAAATTCCACCGCCTCCTCTCCTCCTCCCTCAAGGAGGATGGAGTGATGGATTCTCCCCCTCTTTATACCTTTCTCTATGTATTCCTTAGCGTCCAAATATCACCTCCCTGAGGAATTTACCTGTATGAGTATGAGCCATAGCCACCTGTTCCGGGGTCCCGCATGCCACTACTTCCCCTCCCTCCTCACCACCTTCAGGGCCCAGGTCAATTATCCAGTCCGCGTTTTTTATAACATCCAGGTTGTGCTCTATTATTATAACCGTGCTTCCCGAATCCACCAGTCGGTGAAGGACATGAAGGAGTTTTTTCACATCATCAAAATGCAGGCCCACCGTTGGCTCGTCCAAAATGTAAAGATTGGATTTAACATTTCTGGTGAGTTCCTTGGCTATTTTAACCCTCTGGGCTTCCCCTCCGGAGAGGGTGGGAGAGGGCTGTCCGAGTTTTATGTAACCAAGCCCTATATCCTTTAGAATCTCAAGTCTCCTGGCCACCGGAGGAACATCCTTAAAAACCTCATATGCCTCCTCCACGGTCATTTCAAGAACATCGTATATACTTTTCCCACGGAACCTCACCTCCAGAACCTCCCTTTTGTACCTTCTTCCACCGCATTCCCTGCATTTTACAAAAACATCAGGGAGAAAATGCATCCTTATTCTCACGGTTCCTGCCCCCTCGCATACGGGGCACCGCCCTTCCCTCAGGTTAAAACTGAATCTGGAATGGGAAAAACCCCTGCGTCTGGCCTCGGGTAGGGAGGAGAAAAGTTTTCTGATGTAGGTAAAAGCCCCTATATAGGTGGCCGGATTTGACCTTGGGGTCTTACCGATGGGTTTCTGATCCACCAGCACGGGCTCCCTGATATTCCCCTCCACTTCTATTGCCTCAACCTCCACCTTTTCCCCTTTAAGACCCCTGTATAGGGTATCTATCACAAGGGAACTCTTCCCTGAACCGCTGACCCCGGTGACCACCACCATGACCCCCAAGGGTATGTCCACATCTATGTTTTTGAGGTTGTGAACCCTCGCCTTTCTAATCCTTATGAATCCCCGGGGTTTTCTCCTTTCCTCTGGCATGGGAATTGATTCTTTTCCTGAAAGGTATTTTCCGGTGAGGGATTTAGGAGCCTTTGCCACCTCCTCCACAGTCCCCTGAACCACTATCCAGCCCCCATTTTTTCCTCCCCCGGGCCCCAGGTCCAGGATGTAATCCCCTTCCCTTATGGTCATCTCGTCGTGTTCCACCACAATGACGGTGTTGCCCTGGTCCCTCAGATGCTTAAGCATCTCTACAAGTTTCATCTGATCCTTAGGATGAAGACCGATGGAAGGCTCGTCCAGCACATAAAGGGCTCCCCTCAGGCGAAGTCCAATCTGGCCCGCCAGGCTGACCCTCCTGGCTTCCCCTCCCGAGAGGCTGCTCAGGGAGCGGTTTAATGCAAGATAGCCCACCCCCAACTCCTCCATTATACGGATCCTTTCCCTTATCTCGTTAAGGAGTTTTCTTCCCACTGGATTTTCCAGAAGATCTTTCTGCTCTGCCAGAAATTCCCCCAGGGCCCTCACCGGCATTTCGCTGAGGTCCCCTATATCGCACCCTGAAAACTTAAAAGCGAGGGCCTCTTTTCTGAGCCTTTTCCCTCCACAGGCAGGACATTTCCTTCCGTTCACCTCCCCCCTCCCCTGGCACACGGCACAGGCCCCATAGGGGCTGTGAAAGGAAAAAAGCCTTATGTCTGGCTCCGGCAGGGAAATTCCGCAATAGGGACAGTGAAGGGATGTGGAAAACAGGGTATCCCTTCCCCGGCTGGAAATCACCAGGGAGGGAGAGGATATGTCCAGGGCTGTTTTAATGGCCCTTTGAAGCCTTTTACCTTCCAGTTTCCCCTCATCCACCACCACTTCAATGTCGTGGAGGGAAGAGCGGGCAAGTTTCATCTCAGGGTTTACCTCCAGGATTTTCCCGTCAACCCTGGCCCTGAGAAAACCCATCTTTAAAATCCTGCGGAAAACCTCCCGGTGTTCCCCCTTTTTTCTCCTTATCAGGGGGGCAAGGACCTGAATTTTCTCCCCGGAAAACCTCCTTTCCACCGCCTCAACTATGGCCTCAGGAGCGAGGGCCTGCAGTTCCCTTCCGCAGGAGGGACAGTAAGGGGTGGAGAGCCTGGCAAAAAGAAGGCGAAGGTAGTGGTAAATTTCGCTGACGGTTCCCACGGTGGAAAGGGGAGTGGGGGTTATGCTCCTCTGGTCTACGGCCACCCCAGCCCTCAGGCCCTTTATCTCCTCCACCTCCGGCCTGCTAACCTTTTCCAGAAACCTCCTGGCATAAGGGGAAAGGACCTCTAAAAATTTCATCTGGGCCTGCTGGAATATGGTGTCAAAGGCAAGGGAACTTTTACCGCTGCCGCTCACCCCGGTTATGATTATCAGCCGATCGTGGGGAAGGCGAAGGTTGAGGTTCTTCAGGTTGTGCTCCCTGGCTCCCCTTATGCTTAGATACTTCATTTACCCCGGAAAAGGAGGTTCAAAATTAAAGTTAAAAGCAAACTCAGGAGTATGGAAGTTCCCAGGGGAATGAAAATCACCAACCCCTTCTTCTTTATAAGGATGTCCCCGGGAAGCCTGGGGATGGAGGGCAGAATAATGAGCAAAACCCCTAAAATCAGAAAAATAGCGGAAAAAATTATGAAAAATACCCCTAACTGCCTCATTTTTTCTTTGCCGTTTCCCAGATTTCGTCCATGTCTTTAAGGGAAAGATCCCTGAGTTCCTTTCCCCTTTTCTCCGCTTCCTTCTCTATCTCCCCGAATCTTTCCCTGAACTTCCTGTTGGTTTTCTTAAGGGCAAGTTCAGGATTCACATTCAGTTTTCGGGCTAAATTCGCCAGGGTGAAAAGAACATCCCCTAACTCCTCCTCTATTTCCTCGCCTTTCCCTGTAGCTTCCCTGAGTTCGTTAGTTTCCTCCTCTATTTTTTCAAAAACATCCTCTGCTTTCTCCCAATCAAATCCCACCCTCGCGGCCCTCTCTCCTATAAGGTATGCCTCAAGAAGGGCAGGGGATGAAACCGGAACCCCATCCAGAAGTTTTTTCTTCTCCTTTTTCTTGAAACTATCCCAGCGTTCCAGAACCTCCTGGGCAGTTTCAAATTTTTCACTTCCGAAAACATGGGGATGCCTGGAAATCAACTTATCCCCTATGGATTTAGCCACATCCTCTATGGTAAATTGCCCCTTTTCCCTGGCAATCTGTGCCAGAAAAACCACCTGCAGGAGAAGGTCCCCCAGTTCCTCCTTCAGTTTTTCCGGATTGCCCTCCTCAATGGCATCCACCACCTCGTAGGTCTCCTCCAATAGATATTTCACCAGGCTCTTCTCCGTTTGCTTCCTGTCCCATGGGCATCCATCTGGAGAACGGAGCCTTGCCATTATCTCCACGAGCCGACAGAAAGAAGGACAATCTTTGTTTTCCATATCGGTAATTATTATAATTTAAACTATGGAGAAGAAGGAAGTTATTCCCCCTCTGGAATTTTCGTCATTGGTGATGCCCTTTTACGCCAGAGCCATAGAAGCCATTGAAAATGGGGAGATATCCTTAGCCATGAGGCTTATGGAATTAATAGACCTTCTCATGGAGAAAACCAGGGGGAATCTCACCCGGGAAGAGCAGGAATTTATAACTACCACGGCAGCCAGTTTAAAAATACTTTATCTAAAGAAAACCGGTGGGGAAAAATGAAAGGAAAATTTGTTCTATTTCTTAGCCTGGGCCTTCTTATCTGGGGGGCAGGGATAAAGGATACCGCAAGAAGAATGGGCTATTTCTACCGAAGCGGTAACATGATAGCCCTTGAGAAGGAAAAGGAGCACCTCAACCTTATTCTAAAAGACAGGGCGAGGACTCAAACCCGCTGGCCCTCGGAGTTCATGCTTACCACAGCCGTAGAACGCCGGGATTTGAAAACCCTTTATTATTTAAACTCAATTGATAAAGATAACTATAAAATTCCCATGGCAATAGGACACCTTTTGATGCTTAAAGGGCATATTTTTAAAGGAATTTCTTTCCTTACAAGGGCCGCTTATTCCTATATATTTTCCCCGGAAGGATTTTATTTCTCTGTTTACTTCTTTTCAAAACTCATACCCCTGTCTTTTCTTATAATCCTTTTTTTCCTGTCCTTGAGCCTTATTTTCAAATATTCGCCTCTTCTTCATCATGATCTTAAGGAAACCTGGAAGGGCAGGGTTCCCGCTATCGTTCTTTATATAGCCCTGCTGCTTCTTCCCGCCGTTCTGTTTCCAGGTTGGGGGTATTTGGTTTTCTTTATTCCCGCTATTTTCACCCTGTATGCAGAGGAAAATTATTCCTCCTTCCTCCTCGTCGTTCTTCTCCTTGTTACCCTTCTGGCCTCCCTTCTTCCTTCCACGGGAAAACCCAGGTTTTCAGACACTTACAGGATGATGTCCAGGCTTTATTTTTACGATGAAGACGCAAAAACCCTTAAGGAAGGAGAAAAGGTTTTATCAAATAAATGGGACGATGACCTTGCATATTATTTAGGCTATTCCTATCAAAGGCTGGGAGAACTTTCAAGGGCCGTGGGCCTTTACGAAAAAATCCTCAAGCACAATCCCATGCATGTGAAGGCAATGGTTGCCCTGGCCAAAATAAGGTTCATGTCCCAGGAGTATCCTATCTGCCTTGACCTTTTAAGAAGGGCATATGCCAGGAGCAATAATATAATCCCCCTATATGACCTGGCGTATACTTATGAAACTCTCGGCAACATAAATGAAACGGCGAAATACTCATCCCGGGGATTGAAGGAATTCGGAAACCGGTGGGAAAGGCTCAGGAACCAGAACTCTGGGTTCAAGGACCTGGGGTGGAATTCCAGGGAGGTTTTCTGGAAGGCCTTTGGCAGGGAAGTGGGTGATACGGGATTGCCTCCGGAAATTCTCGCAGCCTACTATCCCTTCATGAAACCTGCAATTCTTTCCCCCTTCCTTGTCGGTTTTCTCCTTTTCTTATTTGGGCTTTACCTTCTCAAAAAGATTCCAGGAAACATAGGCAGTGCCCGCTATTGTAAAGGCTGCGGTAAACCCATATGCGAAAGATGTTCAGAATACTACTACAAAGGATACTGCGAGGATTGTATGAACATGATTCAACTAACCCGGGGAGACATGTCCTCTTCCATGAGTATGGGAATAATACGGCAAAGGAGGAAATACGAACTTTTTACAGATGGAATACCTTCTTTCCTCGGGTATTTTATCCCTGGAACGGAACTCTTTGCCTCCGGAAAATTCGTGGGCTGGGGGTTCTCTTTCTTATTTGTATTTTTCGCAATGGCCGGAATTCTGTCGTTGTATCTCTCCCTCCCCTTTTATCCCCACCTGTTCCTTGGCGCTTTCCTTTTCTACTTAATTTCCCAGATTTATATTGAACTTAAGGCCTGGAGGTAAGCAATGGGCAAGGATTCGATAAAATTAGAGGGACTTGATTTTACCGGGATACTACAGACCCTGGGAATGCAGCAGGCCACCGGCACCCTGAGGGTTGACACTCAGGATGATACCCATTTTTTTATATACCTGGACAAGGGAAGAATCGTTGGTGCTGACGCTTTTCCAAAAAGGGTTGATGAAAGACTCGGAAACATACTGGTGGTTCAGGGACATATAAATAGAGATCAACTTATGAACGCCATAAAATTACAAAAGGCTTCCAAGAAAAAACTTGGGCAGGTCCTGGTCAGGTACGGATTTGTAAGCCAGGAAGTGGTGGAACAGGCTCTTCGCCGACAGATAATGAGAATCTTCTTCAAACTTTACACCACCCCTATTAAAAAATATGTATTTGACAATGCAGAAGAACTTGATGAGGACAACAGGATGATTAATCCTATCCCTGTGGAAAATTTTCTGCTTGAAATAGCCACCATTCTGGATGAACTTCCCATGATAAGGAAGGAAATTCCCTCCGAGGACATAGTTTTCGAGGTTTCCCCGGATTTTGACCCATCTAAAGTGGAAATAGTAGGTTCGGAGGAAGAGGCACAAAAAGAGCCGTATAAACTAACAAACCTTGAATATCACCTTCTAAATTTTGTCGATGGGATAACTCCGGTGGAAAGGTTGCTCATATTAAGCAGCGCCGATGAATTTCAGAGCCTTAAAGCCTTATGGAGCCTGAGGAAAAAAGGATTCATTCAACCCACAAAAGAAGAGGAGGAAATACTTGATGCTCTTGAGAAGGCAGAACAACTGGAAGAAAGAAAGTGGAAATGGATATTTATAGGTAGTATTTTGGTAATATTGCTTTCCGTTTTCGGATTTATCATGGGAAATTTTAAACCTTTTTATACATATATAAAGGATCTTACATCCTACTTCCTTTTCAAATAAATGGAAGTTTTTTCCTACCTGAGAAATTTCCATTCTTCTGTGATTACCATAGGAAATTTTGATGGCCTCCACCTGGGACATGTAAAAATTCTTAAAATGTCCAGGGATAAGGCTCTGGCCAGAAGGGTTCCCCTGGTGGTTATAACCTTCTGGCCCCATCCAGTAGAGGTAGTAAAAGGGGAAGCCTGGCTCCTTCAAACCCTTCCCCAGAGGTTGCGCTCACTCGGCCAGTTTGCCAGCGCCACTCTTGTATTGCCCTTCAATGAGTTCAGGAACATGTCTGCCCTGGATTTTCTGAGTGTAATGAGAAAGGAGTTGAACCCCATGGCGGTGCTGGTGGGAGAGGAATTTCGTTTCGGAAGAGACAGGAGCGGGGATGCTTCGCTGCTGAGAAAGGTTTCAGGAGAATGGGGAATAGAGGCCCTGGCCATAAGAAAATTGGAGGATGCACAGGGGAAAATTTCCAGTTCAAGAATAAGGAAACACCTCATGAAGGGAGAGGTTGAAAGGGCGAATATTCTCCTTTCCGAGCCCTATACCGTGGAAGGAATCAGGGTTAGGGGGGAAGGAAGGGGTAAAAAATTGGGATTTCCCACCCTGAATTTCAAGCCGGAAAATCCCATAGTTCCCCGGGGAATTTTCGCCGGGCTTTTGAGGTTTAGGGGGAAAACTTATCCTGCTGCCATTTATGTAGGCTCTAAACCCACCTTCAGGGGAAAGGAAAGGGGCATAGAAGCGCACCTTCTCGAGGACAGTGCCGATGTCCCTGAAGGTGCCCGTGCAGGAATAGTTTTTCTCAAAAAAATAAGGGACGAAAAATCCTTTCACGACGCAGTTGAACTCAAAGAAGCCATATCTAAGGACGTTAAAATCGTCAGGGATTATTTCAGGAGGAAAAATTGAGGTTTTCCTATTCTCAGCCCTATTTTATCCCCTTCCCTGGGTTTTTCGTGAGAGCCTCCCTGGTGGACCGTTTCGTGCTCCTGGACTCGGTCCAATTTCCCAGGGGTTTTACCTGGCTGAGAAGAAACCGCCTCAAGGGCAAGGACGGGACTCTCTGGCTCAGCGTTCCCATAAAAAGAAAGGGGATGGGATTCCGTCCCATAAGTGAAGTGGAGATCTTTTACGGAGAAAACTGGATAAGAAAACACCTCCTCTCCATTAAGCATTCCTATCTTCACGCCCCTTATTTTGACGAAATCTTTCCTGAGGTGGAAAGAATATACAGGAGGTATCACAAAAAACTCTTGAACTTCAACTTTGAGTTCCTTCACCTGATCAGGGAAAAATTTTATTTCAGGGATAATTACCTTCTTCAATCAAACCTTGGGGTTGAAGGAAAGAAAGAGGGCCTGCTCCTTTCCTTAGCCGAGAAATTAGGGGCAGAGGAAGTTCTTTTGAATAAGGAGGCCAGATCCCACCTTAACCTTGATTTTCTCATAAAGGAAGGGCTAAAAATCAGATTCTTTGAATATCGCTTCCCTGTTTATCCCCAACTCTGGGGGGATTTTATAAAGGACCTTTCCTCCCTGGATATTCTCTTTAATCTGGGGCCGGCAGCAGCCCGTCATATATTTAAGTATCAAAGACCTACCTGAGACCCTTACCCGTGGTCGCAGGTACCAACTGGTAAAATATAACCCCCTTCATGGTCCCGAGCTCCGAGGCTATTTCCTTCACCCGGCAGGGATTTCCCCGGATAACCACCGTTTCAAGGCAGTGCTCCTGGTCTATATGAACATGAAGGGTGGATGTGATTTCCTTAAGGTATCTGTGCTGATGGGAGGAAACCTGATCGGAAATCTCCCTCTTACCCAGGTCGTAAACAAGAACCAGCACTCCTACCACCTCAGGTGAGTCACAATCCCATTCCTCATCAAGGACCAGTTTTTCCCTTATAAGATCACGAATGGCCTCTGAGCGATTGTAGTAACCTGTTTTTCTGAGGTAGGAATCAAATCTTTTCAGGAGGGAAGATGGCATGGAAATGCTGAATCTTTCTGTTCTTTCCATTTTTACTCCCATTCTATGGTGGCGGGTGGCTTTGAAGATATGTCCAGAACCACCCGGTTTATTCCCTTAACCTCGTTAACAATTCTGCTGGATACCCTGGCTAAAAAATCCCGGTCAGGGAGGTACCAATCGGCGGTCATACCGTCCACGCTTTTAACAAGCCTGAGGGCTATCACCTCATCGTAGGTTCTCTCGTCGCCCATAACCCCCACGGTTTTTACTGGAACCAGGACAGCAAAACCCTGCCATAACTCTACATATATACCTGACCTCTTCATTTCCTCCTCAAGGATTTTATCTGCCTCCCTCAGTTTTCCTAGTCGCTCCCTGGTCACTTCCCCAACTATCCTCACAGCCAGACCGGGCCCAGGGAAGGGATGGCGTTCTATAAAATGGGGATCTATTCCCAGTCTTCTGCCTATTTCCCGAACTTCATCCTTGAAAAGCTCCCTGAGGGGTTCCAGAAGTTTAAGTTTCATTCTATCGGGAAGTCCCCCCACATTATGGTGACTTTTAATAACTGCTGCGGGACCTTTTACCCCTGCCGATTCTATAACATCTGGATAGGTAGTTCCCTGGGCCAGAAATTTTATTCCACCGATTTTCTCAGCCTCCTCCTCAAAAATTTCCACAAAAATTTTGCCTATTATTTTTCTTTTTTTCTCAGGCTCCCTTATTCCCTGAAGGGCATTTAGAAACCTTTCTGAAGCATCAATACCCTTTACATTAAGATGAAGTTTCTGGCGGAACATTTTCAGGTTCTCCTCAAACTCCCCCTTTCTCAGCAAACCGTTATTGACGAAGATACAAAAAAGATTACCCCCTATGGCCCTGGAAATAAGCACCGCCGCCACAGTGGAATCCACCCCTCCGGAAAGGGCACAAATCACCTTCCCGTTCCCAACCGTTTCCCTTATCTCTTCAACCTTCCTGTCTATAAAATCGCCCAGTTTCCAGTTTCTGGGGATTCGGGAAATTTCAAGGAAATTCCTGAAAACCTCCGTTCCATTTTGAGTGTGATGGACTTCAGGGTGAAATTGAACCCCGAACCACAATTTTTCTCTGTTTTCCATCACCGCTACAGGGGTATTTTCAGTCTCAGCAGTAACCTTGAAACCTTCTGGAGGCTCCTCCACCACATCCCCGTGGCTCATCCAGACTCTGGTTCCCACGCCCTTCAAGAGACCAGAAGGGTCAAGAATCCTAAGGGAGGCAAAACCGTATTCCCTGGCTTTAGCCTGCTTTACATCTCCCCCCAGGAGCTTTGCCATCATCTGGTGCCCATAACATATTCCTAAAACAGGTTTACCCTCAAGGAGGGAAGGCTCTATAGAAGGGGCATCCTTTTCATAGACACTTCTGGGGCCTCCCGAAAGGATCAGGGCATTGGGCTTTATTTTTTCCAGAGATTCCCTGGCGGAAAAAAAGGGCACTATCTCCGAATAAACTCCCAGTTCCCTAATTCTTCTTGCGATTAACTGAGTATATTGGGAGCCGAAGTCCAGTATTAATATTCCTCCCTTTCCCATAGGGAAAATTTAATATCCTTTTCCTTGTATGTCAACTAACTTTTAGGGACAGGTCCAATATGATAAAATTTATCCATGAGCCGCATTGCCCGAA
>JALVRF010000166.1 GCA_027025175.1 Candidatus Aminicenantota bacterium | reverse complement strand
GGGTTTTCCCTGTATAAATAAGAAAACCGTAAAGGGAGACTTCGCCAGTGGGGGATGGAAGAAAGAGGTGGTCTGTGGGGAGTGTTAGAAATTCCACATTTTCCCCGCAGGCCCTAAGGGCCTGGGCCAGTTGCTTCGCGGAATACGGAGGGGTCTGGTGGTCAAGGCTTCCGTTTATTATAAGAACCCTTTCCGGAGCAAACTTCGCGAAATCCGCTGGGTTCAGGGAGAAAAACTCCCTTAGATAATCTATGTAAGGGGTGGCCAGGATTTTCCTGTCCCTTTCGCTGAGATTTCTTGAAAGCAGGGCAGAGATGAGCCTTTCTTCCTCCCTGAGGGCCGCCTCCCTGTAAGGTTTTTCCGCTCCTTTAACGGCGTCTTTCACCTGATAGAAAACGATGTCCTTTCCCTTTCCCGAATAGGCTCCCAGGAGAATAAGACCGTCCACCTTAGTTTTCCCTGAAGCCATAAGGGCGATGAGGACCCCGAGGCTGTGACCCAGTATGTAAATTTTCCCCTTCCCCATGGTCTTTCTTAAAAATTCCACCTGGGAAACCACATCCTGAACTGCGGATTGTAGTCCTGGTTTTGCCGTCCTGGAGCAGCCCACTTCCCGGTCATCGGTTCTAAGGGAGGCTATCCCCTTAGAGTAAAGGTGGTCTGCAATCCTGGCGAAGAGATAGGTTTTCAGCCCCCATTTTACGGGGCTGTTCTCGTTTCTGTCCTGGGGGCCTGAGCCGGAGACGAAGACCACGCCTGCCTTTGCTCCGGGTGGAAGTAGAAGGGTTCCGCACAGGCCGTTTATATTGACCTCCTTTCCCTTTTTGGGGTTATAAGAAGGGGGTTTCAGGGAAAGTTTTTCCTGATTTACGAAAATTCCGCTAAGGGGGTCCCCCATGGCCATCGGGATTCCCTTCTCGGTTCTTACGAAAAATCCCTGGGAGGACGAGATTTTAAGGTAGTAGAGATTTTTCCCGGCAGGGATTATTTCAGCAGGAAGAGTGTAGGGTCTGGGATAAAAATAGGGAGGAGGAAGGAGAAGGCGGAATTTCTCAGGAAGGGATGTCCATTCCTCCTGGAGTATGGGAAGGGAAAGGAAGGGGTTAAGGTGAACGAAGGAGGGGAAGTCCTCCCTTTTCGCTTCAAATTCCGAAGGATAGGAAAAAAGACCCGCATAGAGGGTTCCCTTAAAGTGCACCCTTCCAGGGCAATATTCTAAGATCCCGTCCACCACGGTCATCTGGTCTCTCTTTATCACCAGGCACTGGTCCTTTTGGGAAACCTCTTCAGTTCCTGGCTTTGTCCCCTGGATTTTTATCACTTTCTTTCCGGTTTTTTCAGGGGGTTTCCCTAAGGAAAAGTTCTGGGCAGGGATTAAAACAAAATCCTTCCCAACCCTTATTTTAAGTCCGGCCATGGTTATGGAAACCTCCTGATTCGCGCTTATGCTCGCATCCAGGAAGGTCTGGGGAATTATGTAGGCCCTGGCAGATCTCAGGGAGTTTTTCCTTATCACCCGGTAGGCCATGAGAAAGGGGGAAAGGGGCCCGCTGGGAAGAATGAGGGTGGGGCCAGTGAGTTTCACTGATAAGGGGAAAGTATTGCTTCCTGCGGTTATGGTTCCCCTCAGGGAATTTCCCTTTTTCCTGACCACAATCCTCTGGAGCATTCCCCTTACGGTTCCGGAGAAGGAAAAATAGGAGGGAAGGCTTCCCTCATAGCATATTTTCATTTTGAATCCCATGGGGATGAACCCGTAATTTCCGTGGGAAGTCATGCAGTTTCCCGAGAAATTCACCTCTTCATGGCCAACTATCTTTCCATTAAGGATGACGGGGAGTTTCTCCCCGGCCATGAGGGCTATAACCAGGAAGAAAATGGCTAATTTCCTCATCTTCACCTCCGTTAGATAATTTTAAAACTGTCTAACTAAAAAGTCAACCCCTTTACTTTCTTAAAATGGGTCTGTCCCTAATTTTGGTCCCGTTTTTCGGGAGAAGCCCTGAGTGAGCGTTGAGCCTTGGGCTAATAGCTAAGGACTAAAAGCTAAAGGCTGAGAACCAGACCTGTCCCGTTTTCGCTCACAAACCCCAAGATAGAAGCTCTGCTAAGGGGAAGTCATTTATTTCCTTTCTTACTGTTCTTTAATCTCTCCAGAACCTTGAGGTCTTCTAAATCCTTTGGCCTTCCGGCTGCCTTTTTCATTTTTATCAGATCTTCAAGCGAGGCGAAATATGCCTCGCTCTCCCCTATTTTTGCTTTCACTCTGTTAGCCCATACTTCCTCAAATTTAACCCCTTTCACAAAGGGATGAATATCAATTTCCAGTGCATACTGTCTTATTAGGATTTTATAATTCAGAAGGTCCTCCACAGAAATGTCAGAAAGGTCGTAACCGAATTCATTGAGAGCTTTATAACATCTCTTTGCATTCTCAAATGTAGGTTCAATAAAAAAATCAATATCCAGAGTGGCTCTTGCATATCCATAAACCGGAAAGGCAGCAGCCCCGATTATTAAGTACTTAACTCTATTTTCGTTTAATAATTTCAGGAGTTTTTCTAAATCCATTCTCTTCTAACATCCTGTTTAGCATTTTCATCCTTTCAAAGAGCATTTTAAAGCGCTCCTCCAGCGTAAGGGACCTCAAGAAATCCAGTTCAAAGTTTAACTCAACCTCGGGAGAATCCTTCTTAAGTTTGAGAATCCTTGTCCCTCTGGGCATATTTTTATTATACCCGAAATCATTAACGCCAGTAAATGCTGACCTGCTTCGCAAAATTAAGGAAGAATTCCGCAGTGGACCAGATTATCCGCATCCTTGCGGAGGCGGAATAAGGCTGAAATCGGACCTGTTCCCACATGCTAAGGAATAAGAGGAGAAAGAGATTTGGATTTGAAATGGCAAAGGGGTATGGCGAAAAGGAGGCGAAGAAATGGTTTAATATTCCACCATCATTCCCTTTCCTATAGGTGTCCCCAAAATTTCGTCTTTTTCCTGATATAATCCTGGTGATGAGAAGGGTTTTCGTAGCCGGGGGAACCGGTTTCGTGGGGCGTTATCTTTTAAGGGGCCTGGTGAGGGAGGGCTACGAAGTTTATGCCTTAGTCAGGAAGAAAAGCAAGCTCAGATTTCTTCCCGAAGGAGTAAGGCCCGTAATGGGGGATCCCCTTGAGCCCGGGAAATGGATGGAAGTTGCTTCCCGCTGCCACATGGGAATAAACCTTGCCGGGGCTAACATATTCCGGAGGTGGACCAGGGCTTACAAGGAACTTCTCCTTAACTCCAGGGTCCTTTCAACCCGTAATCTCGGGCAGGCCCTTTCTCCGGGTTCCGTGCTGCTTAACGCTTCTGCTGTGGGTTATTACGGTGATTGTGGCGAGGAGGAAGTTTCCGAAAAACACCCGGCAGGGGAGGACTTCCTGGCAAGTCTCTGCGTGCAATGGGAGAAAGAGGCCCTGAATTTCAGCACCAAGGGGATAAGGGTGGTGATAGCCCGTTTCGGAATAGTTCTGGGAAAGGGAGGTGCCCTCCAGAAAATGCTCCTTCCCTTTCGCCTGGGCCTGGGAGGTTCCATAGGCAGGGGGCTTCAGTGGTTTTCCTGGATACACATTGAGGACCTCATATCTGCCCTTATTTTTCTTGGGGAGAAATCCGGGGCTGAAGGGCCCTTTAACCTCGTATCTCCCGATCCTGTCAGGCAGATGGAATTTGCAAGGACCCTGGCCAGGGTTTTAAAGCGCCCCGCTTTTCTTCCTTTGCCGAAATCCCTTCTGAGACTCTTATTCGGTGAGGTGGCCTCTGTGCTTACCTCCAGTTGCAGGGCAATTCCCACGAGGCTCCTTGAGTTGGATTTTAAATTCCGCTTCCCTGAACTGACCCCTGCCCTGGAGGATATACTCAGGTGAAAATTTCAAAAATCGGGCTTTGGCCTTTTTAAAATAAACTTTCCCTGAAAACGGCCGCAGAATTTCGTATAATTATAATGTAATGAAATCCTGGAGGTGCAAAATGAGGAAATGGCTGGTGGTATTAGTGGCAATATTGATGGTGGTGCCGGTATTGGGGGCAAACTTCAAAAAGGGAAAACTTATTGAGGTTTCCAATCTCTCAGGTGACCTCTATGCCAGCGGAACCGAATTGATTGCCAAAGAAGTGGACGGGGATGTTCTGTTTTTGGGCCGAAAGGCAAGATTGTGGAACATTCAGGGCAGCGTTTTCTTTTTCGGCGAGAAACTGGTCCTCAATGGGTCCGTTTCCAGAAGCGTGAGGTTCTTCGGCAGGAGCCTTGAGGTAAACGGGAGCATGAGCAGGGATGTGCTTTTCGCCGGTCAGGAACTGAGGATAGAAAAGGGAGCAGTGGTGGAGGGAGAGGTTTACGCTGCCGGAGAAGAGGTTGACATTTACGGGCAGGTCAACGGAAAAGTGAGCCTGGCAGGCAACGAGGTGGTTTTAGGAGGGATTCTGAACTCTGATGCCAGAATTAAGGCCAAGAACATAATTTTCCTCCCAGAGGCCAAAATCCAGGGCAAACTGGAATACTGGGCCCCGAAGCAGATTGAAATTCCACAGGGGGTCGTGGCCGGGGAGGTGGTTTTCCACAAGTATTCCGGTAAAAAGGTTCAGAAAAAAGCAGAAAAGGTAAAGAAGGAAGTTGAAAAAGTTGAAAAGGAAGCAAAGGCCCCGGCCAAAAAGAAAAGGGGTTTTCTCTTTTCCGGATTGTGGTTCAAGATTTCCTGGTTCATAAGTTCCCTTGTTCTCGGTTATATACTGTTTCTCCTGTTCCCATCCCTGGTAAAAAGGCTTAAGGAGGAGATTCTCAGCAAGCCAGTAAAGGCCTTTCTCCTGGGGGCTGCAGAGGCTGTTGCTTTCATAATTCTAATTCTCGCCTTCTTTGTGATAGTTTACACGTGGCTCATTGGGCTGATTGGAATTCCCATTTTACTGATAGGTCTCTACTTCGCCAAACTTCTGGCAGCCTTTGCCCTGGGTGCCATAGTTCTCAAGTGGATATTCAAAAAGGAAATCACCCTCTGGATTTCCTATCCTGTAGGATTAATTCTTCTCATTCTCATAAGCCTTATCCCCTATGTGGGCTGGCTTTTCTGCCTGGTTATCAGGCTCTGGGGATTCGGTGGTTTCCTTTATAAAGTTAAAATCTGAACTTACCGGGGAAGAAAGACCAGGGAGGTAAGGTTTTTGTCCCTGCAGAGGTGAATGAGCCTTTTAATCTTCCCTGCCTCTGCAGGGGCAATTTTTTCTTTTAGAAGTTCCACCCTGTAATTCAGAACTACATAGTCGCTGTTCTTTTTTACCTCCAAGATGAATCTTCCGTAATCGTTGCTGTATCTGGCCGGGGAGGGCAGGAATATTATGTCAGAAGGATTCTCCACCCTGAGCTTTAGGGCAACGAAGAAGGGCTGGGGAAATTTTACCGGGGTTATCCTGTCCTCTCCGAATCCCTCCTCACTGGCCGGAAGAAGGCTCATGTCCGGACGGAGACTTACCAGGCCGTCCTCTGCCACGAGGTCACCCTCGAATTCCAGAGTGTTTCCCGTTAATCTGGCCTGATTTACAGTGATTTTTAATCCCAGGGAACCTGCGTATTTTCTTGCTTCTTTAGACGGGTCTCCGTAGAGAAGGAAATTCCCCAGGCCCTCAATTTTTCCCTTTATTTTTCCCCCTGATATGCTCATCTCTGCCCTTATTCCGTTTTCCCCTGGTTTTACCGGACCTGTTCTCAGAAGATGGGGTATCCTGGAGAAAATCCAGAGCACCCTCTGGGGAGGCATTTTTTCAGGCACAAGCCTGGAATTTATGTAAAGGCCAGGTCCCGGGAGATAAACCCCTGCCTCGGTGAACTGGGAAAGGGCTGGAACTTCCTCGGAGAACCTGTCCACCGGTGCTTCTAAGTAAAACTCAGGGTTGTAGCCAGCCCCTGCCAGAACCCATTTTAAAACCAGAGCCACCTCCACGGGACTTGCGTATCCGCTTTTGAGAACTTCCTCAGGGGAACGGGCATATAAAAGGGACCATTTAATGGGAAGGTTTACCCTCCTTAATTTTTTTCTGATGAATTCTAAGGCAGAGAAGATGTCCGGGAACCTGAACTGGCCCTTGCCTACCTCTATGGAATCCTTAACGGAGTTGGCCAGGGAGGTCCAGCCGCTCCAGGAGGAAATTACCAGGGAGGGGGCTGGGGGCTGGAGTGGTTCCTGAGGATAGGGGGGAAGATTGACGAACCGGATGGCCATGGCCTCCCCTCCCCTTTCGTCTGGCTGGAGAAACTGCTGGGGCACAAAGCCAGGAGCGTAGTATTTCACCGAATCAAATCCCGTGAAACTCCACCTCTTTTCTAAGGCAGGAAAGGGTTCAAGCAGGGTGAAGGCCCAATCAAGGGTTTCTTCCTGGGCCTTTCCGGAGAGTTCCAGATGGGATTCCGAGGGAAGGTCGGGATTGCCAAAGTCTATGCGGTGCAATTTTAAAAAGGAAAAATAGGGGAAAAAAGCAAATCCAGGGACCGGACCGGTGGAAATATCCTGATGTGGAACATCTATTTTTTTCCCCATGGAATTTACGGTATAGGCCTTTTCAACCATCAAACTGTATTCCCCGGGCAAAACCATCTCAAACCTTCTCATGAAATCTTTGCCCTTCCAGCCCAATCTTTTAACTATTTTCACCAGCCTGAAGTCGTATCCGGTTTTGGTTTTGCTGAATTTCCACTCTTCCCTTCTTACCAGGGCATCGCTGGCCATAAGTGAGAAGGCTATGAGAACAAAAATTATTCTTTTCATTCCTCCTCCAGAGACCTTAGATATTCCATTCTATCCACCAGGATTTCCCTTTTCTTGGTAACGGGGTCCATAGGGGAAAGAATACCGTCCTGTTCCATCATGTCCAGAAGCCGTGATGCCTTGGGAAAACCTATTCTCAATCTTCTTTGGAGGAAGGTGGCGGAGGTGCTACCGGTGGACAGGACCAGTTTTACCGCCTGGATGTAAAGGTCGTCTCCCTGAGAAAGGGCTGCTGAAACGCTTTCCCTCTTTTTTACCTCTGAGAAAATGTCCCTGTACTGGACAGGTCCTGTGTTTTTAAGGTATTCAATTATCCTCATCAGTTCCTCTTCGCTCACATAGGCCCCGTGAACCCTCCTGAGGATGGAGGAGTTGGGAGATTTGAAAAGCATGTCGCCCTTGTTAAGAAGTTTTTCAGCTCCCTCCTGATCAAGGATTGTTTTGGAGTCAAACCGGGAAGGGACCCCTAAGGCAATCCTTGCCGGGAAATTGTTCTTTATAGTGCCTGTTATTATGTCCGTGGAGGGCCTCTGGGTTGCCAGTATGAGGTGGATTCCAGGGGCCCTGGCTTCCTGGGCAAGGCGGGTAAGGAGCATTTCCATGTCCTTCTGGGCAGAGAGCATAAGGGAGGCCAGTTCGTCTATGATTATTACTATGTAGGGCAACATCTCCACATCTTCACCCTTTTCCCTAAGCAGAGAAGCCTTTTCCCTGTACTGGGCTATGTTCCTTACCCTGAGTTTTTCCAGAAGGCCCAGCCTTCTTTCCATTTCCTTTACGGCCCAGATAAGGGCCTGAATGGCCTTTGTAACATTGGTTATAACCGGGGAAAGAAGGTAAGGAATCCCGTTGTAAATGGGAAATTCCACCTTCTTAGGATCTATGAGTATAAAACGGACCTCATCAGGCTTGCTCTTGTAAATCATGGAAACCAGCATGGCGTTTAATGCCACGCTTTTTCCCATTCCAGTGGCTCCCCCTATGAGCAGATGCGGGAAAGGCCTGAGGTCCACCACGAAGGGACTCCCATCCACATTTTTGCCGATGGCTAATGTAAGGGGAGAAGGGGACTCCACGAAGGGTCTGGACTCAATTATCTCCCTGAGGTAAATGGTTTTCCTGTGGTGGTTGGGCACCTCTATTCCAATGGTTCTTTTTCCTGGAATGCGGGCTATCCTCACATTTTCAGCACCCAGGGCAAGGGCCACATCGGTGGAGGCCCCTATGACCTGGGATACCCTTACCCCGGGCTGGGGTTTAAATTCGTAAACCGTTACCACAGGTCCCGGATTAACCCTTTCCACTGTCCCCCTTATCCCGAATTCGGCGAGTTTTGCCTCTATTTCCCTTATGTTTTCCTCTATTTCTCTTCGATCAACTTCAATCTCCCCGTCCGGGGCCTTCAGAAAATCCAGGGGAGGTTCCTGGAAGTCAACCACAGGAAAGAGTTCAGGCTCCCTCTTTTCGGGTTTTTTCACCACGGGTTTTTTTCTTTTTTTCTTTTTCCCTGGCAACCGGGGGGAGGCCGGGAGGGTTTCCTTGAGACTTATGGGAACTTTTACCTCCAGAATTACCCGGCTCAGGGTAAAGTTGATGAGTTTGTTTATGTAGGAAAAGGTCCTGCGAAGGGAAAAATTGGAGAAACTGTAAAGGGAAAGGAGAAGAAGGAAAATCCCTGCAAGAAGAACCCCCCATCTTCCCATAAGAGGGGAAAAGGCCCTGAAAAGAACCTCCCCCACCGTTCCCCCTGAGGCATAAATTCCCGAGGGGACGAAGGCCGAGAGAATAGCAGAGGCCGAGGCGGTGAAAAACAACATGGCCACCAGCCTCTGAAATAGCCATATTCTTTCCTCCTTCCAGCAGGAGATGGCCCAGAGCAATATAAAAAACAGAAGGGCAACGGTGCCATATCCGAAGGCCTGTAGAAGATAATGGGAAGTTTTTACCCCCCATTTTCCGAAAAGACCTTTTCCCCTGTATAGTTGTTCCGGGGAGAAGGTAAGGAGACTTCCTGCAACGAAGACAAATACGAAAAGAAGAAAAAGGGAAAAAATCTCCCGCCTCTTCATCCTTCTATTATAACCTGGGATTTCTTTTATTTCATTTTATTGACCTGAGGATTTTATAACCCTTTCGGTTTTCAATATCACGGCAACCACCAGTAACCCTGGACGTTGGCAAGTTTCGTAATATCCGCATATCTGGGCCTGTCCCCTCCCTTCAAAGGTCTTAACAGAGATTTTTCCCCTGGGAGGAGTAAGAATCAATGGGTTATTATATACGAGAAATGTAAAATTTGAGTATGAAGGGTTACTGGGCAAGTTTTTTGTTGGTGTGTTTCCTCCTTTTTCCCGCATCCCATGATTTTTTCC
>JALVRF010000165.1 GCA_027025175.1 Candidatus Aminicenantota bacterium | reverse complement strand
AGGTATTCGGACGGGAAATTGGTTCTTGTGGCCACAGACAGGATTTCCGCCTTTGACTTCGTCCTGCCCACGGAAATTCCAGATAAGGGAAAAATACTGACGAAAATGTCAGTCATGTGGTTTCAGCATTTTCCTGAGGTAGAAAATCACCTCATTGAGTGGAGATGGGAAAAGGTTCCCGGACTTCCTGAGGAATTTAAGGACCGTTTTATGCTGGTTCACGAGGCAGAGCCAATCCCGGTTGAATTCATAGTCAGGGGTTATCTTGCGGGAAGCGGATGGAAGGAATACAAAAGGACGGGAAAACTCTTCGGACAGGAAGTCGGGGATGGTTTCAGGGAAAGCGACCGCCTTCCGCAGCCTGTTTTTACCCCCACCACCAAGGCCGTTGAAGGTCACGACATGCCCATAAGTCTGGAGGAATACAGGGAAATTGTGGGATCCCATGCGGACTACCTGATGGAAGTCTCCCTTTCCATTTACAAAAAGGCCCACGATTACGCCTTAGGAAGGGGCATAATTATAGCGGACACTAAATTTGAATTTGGCCTTCTTGACGGAAAACCCATTTTAATAGATGAACTCCTCACGCCGGATTCCTCAAGGTTCTGGCCTGCCGAAGAATACGAGCCTGGAAGACCCCAGAGGAGTTTCGACAAACAGTATGTAAGGGATTACCTATTAAGCACCGATTGGGACCGTAAATCCACACCGCCTCCTCTTCCCCCTGAAGTGGTTAAGAAAACCCAGGAAAAATACAGGGAGGCTCTGAGGAGACTCTTCGGTGAGGAAGGTTGACCTTCACATCCATTCAAAATTCAGTTCTGATGGCGAGTTACCGCCGGAAAAAATAGCCGACGAACTTAAACGCCTGGACTATTATGCCTTTTCCATAACGGACCACGATTCCATGGGGGCCTATCCTGAAATAGTGAAATACGCTCAAAAAATAGGGCTTGAAGTAGTCCCCGGGGTGGAAATTACCACAGGATACAGGGGAAGGGAAACACACCTTCTGGGTTATTTTCTCTCCCCCCAGGACGGCAGGGAAGTTCTTTCCCCTATAGTGAAAAGCAGGCTTGAGCTTACCAGGAAAAGAATAGAAAAATTGCAGAAATTGGGCTACGATATTAATTTTGAAGAAGTGATAGAAAAATCCACCCCGGCGCCTCCCACTGCTCCTATCATAATTGAACTTCTTATGGAAAGGCACCCTGAAAAATTCAGTGGGATGCAGGATCCCATAAGGGAATTCTACCGAGCCCATTTTCTCCCGGGAGGTCCTGCCTATGTGGAAAGGGTCTATGTTCCCATAGAGAAAATGATAGAGAAACTTCTCGAAAAGGGGGCGGTTCCTGTCCTTGCCCATCCTGGAGCATATACTCCTATAGAGGAAGAAGACATAGCCTATCTTAAAAAAGCCGGACTTCAGGGAATTGAGGTGAAAAATACCTATCACAATAAAGCCCAGGAAGAGTTTTACGGAAAAATGGCGGAAAAATACTCCCTGGCCCCTACCTGCGGTACTGATTTCCACGGAAAAAGGAAACCCTCAGTTCATTTAGGAGATGTATTTTGTGGATATGAAGTTGTGGAGGAGTTAAAATCAAGAAGGAACAGGAATGGGATTTGACCTCATTTTCATGGCGGTTCTGAGTATTGCTTTCATATATGGCTTCTTCAGGGGACTTTTAAGGCAACTTCTCTCCCTGGTAGGTCTTCTTACGGCCTTTTACATGGCCATAAATCACCCGGACAGGGCCATAAATTTGCTTTCCCCATACATAAAAAATCCCGAACTCCTCAGGATAGCGGGAAGTGTACTAACCTTCATAGCCGTTTATCTTATCTTTGCCGTTATCTCAATGATAATATCCTTTCTCATTAAGGGTGCCATAGGTTTACTGGATAGGTTACTCGGGGGACTCTTCGCCCTGCTCAAGGCAATGATACTTCTGGTCGCTTTGAGCATGTTTCTGGTCTCCTTTGGCATAAGCAGGGATTTCGTCCTATCTTCTCAGACCGGCCCATTACTTATTAAAATTGGCTCAAAACTTCTAATAAAAGGAGAGAAAATCTGGGAGGAAAATTGGGACTCCGGGAAAAATTTGAAAAAGAAATAAAATTTCTCCTTCACTCCGGGATAACACTGAACGAAGTTTTAGAAGAAGTTGAGAAAATCGCCATAAAGGAAGCGCTAAAATTGTCCCGGGGGAAAATAAAAGAGGCTGCAAGGATACTGGGAATTCACAGAAACACCCTTACCCAGAAAATGAAAAAATACAAAATAAGAAAAAAATAAAAGAAAAAAGCCAAAATCGCAAAAAATAAAGAGATATTTTTGCATATTGCCTCTTGATTTACATTATGCTGATTTTGATATAATCAACATGTAAAAATTGACAAAGGAGGTGTGGAATGAAATTAAAGCCACTTCATGATAGGGTCGTTCTCAAAAGAATTGAGGAAGAGGAGGTAAAGAAGGGAGGCATTATAATTCCCGATACTGCCAAGGAAAAACCACAGAAGGCAGAGGTAATTGCTGTGGGTGAGGGAAAGGTTCTTGAAAACGGCCAGAAAGTTCCCATTACTGTAAAGCCAGGAGATATAGTTCTCATAGGTAAATACGCTGGAACCGAAGTCAAGATTGACGACGAGGAACTCGTCATCGTCCGCGAGGACGAAATACTTGCCATAATTGAAAAATAAGGAGGTGAACCATGGCAAAGGACATCAGGTTAGGAGACGAAGTATTTGAATACATTAAAAGGGGCGTGGATAAACTCGCCAACACCGTAAAGGTTACCCTGGGACCCAAGGGAAGAAATGTAATCATTGAAAGGAAGTTCGGGGCCCCCAATGTTACCAAGGACGGGGTTACCGTTGCCAAGGAGATTGAACTCAAGGATCCCTGGGAAAACATGGGCGCTCAGATGGTAAAGGAAGTGGCCACCAAGACCTCTGACGTTGCTGGAGACGGAACCACCACCGCCACCGTCCTGGCCCAGGCCATATTCCACGAGGGGCTCCGCTACATCGTGGCAGGCGCCAA
>JALVRF010000164.1 GCA_027025175.1 Candidatus Aminicenantota bacterium | reverse complement strand
GCCTCAGCCTCCTCTGGGTTGTATCCCCTGGCCACCAATCTTTGCCTCTGGAGTTCCTTCGGGCAATAGGTGGAGACTATGATGTGGCAGAATTCGTCCAGACCTATTTCAAAAAGGAGCGCCGCCTCAATAACCACGATCCCTTTCTGAGATTTTATCTCCTCCCCGATGAGCCTTTTTATCTCAGGATGGCTCAAGTGGTTCAGGAATTCCAGAGCTTCCCTGTCAAAAAAAACCCTCTCAGCCAGGGCTTTCCTGTCCACCTCCCCTTCCATGAATATTCCCTCCCCGAACTTCTCTCTCAGGGCCTCCTTTACATGGGGAAGGGAAAGCACCCTGTGGCCCACAAGGTCAGCTCTTATGACCTTAGCACCCATTTCTTCCCACACGTTTGCCACCGTGCTTTTTCCAGTGGCTATGGCCCCGCAAAGGCAAAGAATCATGAGGGAATCCTTATCACGAATTTTGCCCCTCCTTCCCTGGCCTCTGCCTTTATGTCCCCTCCCATGGAGATGAGGGCTTTCTTCACGAAGGAAAGCCCCAAGCCTGTTCCGCCGGTTTTCCTGGAATAAAAGGGAAGGAAAATGAACTCCTCCTCTCCCTTCTCTATTCCCTTTCCGTCGTCAAAATACTCCAACAGCCAGTTCTTCCCCTCCTTCCTAATTCTTATGCGGATGTTCTCTGCCCCGGCCTCCTTAGAATTCCTTACAAGGTTTTCAAATACCATCTGGAGAAGGTATGGGTCTGCCTGAACCTCAGCCCTACCCGAGACCTCAATCCCCCATTTTGAAAAGAAGTCCTGGTCCAGGATAAACCTCTGGAGGACAGGATTAATGGGCCTTGCTTCCTGGAGGAACTCGTCCACCAGACGGGTAAGGTTCTGGACCTCCTGGGTTATCTCCTCTGTTTTCCCTGTTTTGGCTAAGGCAAGGATAACTGAAAGGGAATTTTTGACTTCGTGGGAGAGGAAGGAGGACATTTCCCCAAGGGAAACAAGCCTTTTCCTCTCCTCCTCCTGTTTTATCTCCTGGCGTATCTTCTCCATGTCCTTGAGGATATAAAGGGTGGCTATGGCCTCGCCCATGTTGAGTTCCACCTTCTCTATTTCGTAGGAGCGGGAAAGGGCCGGGATGGACAGAGTGGGAAGAGCCTGGGCAGCCCTGTTTTTAAAAACCACCCTATCACCTTCGGTAACAAAGGCAGGACTTTCCAGCCGGTTTATTATCTCCTGGAGAATCCTTCCCGCAAGAGCTCCCCTCTGGGAAAGAAATTGCAAAAGTTCTGGAAAAACCTCTTCTCTTTTCTTCCGTCCTTTTTCCGAAACCGAAGCCCAGAGGGCAAGAATAAGAACCAGTATCAGTGAAAGGGCCGAGAGGAGTCCCCAGAGCCTCCTCAATCTGGTCAGGGCCTCAGGGCTCATGTATGGGTTGAAACCCATTACCACCGAGTAATTTAATAGGGCCCAGAAGAAGATAACCAGGAGGAGAAGGAAAATCGCCGTCCTCCTCAAAGCACCGCCCCTATGTAAAGTTTAAAAAGGTCTATTTTGAAAACATAAAGGACCCAGGCCCCGAGTCCCATGAAAACCCCGTAGGGCAGAACCACCTCCCTTTTCCTTCGGAAAATCATTATTCCCAGCCCTACGATAACCCCGGCTAAGGAGGATACGAGAATCACCGGAATCAACTGCTTCACCCCCATAAATGCTCCTATCATGGCGAACATTTTAAAATCCCCGTATCCCATTCCCTCCTTTCCCGTAAGGAGAAGGAATATTTTGTAAACCAGCCAGAGGGAAATATATCCGAGAACTGCCCCCAGAAGTGAGGATTTTGGCCCCGGGGGAAGGAAAAAAGAGAAGGCCACCCCTGCGGCTATTCCTGGAAGGGTGAAGATGTCCGGAAGGAGCATTTTCCAGGAATCTATCCCTGCAAGGACGATAAGAAGAGTGGTGAAGACGAACCCCCTGGCCATCTCCAGGGGAAAGGCAGAAAAATTCTTCCAGAGAAAAACGAAAGTAAGCCCTGTCCAGAGTTCCACTATGGGATATCTTAAGGGAATTTTAGCCCCACAATATCGGCATCTTCCCCTGAGGATTATATAACTCAGGAGGGGAATGTTATCGTACCATTTGATTTTGTTTCCGCAAACAGGGCAGAAGGAACGGGGTCTCAACAGGGAAACTCCCTCTGGCACCCTGTAGATGACCACATTAAGGAAACTTCCCCAGGCCAGACCGAAAAGAAAGGCGAAAATCAGAATTACTATTTCCAAAGTTTCTCCTTGGCAGGTTTTACCTCTCCGGTGGCGGGGTCGTATTTGTAGGGATTTCCATCCAGGTCCTTGGGAATTTCCTTTAAAAATCCTTCCCGAACCAGTTCCTCAAGAAATAGGGGATATCTTCCGTATTTTTCCCTGAACTGCCTGATTTTCTCCGAAAGAATCTGGATGTCTATTTTTGCCTTTATCTTGTATAGGTGGAGCCAGGCTATTTTCTTCAAATATTCTGATTTGGCCTGCTCATAAACCTGCCTCCAGTAATTCCAGGAAATTTCCAGTTTGTTTCCCTTCTCCAGCATGGCAGCAGCCAGGCGGAGGGTTTTGGGGTCGTGGTTTATCTTATAGGCCCTCATGTAAAGTTTATAGGCCAGATCATAATCCTTTTTCCTGGCAAAGGCGTAATAGGCAGCCTCCTCCAGGAGATCCACCTTTCCGGGATTGTTCTTAAATCCCTTCAGGAGGAATTCAATGGCCAGGTCAGGGTCGTGAAAGTCAAAGTCGGCTATAAGGGCAGCAATGGAATAGGTTTCCAGGTAATGGGGGTCAAGGCTCCACACGGCGTCAAAAAACCTGCGGAGGTTCTTCCTCCTCTGTTCAAGGGGAATTTCCGGGGTGGCAAAATACTGGATAGCCCAGATATATGTAAGGTCAGCAAAGAGGTTTTGATACCCAAAGGCAAAGTCCTTGAGATGTTTAGTGGGGACTTTCAGCACCCAGGATTCGTAATTGTAGGGGAGATTTATTTTTCCATAATTTAGGTTCATCCTTACCAC
>JALVRF010000163.1 GCA_027025175.1 Candidatus Aminicenantota bacterium | reverse complement strand
ATTTGCCTTTGCCTCCTCCATAGAATTTTTATATGCCGTTTGAGTGGGTAAGTCAAAGATTTTTTCCAGTGATTTTAGGATTTTAGGGTCTGTCCCTTTTTTGGGAGATTGAAAATAGCAGGGAGTTATTGTATAATGTTTTCCTATGAAAAAGATAGGGATTATCCTCATGGTTCTGTTGTGGGGGTGTTCGGTGAGGGAATCTCCGGCCAGGGCCGTGGTGAGCAAAGCCCTTTCCCTGGTAGGCTCGCCTTACAAATATGGGGGAGATTCACCCTCCCGGGGTTTTGACTGTTCTGGCCTTGTGTATTATGTTTACAGGAGTGTTGGCATACAAATTCCGAGAACTGCTGAAGGACAACTCAGAAAGGGCAAAAAACTACATCTCCGACAGATTAAACCCGGGGACCTGCTCTTTTTCCAGTTCGGGAATTCCCTTCATGTGGGCATATTCGTTGCCCCGGGTTACATGGTTCACGCTTCCCCTGATAGGGGTGTGGTCAAGGAGAGGCTTGGAAAATACTGGAGAAGACATTTCATAAAGGGGGTGAGATATTTATGAGGGAAAAAACAAGGATAGGGGTTATTGGAGGCTCTTCGCCACCACCTGAGGCTTTAGACAAAGCCTACCAGGTGGGCAAACTCATTGCCGAAAGCGGAGCAGTCCTGGTTTGCGGAGGTCTGGGGGGAGTGATGGAGGCTGCATCCCGGGGAGCCAGGGAGGCTGGAGGCCTGGTCATCGGGATTCTCCCTGGACAGGACTTGAACTCCGCAAATCCATATGTGGACATTCCCATTGCCACCGCCATTGGATACCTGAGAAATGCCTTAGTGGTTCTCAATTCCCACGCGCTTGTGGCAGTGGATGGGAGTTACGGGACCCTTTCTGAGATTTCCTACGCTTTAATTTACGGCAAAAAGGTTTTCGGGATAGATACCTGGAATATACCAGGGGTTATTCCAACATCAGGCCCTGAGGAAGCCGTTAAACTGGCCATAAAGGAGGCTAAAAATGCTGCTTATTGATAATCTCTGGGTGGAGGTTGAAGGTCAACCTGTGCTAAAAGGGATAAATCTTAGAGTTAAAAGCGGAGAGACCCATGTGCTTTTCGGTCCCAACGGGGCTGGAAAATCCAGTCTTTTCTTCGCCATAATGGGTTTCTCAAGATACCGGGTGGTGGAAGGGAAGATAATTTTCAAAGAAAGGGATATAACCCATCTTCCCCCCCATGAAAGGGCAAAACTGGGACTGGGGATATCCTTCCAGCGTCCCCCTTCCCTCCGGGGGATAAAACTCTATCAACTGGGAAAACTCATGGGAAAGAGCGAGGAGGAAATAAGGAAATTCGCTGAAATGCTTTCCCTGAACGGACTTCTTTACCGGGATGTAAACCTGGGATTTTCCGGTGGGGAGATGAAAAGGTCCGAGGTCTTTCAACTTCTCCTTCAGGAGCCGGACCTTGCCCTGATAGATGAGCCAGAATCCGGGGTTGATGTGGTAAACATCGGTATTATTGCCGAAGCCATAAAAAAACTTCTTCAGAAGGACATGCCCATTCTTGAAAGGAAAAGGAGCGGGATAATTATAACCCACACGGGTTTCATCCTGGAGAAGGTGAAGGCCGACAGGGGGCATCTCCTCATGGACGGGAAAATAGTTTGCTCGGGAAATCCCGAGGAAATGTTTAACGAGATAAAACTTAAGGGCTATAAGGAGTGCGTGAAATGCTGGAAAAAGACATTATAGTAAAGGAAAAGGACGTTTTAGAAAGGGTCGGTTTTGTTCTGGACGAGAAGGAGCGCTCCGGTTCCTTCATCCTACTTGATAATGAGGAAGTGGCCTCCAACTACAGCGAGGGGGTTACCCTCTATTCCATGGGAAAGGCTGTCCAGGAGATAGAGGGAGTCAAGGAAAAACTGTGGACCTTAGTCTCCAAGGAAAAGGACCAGTGGACTAAACTTGCAGCTTCCCAGCCCCCCAGGGGGTATTTCATACATGTGGCTAAGGGGGTTAAGGTGGATAAACCCCTTCAGGCCTGTTTCTTTATAGCCACCTCCAGGCTTACCCAGACAACCCACAACCTCATTGTTCTGGAAGACGGGGCCGAGCTGCATATCCTGAACGGTTGTGCCACTGCCAGTTATGTGAACATGGGGCTTCATGTGGGGATTACGGAAATCTTCGTGGGAAAGGGGGCTTTTCTCTCCTACACAATGATTCACGATTGGGCGGAGCAGGTGGAAGTGAGGCCAAGAACCGGGGTTTATGTGGACGAAGGTGGGAAATTCATATCCAATTACATAACCATAAAAAAATCTAAGATTACCCAGAGTTACCCTCAGGCCATTGTGGAGAAGGGGGGCTCTGCCCAGTTTGCCAGCCTTGTCTATGCTCCTGCCAATTCCATATATGACCTGGGGGCAAGAATATATCTTAACGGACAGGAGGCAGGGGGTGAGATTATCTCCAGGGCCATAAGCGGCGGGGGTAAGGTATATTCCCGGGGACACCTTATAGGAAATGCTCCTGGGATAAAGGCCCACATGAGCTGTGATGGTCTACTTCTTGAGGAAAAGGGTTCAATAATCGCCATTCCTGAACTTGAGGCCAATCATCCCAATGTGGAAATGAGCCACGAGGCAGCGGTGGGGAAAATAGCCGAGGAGGAGATAGAGTACCTCATGAGCAGGGGTTTCAGTCCGGAGGAGGCAAAATCCCTTATTATAAAGGGATTCCTTGACCCGGAAATTCTCGGACTTCCACCGGCCCTTCAACAGGAAGTTAACAAGACCATAGAGATGATAGGGGAGGGGAGTCTCTGAAGGGACTTTACATCCACATTCCCTTTTGCCGGCGGAAGTGTCCCTATTGCCATTTTTTCACCGTTCCTTACAGGGAAGAACTTGAAGAAAGATTTGTTAAAGCGGTTTTAAAGGAGGCAGAGGAATTTCCCTTCCTTTACGATACCCTTTACCTGGGAGGAGGAACCCCTTCCCTCCTTTCCCCCCATTCCCTTGAAAGACTCGCAGAAAGATTTATGGGAAAAGAAATAAAGGAAGCCACC
>JALVRF010000162.1 GCA_027025175.1 Candidatus Aminicenantota bacterium | reverse complement strand
AGCCTGTAAAACTTGCCTCCTTCCAGTATTCCCACACTGCCCTGCCAGTCGGAGATTATAAAAAGGGAATCTGTGAGGATAAGACCGTCTATGGGCATGGGAGCCCTGGCCACCTGTTTTACCTCTCCCGATTCAATGTCGCAGGAGAAAATTCTTCCGTCGGCGAAACTCCCCGCATAGAGTTTCCCGTCCCTGTAAAAAATACCGTTGGGGCTGCGGAGTTCAGGATGCTTTATCCACACCTGGAGTTTCCCGTCCTTTAAACGATAGATAACGCTGTTGGAATCCGAACTGTCGGAAACATAAACCACGCCCTGGTCGTCCACGGCCACATCGTTGAGGAACCGGGCACCGGGGGCAGGATATTTCCTGAGAATTTTTCCTGTGGAAAGGTCTATTTCCACGAGCTTAGTTATGTCGCTGACATAGAGTTTCCCGTGGAAAATTGCCATGCCTTTGGGAGCATCAAGACCCTCAGCCCAGCGAAGGGAAACTATCTTGCCGTCCTTGGTGAGTTTGGAAATGAAACCGTTTCCGTCCTTTACCGTGGGGCTTCCGTTTATGTTGGAGACATAAATGAAACCGGAATTTCCGTCGTAAAGCACCGATTCCGGAACCTCAAAAATCCCTCCGGTGGCCCATATTTTCTTTAAGGAAAATCCTCCGGCGCTGGCCAGAGAAACCAACAGGATAAAAATCAGAATTTTTCTCATGCCTCACCTCCTCCCCAATTTTAACTCATTTATCCTTTATCAGGTATCTGCGAGGATTTTCCCTGACCACCTTCCTCAACCATTCCTCAGGATAGCCCACGGCCCTGGGCCATCCGTTTTTATCTTTCACATAGCCATCATTGTATCTGGTAACAAGTTCCTCCCAGAGCTTTACCCAGCGGTTCAAAACCCTCTCTCCCTGCATAAAAGAATACTCGGTGAGAAACTGGATGGCGATCTCCGGGGATTTTCTGTAAGTTTCAAGAGCCACCTTCTCCACTATGGGCTGGAGGGCGAAGAACCTGTCTTCAAATTCCTTCTGGACCTTCCTTATGTCTTTCACCGCATCCGAATACCTCATGTAGGCGTAATTGGAAACCAGGTTAAAAATCCACCAGGCTGAATCCCAGGAGAATTTTCTTATGTCTCCCTTAGTGTACCTATCCGGAATCTCAGTAACCGAATTGTAAAAGGGAACATAACAATTGGTGTATGTGTCGTCAGGGCTATACCAGTAGACACCTCCAATAGGATCAGGGAGATAATCTCTGGCCTGAGATATGAAGGAAAAAGCGGTCTGCTGGGTGGAAATGGTCCTTTCCCACCCATAGGTCTTCCCGTCCAATTTCCAGGTGGTGGGTCTCCAGCGATAGGGAAGATTGAAGGGGCCCGCGGTTATTCCCTCCCCGGGATAAAACGGTGTTCCTTCATAATGGTCCCTGAGAAGATTCATCAGGTCCCGGACGGAAAGTTTGCGATCTGGCTTAACCGAGAAGGGATAGGGTCTGGCTCCCTTCACGCCACTGCTATAATCCGGACTGAGGTGGAGGCTGGGAGCCACCCGGGAGAGTATTCTCCACACCCTTCTGGCACAATATCTAAGTTTTTCAGCATCCGCCGGATCGTAAGAGTCAGCAAAACTGAAGGGTTTTCCCGAGGACGGGTCATAATATCCGTGTTTAACGGCAAAATCCACCACATCCCTGCTGAACATGTAGTTCCTGGTGTCGTGTAAGTCTAACTCCCTTATTCTCGCCTGGTTGGCATGCACGCTAACTTCCCCGTCTGGCACCCTCCTGGCCACCCAGATTATGCCCTTCTCATTTTCTCCCCTTCCCACGAACTCCAGGAGCCAGACTTCCTTTTTGTCCGCTATAGAAAAGGTCTCCCCTGGTCCGGAATATCCGTATTTGCTGGCCAGATTCACTATGATTTTTATGGCTTCCCTGGCGGTTTTTGCCCTCTCTAAGGCCAATCTCATTAGGTGGAAATATCCGAGTCCTCCCCGATATTTACTCAGTTCCTTCCTTCCATCAAAGGTGGTTTCTCCTATGGAAACCTGTTTCTCGTTCATGAGCCCAACCACCCGGTAGGTGTGAGGGGGATAAGGTATTTTTATGACCCCTCCCCGCCAGAGCTTCACTTCTTCCATTTCCCCTGGTTTGTGGTCTGCGGGTGGTATTACACGAAAAGGGGGAATGAATTCCCCGTCGCAGAGGTAAGAGTTGAGGACGGAGCCGTCCACGGTAGCCCCCCTGGTAATCACCACGGAAGTGCACGAAAATGCATATTGAAAAATAAATAGCAAAAATACTGAACTTATAATAAGGAATTTTCTCATCGTTCACCTCCTGAGATTTAGAAGAATTTATACGAAAATTTTTGCATTTTTTCTTGCCTTTTCTTTTAAAATTCATATAATATTGTCAGAAAAATAAAGAGGAGGTGTCTCCATGACCAAGACCGAAATGGCGAAAAAACTCGCCAAAATCACCGGGCTGTCTCAGGCCAAGGCTCTTGAGGTGGTGAACGCTATTTTTGATGCCCGTCCCGGGAAAGGAATCATAGCCACCGAACTGGATGCAGGTAGGAAGGTTTCCATTCCCGGCTTTGGCACCTTCTTCACCCGCCATCGGAAGGCAAGGGAAGGTCGTAACCCCGCCACAGGAAAGAAGATCAAGATACCCGCAAAGTACTATCCGGTATTCAGACCCGGAAAAACCCTCAAGGATAGGGTAGCGAAATAATTTCTCATCCCGGGGGATGGTTACATCCCCTGGGCCTCCTCCTCAAGTAGGGTTTCCTCAAAGGTGGGCTCGTGGGAAGGATGGATGGCAATTTCCTCATTCTTGACATCCACAAAGAGGGTTTTATATCTATCCCAATCCTCCCCGAGTTTCATGGTTGCCAATTTATCCAGTAGTAACTCCCTTATAGTTCTGGCCAATAATCTGGCACCGTATTCCTTTGAATAACCTCTTCGGGCTATAAATTCCCTGGCTTTATCGGTAAGAATCAGGGTTTTGCCCTCCAGTTTGAGCCTTTTCCTCACATCCCTTAATTGGAGTTCAACTATCTTTTTAACATCTTCAATCTCAAGGGGTTTGAAGAATACTATCTCGTCAATGCGGTTCAGAAACTCCGGGGTAAAGAATCTCCTCACCTCCTGCATTATTTCTGATCTGACCACCTTGGTCCACTCAAATCCTATTTTGGAACGGAAGTAAAGGTCTGTTCCTATGTTGGATGTCATTATAACGGTGGCGTGGTTAAAATAGGCCGTTCTTCCCCTTCCGTCAGTCAGCCTTCCCGCATCAAAAACCTGGAGGAAAATGTTCATAACCTGGGTATGGGCTTTTTCCACCTCGTCCAAGAGAATTATGGAATTGGGCTGGGCTATTATTCTGTCGGTAAGTTGATTCTGGTCGTAATAACCCACATAACCTGGAGGAGCACCAACTAAGGATGAATAGAAGTGCTTCTCCATCATCTGGGACATATCTATTCTTATAAGCCTCTTTTCGTTTCCATATAGTATTCTGCTAAGGGCCCGGGCAGTTTCCGTTTTACCCACCCCGGTAGGGCCTATGAAAAGAAGAACCCCGTCGGGCCGGCGGCTGTCCACATCCAGACCCAGTTTGGCAGTTTTTATGATTTTAGATATTTTGTCTATGGCCTCGTCCTGTCCTATTATTTCCTGCTTAAGTTTCTTCTCCAGGTCTTTAACGGCCTCTTTGCTGGAGGTCTTAATTTCCTCCTCCCTCAATCCGCTCATTTCCGCAACCACCTTTTGAAGGTCGCCAAGGTTTATCTCTGGAACCTCCCTTTCTCCCATGGAAAAACCAACGGCGGCTTTGGAAGCAGCCCGGTCCATTATGTCTATTCCCATCTCCGGGAGTTTTTTCTCAGGGAGATAAATCTGGGCCAGTTCCATTATGTTCCTGAGAAGGCGGCCAGGGATGAGCACTTCGTGATGAGTTTCCACCCTTTCCTTTTTCTTCTCTAAGATTTTTTCCATTAGAGCGGGCTCTATCTCCTGAAGCCTTAATATGTGGAATCTTCTTATAAAAGCCGGCGCCATATCTCTGAGGTCAGAAAGACTGGCCGGGGTGGTGGTGGCGATAATCTGAAGGGAGCCCTTTTCCATCTCCGGGAGAAGGACCCCGGCAATATCCATTCCAGCGCCCTTGGAAAAGGAAGGAGAAATGAGAAAATGGATGTCATCAAGGAAAAGAATTCCATCATTTTCCTTTACCTTTGCAAGAACCGACAGCATCCTCTCTTCAAATTGCCCGCGGAATTTGGTTCCTGCTATGGAACGGGCAAAACTCAATTTATAGACCTTTCTACCCTCAAATTCTGAAGGAATATCTCCGGAGTCTATCCTCCTGACGAACTCCTCCACCAAGGAAGTTTTGCCAACCCCCTCCTCTCCTACTATCAGCGCATTGTTCTTGTAATTGCAGGACAGGATTTCTATTAGTTGGCGTATTTCCCTTTCCCTCCCTATGGCCTTCTCGTAATCTATGCCGTTCATGAGAAGGAGGAAGTTCTCATCTTCCTTCTTTTCGGACCTTTTTCTGCTCACTTCCTTCTTTTTTCTCCTGAGATATCTATTTTTGCGATTTTTCTTCAGACCTTCCTCTACGGAAAGGCGAAGGCTAGTTTCCCCTCCGATTACCTCAGCATACCAGACCATGGCCTCATAACTCCTGTCAAGTTTCGGATAAAGTTCCACCATCTTCCTGGAATAGACCTCAAGGTCCTCCCGGTTTTTCATGATTCTGCTTATTTTGGAAAGAAGGTAAAGAACCACCGGAAGTGGCTCTTCCTCCTGCTGGGCAAAGAGGAGAAGGGAAAAGGCCAGGTCCAATTTTCCCTTTTTATACGCCTCCCAGCCCTCTCTTAGAGGTTTAACCCTTGACCTGCCCAGAATTTCCTCTGCTTCCTTCAGGGCAAGTATGTTGAGGAAAAATTTTCCCAGGTCTTCTCTTATATCCCTGCTGGTCTCCTTTCTTTCCTTCTTCCCATCGGTATAAAAAACCTGTCCATTCCGTATTCCGTTCAACCTCCAGAATTTATCCTGATGATATATAAAAATGGGATGAAGTTGAATTTCATACCTTTCTGAGGAAAGGATAACCTTCAACTCTTCCCCCTTCAGACCAAGGCTGAAATTTTCAAGATTATCCTTTAGGACCTTTACATACTTGTTCTTACAGTTCTCCTCCTCCAGACACCTGGCAAGGGTCCTGAAGTAATCCCCGCCGAAAATCCTGCTACTGAAATCGCTCAGGTACTTAAGATGATAAAGCAGGTATCCCCTGTGGTTTTCAAAAAAAGCGTTCTTCATAACCCTGGCCATTTCCAGGGAAAACCACCGGAAGTGACTTATCTCACCCAGAACGAAGGCGTGAGCGGTCAGAAGCCATTCTCTGAAATCATCGGATGCGGGATAAATGTCTCTTATGTCCATGAGTAAATTATACTACACAGCCTCACTAAAAGCCCATATAAGCCGTATAATTAGTCCTACAAAGGATATACAAAATTTCAACAAAACTGTTGAACTGCGGAGTCAAAAAATACCTTGATTTTCAAAATTTTGCACAAAAAGAGTGCATTTTAAGAAGGGGATGTATTGAAAATTAATAAATTCTAAGCCTTGGGTTGGCGTAGCAATACAGACAAAAAGCCCTGCATGGAAGGGCGTAACTTCCGATGTCAATGGACTTAGTGCATCCACAGAGTTTCCTCTGTCCCCGGTCTTTGGGGACTTCTATCTTCCATCCCGCAGGGTGAAGGCGGGACAAAAGTTCAGCGTTTATGCAACTTCCCTTTCTGATTCCGGAGACCAGAACTTCCTCTGGCTGAGCGCAGGCCTCCAGGGAGAGACCATGGGCTGATGCTACGGAAATCAGGTACTCCCCGGCCTTTCTCTTTTCCTCAGGAGAGGGGTCATAAAAATCCACCCCTGCAGATTTTGTTCTTCTTATGGATCTGGGATACCAGGTGGTGAAACTGAAAATTACCCTTTTAATTGCGAGCCTCTCAAGCACAGGGGCCAGTTTCTCAAAGAAGAAGAGGTTGGTTTTGATTTTTCCCCCTTCCCTCCAGTAAACCACGGGGTCAAACCTGAGCCCAATTCTCCGGGGTCCCCACCAATCAGCCAGGGGTTTAAGCTGGGATATGGCCCTATGCGGAGTAGGAACACCCCGTTCCCAGAAACTTCCTCCAAGCCCCGTTATAGTAAAGAGAAAATAGACCTGGGAATACACATCAATGGCCTTTCTCGCCTCCCTGTTTTTGAGAAGGGGGCCGAAGTTCTTGGACCAGAGGACAAGGGTATGGACCCTTTCAGGGGTCATAATGACCCTGTAAGACCTCCCATAGGGACCCTTTACCAGAACTTCCCCTTTCCTTATCCCATTTACCAGCCAGTCAAGATAAAAGGCGGGTATGTCGGTTCTTCGCGAGGCGCTTATAATGGCAGGAGCCGCCATTTAAATCCAGCCCATCTCCTTATACCAGCGAAAGGCCCTTTTTGTTCCCCGGGAAAAACTCACCCGGGGAGAAAAATTTATTTCCCTCCTGGCCCTTTCTATGGAAAATTCCCGGTTTACGAGGAAGAAACTGAGTTTTGCAGGGGTAAGGGGTGCTTCCTTACCTGCTAAGGAAAACAACCACTGAAGGGGATGGGCAATAAGAAGGAGGGGAAGGGCAGGGAGAAAAATCCGGTTTTTCCTGCACCTGAAAGCATCACAGACTACCCGGACGAACTCCCTCAGGGTCAAAATTTCCTGGCCAGTGATGATGTAAATGGGAGAGGGAGGAGCATTAAGAAAGGCCAGGCTCGCCTCCACCAGATCGTCAATGTATATTGGTTGCTGATGGTTTTTGCCGCTCCCGAAAAGAGGGGTATTTTTCATGAGGAAACGGAAAAGTTTAAAGGTCCTCCTGTCCCCCGGGCCGTAAACCCAGCCTGGTCTTATAATCCAGGCTTCAAGGCCCCTGTCCCTGGCCTCCAGAACCGCCTCCTCCGCTAAAGCCTTGGATTTTTCATAGGGACTTATGGGCGAGGGAGGGGTATCCTCATCAGCGGGCTTTCCCGGAGGAACATTCCCGTGAACCCCGGTGGAACTGAAGAAAATTAGTTTAACCCCTGTTCCAATCAAGGCCCGGGCAAGTTCCTCAGTGGCCCGGTAATTTACATCCATTATGTATTTTTCCCCTCCAGGATGGGAGCCCAGGGCAGCGGACAGATGATAAACTACCTCTATCCTTTTCTTCCTTATAAAACCCAGGATTTTTTTTGTATCTCTTACATCAGCCCGAAGTTCCTGCCCTTCCTTTCGGGAAAGGCCGAAAACCTCATGCCCTTCCCTTCTGAGTCTGTCCTTAAGGTGAGAGCCTATGAATCCCGAGGCCCCGGTAACGAGAATTCTCATGGGGATATTATACTAATTCTCCTGGTCCAGGGCCTTGAGGTATTCTTCTGCCTGCCTGGCCCAGGCAAAATCCACCACCTTCACATCCACCTTCTTAACCCCCTCTACTTTCTTAACCGCCTGTTTTATCATGAGGGCAAGTTGGATGCCTATGGGGCAGGTAAAGGCGGTGGGCCTGAAGGTAAGGGAGACATGGCCGGTCTCCTCATCCACCTTAAGGTCCCTTATAAGTTGAAGGCTGATTACGTCCTTGCGTAACTCCGGATCGTAAACCTTCATCAGGGCTTCTATCACCTTACTCTTAAGCCCCATCAACCACCTCCAGGATTTTCTCAAATATCCCTTCCAGGGCATTTCTCACATCAGCGCAGGAAGAGGCTGCTATTTTCTCCTCAACGAGAGCATCCATCACGCAGCGGGTAAAGGGAACTTTTCCCAGGAAGGGAATTTCCATTTTACGGGCATATTCCTCTATCTTGCTCTCGTTTTCCGGATTTATCCCTGCCTTGTTTACCAGTATTCCATGCCTCACCCCGAAGTGCCTTGCAGTCTCCACCGCCCTTTCCATGTCGTGAATGGCTGAGAAACTTCCCTCTGCCACCACGGCCACAAAATTCGCCCCGGATATGGCTGAGGTCACCGGGCATCCTATCCCGGGAGGACCATCCACTATTATGTAGGGTATTGCATCCTTTTCCGCCAGGAGCCGGGCCTGATGTTTGACCATGGTAACCAGATTTCCCGAATTTTCCGCCCCGGGATTCAGTTTTGCGTGGACCATGGGGCCGTAAGGAGTTTGGGAGAGGAACCAACTTCCCACCACCTGGGGAACCATTTTTATGGCAGAGACTGGACACACTATTTCACAAAGGGTGCAGCCGTCGCAACGGAAGGGATTTACCCTGTAAATTCCGTCCTCCACATAAATAGCATCAAAACGACATAACTGACGGCAAATATCGCAATATGTGCATAATTCATCGTCTATCTCTGCCACCGACTTTCCCACGAATTCTTCTTCCTTAATAGGTTCTGGCTTCATCAAAATATGCATGTCCGCAGCGTCCACATCCGCATCTGCTATTACGAACTTCTTGCCCTTTTCCCGCAGCCACCAGACGAAGGAAGAGGTAATGGTAGTCTTCCCCGTTCCACCCTTTCCGCTTATTATGACTATTTCCTTTGGAGTCATTTTGAAATCTCCTCTATTTTCCACCGAAGCTCCCTCAGCTGTTCCTTAAACTCACCGAAGGGAAGTTCTCCCCTTGAATACATACGGGCCAGGTTTTCTGAAAAGGGTAGCCTGAAGAGAACCGGTATGCCCTCCTTTTCTGCGTAATCCTCTACCAGGTGATTTCCCTCCTGGGCCTTGTTTACAACTATGGCGAATTTTTTGTCCAGTTGCCTGACCATGTCCACCACCAGGGAAAGGTCGTGAACCCCGAAGGGGGTGGGTTCTGCCACCAAGATGACGAAGTCCGCATCCTGGGTAGCTTCAACAACAGGACAGGAAGTTCCCGGAGGAGCGTCCACAATCACATCCCCGGGATGCTCTCTAACCTTCTTCATGAGTTTCTTTATAAGGGGAACTGCCGTGGGCTCACCAATGTTCAAAACCCCCTCCATGAAGTCCAGTTCCCCTGCCCTTCCGGTTCTTATGAGGCCCTTTTTCTTAGGAACCTCAATCAGGGCACCCTCCTCAGGACATACATAGGCACAAACTCCACAGGAATGGCAGAGTTCGGGAAAGAAAAGGTCCTTCTTTGCCGGCGGTGGAATTATCACAAGAGCCTTATA
>JALVRF010000161.1 GCA_027025175.1 Candidatus Aminicenantota bacterium | reverse complement strand
CTTTTTACAGGAACCGCCCAGCGAAACAGTCCTCTTTTCAACTCCCCCAGGTTCTTCGCGTATAGGAATGGGGAGGAAAAGGGCTTCCAGCCCATGGAGTGAAGTTCGGAAAGAAATTCCCTGTAGGACATGGGTTTTTGGAGGGAAAAGGGCCTGGAAAGGGCAAGATGCTGGGAGGGGATGAACCTGAATTTAGTGGGAAGGTCCGTCTGAGGAGGAAAAACCCCTGGAATGTTCACTCTGAGGAGGACGGTAAATTTTCCCCTTCGGGAAAAGGGCACGCCCTGAAATTCAATTCTCAGGGGTCCTAAGGGCTTGTATCCGTATTCAAGGCTCCACTTAACCAGGGCCCTGGCCCGGGAAAGGTAAAGGGAGGGGAAACCCTCCCCCTCCCTGAGGGCGTATATTCCCATTCTGGTATAGCCTACCTCCTGAGCAAAAACTACCGGAAGAAGCAGCAGAAATAAGAGCGCTCTCCTCATACTTCCTCCATGGCTCTTTCAAGGATGGAAAGTCCTTCTTCCAGTTCCCCGTCACCTATTACCAGGGGCATGAGAACCCTTATAACATTGGAGAAAACCCCGGCGGAAATAAGGAGAAGTCCCCGGCGATAGGCCTCCTCCACTATTCTTGATGTGGCCTCCTTCCAGGGCTCTTTGGTCCCGGGCCTTACCACCTCAAAGGCCACCATGGCTCCCAGCCCCCTCACATCTCCAACGAAGGGGAACCGCTCCTTCCATCCCCGGAAACGGGAGAGGACTTTTTCCCCCAGGAGTCTGGCCTTTTCGCACAGGTTTTCCCTGAGGGCGAATTCTATGGCAGCCACTGCGGCGGCGCAGGATACGGGGTTTCCCCCAAAGGTTCCCCCAAGTCCCCCCACCTGGGGATGGTCCATTATCTCTGCCCTTCCCACCACAGCAGCAAGGGGAAGCCCGCCTGCTATGGACTTGGCTATGGTAATTATGTCCGGCACCACCCCGAAGTTCTCTATGGCAAAGAACTTACCCGTTCTGCAGAACCCGGACTGGACCTCGTCTGCCACAAGAAGGATGCCGTATTTTTCGGTTATCTCCCTGAGTTTTACCACGTATTCCCGGGGAGGCACTATGAAACCCCCTTCTCCTATCACCGGCTCAATGACCACTGCAGCAACCTCCTCGGGGTCCACATGGGTTATGAAGAACTCCTCAATGTAGAAGGCACACTTTATGTTGCAGTCCGGGTACTTACTGGAAAAGGGGCAGCGATAACAATAGGGATAGGGAAGCCGGTAAATTTCAGAAGGAAAGGGGCCAAAGCCCTTCTTATATGGAACCACCTTGGAGGTCATGGCCAGGGTGAGCAGGGTTCTTCCGTGGAAGGCGTGCTCAAAGACCACAACCCCTGGTCTGGAAGTGTAATGCCTGGCAATTTTAACTGCATTTTCCACAGCCTCTGCTCCGGAATTGACCAGAAAACCCTTTTTGGGGAAATCCCCCGGGAAAAGGCTCACCAGTTTTTCCACCACCTGAAGATAGGGCTCGTGCATGGCAGTGTGGAAACAGGAGCCCAGGAACTTCTCCGCCTGGGTCTTTACCGCCTCCTTAACCTCGGGATTGGCGTGCCCCACATTCAGGGAGCCTATGGCCCCGGCAAAATCAATGTACCTTTTCCCGTCCTTTCCCCATACTACCGCTCCCTCAGCCGTTTCAATGAAAACCGGATTGGTATTGTAAACCCCGCGGGGAATAAGCTTATCCCTTTTCCTGAGCAACTCCTCCTTCATCACACCTCCTCAGAATTTATAACTGGCCACTATGGCGAAAACCCTCTGACCTATTCCAACCACCGGCTTTTCCCAACCGGGATTTACACCTATGTAACTGGCATCAGGGGGTATGGTGAGGTGCTGCCCGTATTTACGGAGCAAATAGGAGTTTCCAAGGATGTTAAGCCCGTCCACTGACAAAGTAAGGGTTCCTCCAGCCACCTGGAAATCTCTACCCAGCCTTATGTTGAGGTTCTTGTAAGCAGGTCCCCGGCGGGTTCCGACGGGCTCGGAAAGAACTTCAGTGTAGAAATAGGGGTCTATGCCCGGAATCCCGGGGTTATAAACAACCACGGTTCTCTGGAGGGGAACGCCGCTCATGTACATGAAATTAAAACTGAACATAATTTTAGCGGGAAGCATGTAGGCACCAACCACCTTTAAAACCACCGGCCTGTCCAGGGTGGGAACCGAACCTTCCCTGTTTACCATCCAGTTGGGAGAATCAAAGGCAACGCTCACCCCGTTGGTCTCATAGAAGGAGTTTCCTATGGTTGCCCTGGCCTTGGAAAGGGTGAGGGAGGCCAGCAGGGACCAGCCATGGGAGAAGGGTTTGGTTATCACAAACTCCACCCCATCGTATTTCCTGTAGGCCTGGGGAGGATTGGTAATCCAGAATTTTCCGGCAGGGGCTCCTGCCTTGAGGAAGTAAACGGTGTATGTCTTATCGTCGGAGGTTCCCAGTTTGGCATCATAGCCAGGGTCGTGGACCTCAATGGGAACCCACCACTCCTTGGTTCTGGCTATATCAATGTCCTCTATTATGTCCTTCTCGTAGCGATGAATGTAACTGAGGGAGACCCTGAGACCCTCAATGGGCTCTCCTTCTAAACTTACCACATATTCGTCGGTATGGGGTGCCTTAAGATTGGGGTCTATCCTGTCTAAGGGGTTAAGGTATCCGCCCCAGGAATAAACCATGTAATAAAAGTCAGAACCGTCAAAATCGTATTTCCCGTTAAAGTTAAGGTCGTACCAGTAATAGGCAGCGTAGGGATAATACATGGGGTTTATGTTGGAAGTGTATTGTAGGTTCATGTAGGAGTAATACCTCCCGTAAAAGGCCTTGAGGGCTGCTCTTCCGTTTCCGAAGAGGTCAAAAATAACCCCAACCCTGGGGGAAATTGTCTTCCAGTTCATGTAATCCTTTATCTCGGTTATAGTTCTGGGGGCGAAGAACTGGTCGTGGGGAGCGGGTATTATCCCTGCCTGGTAAAGGGCATACCACCGGGGATTTCCAGTGGTGGATTGTGGGGGAATGTAGGCCTTGCTGTAGTCAAACCTGACCCCGAGGTTGAAATAGAGCCTTTTTCCTAAGTTAAAGGTATCCTGAATGTAGCCGCTTATCCTCCTCATCCTGTCCTTCTGGACGCTGTCTCCGGATTTGGTGCCCACGGAACGGGCAACGAAGTATCCTATCCAGTTCACCCCGAACCAGGAAGGAAGTCCGTAGTTACCGTTCTCTGTCCAGTAAACTCCGGGATAAAGTCCGTTCCAGGACTCAGGCATCCAGGTATCCCAATCGTCCTTGGCAAGTTCAAATTCCAGGCCCATTTTCAATTCGTGATTTCCCCCTAAGAAGTTATCGATGAATTTAGTAAGGGAGGCCATGGCCTGAAACCTTCCCCTGTGATAAACCTCGTTCATCCAGTATCCTCTCCAGAACTTGGCCCAGCCTATGTCGTAATGGCGATAACCAGTGCCCTTTTGCATGAGAAGCGGGAAGTACTTGTAAATATAACCTGCCCTTAAATCCAGGTAGGCGGTGGGGGATATGTTCCAGTTCCACTTAAGATAGGTCATGAAGTCCTTTTCGTGGTCCCAGACAGGGGCTGCGTCCTTGTCGTAAACCCAGCCTATGTAAGCGGGATCGCCCTGGGTAACCACTCCGGTGTGAACCTCCCAGTAGGGCTCATAACTCATAAGATAACTCAGCGCCCAGTCAAACCTGTGGGAAGGCGAGGGCTGGAAGGAAAATTTGGAGAAGAATTCGGTCTCGTGATGCTGAACCTCAGGTTCAAAGCCCGGGGCATGGTAGGACCAGTCCAGTTTCCTGGCGGAGAAGAAATACCAGAGTTTGTTTTCTGAAAGGGGACCACCTATATTGAAGCCACCGTCAAAATTCCAGAGGGTCTTGTAGGGTTCAAAGGCTCCGTCCTCCATAACCCCTCTTCCAGGGGAGTCCGATGATAAGCCGGGTGGGATAAGGTAAAAATTAACCTCCCCTCCGAAGCGATTACTTCCGCTTTTGGTAACTATGTTTACATAGGCGCCGTTTCCCTCACCCACCTCTGCAGGATGTCCTGCGGTCTCAATCTCCACCTCCTGAATCACATTATAATTCAGATTGGTGGAAAGATAACTGTGGCGGGGGTCGTTCATCATGAAACCGTCAAAGGCGTAAATGTTTTCCCTTATGGAAGAGCCATGGGTGGAAAAGGTCCTGCTGTAGCGGACATTGTCTGTGACTATGCCAGGGGAAGTATTGATTATGTCGTAAAGGTCCCTCTGGATTGGAGCGTCCTCCACCACTTCCTTTCCCATGTTCACGGAGCTTTTGGCTTCCTCCACGGAAATGGCGGGCATTTTGGCTTCCACGGTAACTTCCTGGTGAAGGGTTGAAGGTTTAAGGACAACCTTTATGAAGGAAGTTTTTCCCACCCTCACCAGAATGTCCTTTACCACCACCGTTTCAAATCCCTTCAGCGAGACCTTCAACTGATAATGCCCTGGCGGAAGGTTGGCGAAGAAGAAAACCCCATCCCTTCCCGTGGAAAATGTGATAGGATTAATTAAAGGTTCGCCCGAAAGGAGCACGGAGGCAGCGGGAAGCGGGGTGCCATCCTGGGCAGAGACTGTTCCCTTCAGGCTTCCCGTTTGCCTCTGCGCCCACATTACCGTTGCCAGTGTTAAAACCACCAGCAAAGCGAAAAATCGCCTCATTTTAACCTCCTTTTAAATATTTTTGCTATCTCCATGGTTCCCCCGATTATGGTGGCCACCCAGATGGGAGGCAGGGTAAAGACCACAAGATAAAGCATGAGGGCAGGGGAATTTATGAAAAAGAATATATAAAACAGGACGAAAAGAACGAAAACGAAAACCCAGGCCGCCGCTTTAAGGGGGGTGAGTTTTCCAAAGGTCTTTTCCATAAAATTCATTCTTCCTCCCACGGAATTTCCTTCCACAATGTGGCCCTTTCCATCTCCCCGCTGGCCCTGGGGGTGAAATAACTAACCACAACCATTATCAGGAGGGAGGCAGCCAGGCCTACGTGAACGGCGTGCAGGCCATACAGAAAACCGTTGGGATTTCCTTTCCCCCACCAGGCAAGCAGGGACCAGATAAAGGCTAAGGAAGCGCCTCCGGCTAAGGAATAAACAGCGGCCTTGGGGGTAGCCCTCCTCCAGAACCAGGCTGCCCCCACGGGAACGAGAAGACCGGCTATGGCCAAGGCCTGACCCATTATCCACAGAGGGATAAGGAAGGGAATCCACAGTGCACTGGCCACCCCAAGAAGGGCGGTGATGAGGACAGAAACCCTGCTCAGAAATATTTTCCTTCCCTCGGAAAGGGGTTTCTTTATGGATTTTTCAATTATGTCGTTGAAAAGAAGGGTGGCTCCTGTCATGAGAAAGGAGGAGGCACAGGACATAACTGTCATGAGAAAGGCCACCAGGAGGAATCCTCCGGCTAATGGGGGAATTATTTTGCTTATAAAGTAAAGGTAAACCTGATCCCCTGAAATCCCGGAAGGAAAGGGAAAAATTCCTGCTCTGGCTCCGGCTGAAAGGAGCATCCCACCCAGGAAGGAGATGGCTCCCCAGGGGGAAGAAAGGGAAACCGCCACCAGCGCGTCAAAGGAGGTCTGGGCAGAACGGGCCATGTATGCCCACTGGAAAAGCCAGGGGTCCACTAAGTAAAAAAGACCCATGGAAATTATCCAGAGGGAAAGGACGGAAAGGTCAGTGGACCAGGCAGAGAGCATCCTCTGGGGAAGGAGGGAATACATACGATGGATAGAGTTTGAAAGCCCTCCGTTAAAATGCACCACCAGGTAAAGAAAAAGGAGCATTCCCCCTCCCTGAATGATGGATTGAAACCACTGGGATGTTACTGCAGAAAGCTGGCCCCCAGTTATGGTATAGAGGAGAACCACTCCAGCGCCCAGCAGGATTCCCAGTTTAAGGTTTATGCCAAATCCAACCTGGAAAACCAGGCCCAGGGCCAGAAATTGAAGTCCTGAAATAAAGACCGGCCTTAGATAGGAAATAAGTGAGGTGGGAATCCTTATCCCTTCTCCGAATCTCTTGGCCAGGAAATCCGAAAGGGTATAGGCTCCGTGCTTTCTTCCGAAAACATTTATTTTTTTTGCGAAGAAAAAGGCAAAGGCAGGGACGGTAATTCCGGAAACGGCTATGAGCCACATGGAAGAATAGCCCTGTTCCCATCCGTATCCGGTAAAGCCTGCCACTGAAGCTCCACCAATGGCTGCCCCGGTATAGGCCCCGAAAAACAGCCAGAAGCCAACGGACCTTCCCATAAGAAGAAAATCCCCGGTGGAGGAAACCTTGGAGAACCTCACCCCAAGCCAGGTGAAAAGCCCAAAGAGGAGAATAGCAAAACCCCAGGCGTAGGCAGTGGTCATTTTCCCCTCAGAAGGTAGGTGGAGTGTTCACCCATAGAACCACGGTCATGTTTTTGGTAGGATTTCTCCAGCGATGCTTTGAGGAACTGCTAAAATAAAGGGTATCTCCGGGCTCCAGAATGTAGTGTTCAATCTCATCCAGCCATATTTCCAGTTTTCCCTCCAGAACAAAAATAAATTCCTCGCCCTGGTGGGAATAAGCCTCTTCGCTTCCGGCCCCTGGTTCAATGTAAAATATGTGGGGCTCCATGGAAGTTGCTCCTTCGGCAAGGAGTTCCATCCTTACCCCTCTAAAATCCGTGGGAAGACTTTTTCTCTCCCCAACCTTTATTAACTTTCTTGTTGAAGGGCCTCCCTCAAAGAAATAAATGGTGTTTACGCCCAGGGCATCGGCAATCTTCCTGAGATTGGCCACGGAAAGATTTGCTCTACCCCTTTCCACCTGACTTAGAAAGGCGATAGAAAGCCCGGTTTTTTCGGAAAAATCCTGAAGGGTCATTGCCTTTCTCTGGCGGAGTCTTCGGATTTTGTCCCCCAGGGAAAGGCTCTCAACCGCTGGGGAGGAAATATCTTCCTTGAGAATTTTTTTTATACCATAGGCTCCGGAGCCCCTTGCCTTGAGTTCCTTAATCTTCTTTAACCTTTTCACCTGCTCCCAGGTAAACCTCCTTGCCCCTCCTGAGGTTCTCTGGGGACTGACCAGACCTTCCCTCTCCCAGAAACGGAGAGTGGAGGGACTTACGCCCACTATTTCAGCGGCCTCTCCGATGGTAAACAGTTTCATACTTACAATATTATTACAATTTTGAGAAAAATCAAGGGATTTTTCGTTTTTTAAATAAAAAAATGGGGGGAGGGCTTTTCCTCCCCCATTATTTGCCGGTCAATTATTGACTACCGCACTTGGACCAACCGCAGTTGGGACAGGTGGGACATTTCTCGTCGGGAAGGGGCCATCCGCAAACCGGGCACCGCTCCACGGTCATATCCTTTTCGTCGTAGTTGACCTCCGTCTCCCCGATTATCCTCTTAAGAACCTTGGCTATGGCATCGGGTATGGATTGGACCATTTCCCCGTTGTAGAATATGGGCTCAGAGCCCCCTATCCCTTCCAGTTGTTCTATTATCAGTTTCGGGTCTATTCCCGAACGCAGCCCTAAGGAAATAAGCCTTCCCAGGGCTTCGGCGTCCGCCATGGTGGAATAACCGCTCTTTCCTATCTGGGCAAAGACCTCAAAGGGCTTCTGCTCCATGAAAGTCACCGTAACATAAAGGGTGCCGAAACCGGTTTTTATTTTATCGGTCCTGGACGGGAGACTGTCAGGTCTATCCTTGGGAACCGGTTTCTGGGCCTCTCCAGCCTTTTCCAGAACCTGCTCTGCCCTGGAGCCATCCCTGTAAACGGTTATTCCCTTGACCCCCAGGTCGTAGGCCAGAAGGTAAGCCTCCCTTATGTCGTCCACGGTGGCCGAATTGGGGAAGTTTATGGTCTTGGAAACTGCGTTGTCCACATACTTCTGGAAGGCCGCCTGCATCCTGATGTGCCATTCGGGCTCTATTTCGTGGGCTGTTACGAAATAAGGGGGTAAGGGATCGTCGGGGTGCTCGTCCCTCCATTCCTTATAGAGGGGGTGAATGTCAATGAGTTTTCCATCCAGGATGTTGGAAACCAGTTCAAAGGCAAAGACGGGCTCTATGGAGGAACTTGTTCCTGCTATCCTGGAAATAGTTCCCGTGGGAGCAATGGTGAGAACCGTGGCGTTTCTCCTCTTTTCCCCTTTGTATATGGAGTTTTCTATGTTGGGGAAATTCCCCCTCTCCTCGGCCAGGAGCCTGGTCTGTTCCTCGGCCTTTTCCCTCATGAACCTGGCTATTTTTTCCGCAAACTCTAAGGCCTCCTCCGTATCGTATTTAATTCCCATGAGTATGAAAAGGTCCGCCAGCCCCATCACCCCAAGCCCTATCCTCCGGTTTAACTTGGTAACCTCCTCAATCTGGGGCAGGGGAAATTTGTTAACATCAATAACATTGTCCAGAAACCTGATTCCGGTCTCAATCACATAGGCAAAGCGGTCCCAATCAAATTCCTTCTTCTTCCTGTCGTAAAGCCGGGCAAGGTTTATGGAACCCAAGTTACAGCTCTCCCAGTCGTGTAAGGGCTGCTCACCGCAGGGATTGGTGGCCCTTATTTCCCCCCAGGGCCTGGTTGGGTTAAGCTCGTTTATCCTGTCTATGAATACAAGTCCAGGGTCCCCAATGGCCCAAGCGCTTTCAACTATCTTGTCAAAAATCTCCGAGGCCTTTTTCTTTCCCACCACCTCGCCGGTGTGGGGAGCCACCAGTTCGTATTCTCCGTCCTCCTGAAGGGCCTTCCAGAACTTTTCGGTAATGGCCACGGAAATATTGAAATTGGTAAGGCTCTTACCGTCCCTTTTGGTTTCTATAAACTCATCAATGTCTGGATGGTCCACCCTGAGGATACCCATATTGGCTCCCCTTCTCACTCCCCCCTGTTTTATCTCTTCGGTGGCGGCATCAATAATTTTCATGAAGGAGACGGGTCCCGAAGCAACACCCCGGGTCTTTTTCACCATGGACCCCTTGGGCCTTATCCTGGAAAAATCAAAACCGGTTCCTCCCCCCTCCTTGTGAACCATGGCGGTGTATTTAACTGTGTCAAAAATGCTGTCAATGGAATCCTCAATGGGTAGGACAAAACAAGCGCTGAGGCACATGTCCCTGCCAGCCCCGGTAAGGGTGGGACTGTTGGGGATAAACTCCCGGTTCATCATAACCTCATAGAACCTCTTCTTCCAGTAATC
>JALVRF010000160.1 GCA_027025175.1 Candidatus Aminicenantota bacterium | reverse complement strand
GGAGCGGTGAGTGCTGGAGGGAGAAAATGTATTCCTTTTCACCATCAACCCTGCTTGCTCCGAACCAGCCGGCGGCAACCCATTTCTTTTTTCTATCCAGAAAACTCCATCCGTCTATTCCGAAAACCAGGGCATCCCTGGCGAGGACAGAACTAAGCGAAGGGTCGTTGAGATTGCGGAAGACCGATGTGGCAATGAATCCCATCCCCTGTCTTCCCCCGTTGAACTCCTTCTGTATCCTGGCGACCCCATAAAAACTCATGGGCTCAACTTCCTGCTTCTCCTCCTGGCCCTGGTTTATAACTTCAGCGTATTCCCTGGAAGTAAGGGCCAACAGGGTCCCTAAATTCCATCCCTCCCCCACTTTGCCCGTTATCTTTGCAGCTCCCAGGATGGTGGTTCTGTCAGGAATTTTTGTGTATTGGCCCCGGGCCCATCCGTGGGGAGGTGCTCCGATTCTCCTGCTGTAGAAGAATTCCGGATCCCCCCAGTTTATGTTCATGTTCATGGAAGTTCCCCCGTGTCCGAAGTCAAATATGCTGGCCCCTTCAATGAAAAATGGCCTTTTTTCCTCGTAATAGGTTTCATAGGCCGTTAAATTAACTACCGCCGGGTCCACCTCCACCTGTCCAAAATCAGGGTTTACGGTTCCGGTGAGGGTGAGGTTGGATTTCAGGCCGAATTTAAAGTCCGCTCCAGCGTTCCCGTAATAACTGTGACCAGTGGCAAAGGGATTTCCTTCCTCCTTGGGAGAAAATTTAACATCCCCCACCGTGTAGGGAACCACCTCTGCTAAGGGTTTGGGCTTTATCCCCTCAATTCCCACCAGTTTGGCGAACCTGGAAACATAGGCGCTGAACCTATCCTTTCGGGGAATCCATACGAAACCGTCCTCCTCATTTTTTCTTATGATTTTTCGCTCAAAATTCACCCCCCATACATATTTTTCCTTTTTCTGAAACCTCAACTGGCTGAAGGGGATTTTCATTTCCACACACCAGCCCCTGTTGTCCCTTTTTACCGCCCAGTCCCAGACCCCATCCCAGGAGAAATCATGCCATGAGTCATTGTAAAGTTGAGCATCCCTTATGGACCCGGCAGGGTTCACCATGAAAAGGTAACCGCTTCGGCGGTCAAAATAGGGATCCACGGCGAAGGTGAACCAGTCGGAATCCAGTCTGGCGTCCCTTCTCCCCAGTCTTCCCACAATCTTCTCGGGATGCGAGTCGTAAAGCCTTGCCGCCACATAGATTGCCTTATTATCGTAAGCCACCCAGACCCGGGTTTGCTCGGTGGGTTTTCCCCCGTCCTTGGGTTCCAGCATTACAAAATCCTCCACCGGGGGGTTCTTCCAGACCTTTTCGTTCAAAACCCCATCTATCTTAATTTTCTCGTGGGCCCTATATGCCCTCACTATCTTTTCGCTGTTTTTCCCCATGAGTAGCGCCGGTATAAGAATGAGCATCAATACCGTTTTCCTCATCTTCGCCTCCTGATCTTTAATCCAGATATTTATACGCAGGGAGTCTGGTCTGGTTTTGTCCCAATACAAAGCCTGTTCCCTTGACAAGCCTATGCCTTCTCCTATAATATGAATTATCAAGAAATTTAGGAGGAAGATATGATTAAGGAGGATATTCTTAAGAGGATTGTTAAGGATTCCTTTTTGACCAGAGCCCAGGCCAGAGAGGTTCTTAATCTTATTCTTGAGGAGATAGGGGAAGCCCTGGCAAGGGGTGAGAAGGTTACCTTCGTGGGTTTTGGAACCTTCAGGGTGGTGGAAAGACCTGCCCGCAAAGGAAGAAACCCGAGAACCGGTAAGCCCATTGAAATACCGGCCAAAAAAGTGGTAAAATTTATCCCTGGAAAGGCTCTAAAGGAGAGAATCAATAAATAGGCGCGTAGCTCAGTGGGAGAGCACTTGCTTGACGCGCAAGGGGTCGGCGGTTCAATCCCGCCCGCGCCTATTTTTTATTTATTATGAAAATAAAGATCGGAGAAGAAATTATAGAGGAACATCCAGAGGCATCCAGTTCTTTTATGGACCTATGGAGAAAAATCAGCCCCGGAAAGCCCTATCCTGTAGCGGTGAAGGTTGACGGTCAGGTAAAGGATATAAGGGAAAAGGTTGAAGGGGAGGAAGTGGAGTTCCTCTTTCAGCAGGAGGAAGCCCTGCCGGTGCTTCGTCACAGTGCCTCCCACCTCATGGCTCAGGCAGTTCTTCAACTTTACCCTGAAACTAAAATAGGGGTTGGACCTGCCATAGAAAACGGGTTTTATTACGACTTCTACCGCAGCGAGCCCTTCACCCCCGAGGACCTGGAGAAAATAGAAGAAAGGATGAAGGAAATTGCTGACCAGGATCTGGAAATCCGAAGGGAAATCTGGCCCAGGCATAGGGCCATAGACTACTTCAGGGAAAGGGGACAGAAGTTCAAACTGGAATTAATTGAGGAAAAAACCCGGGGGGATGTTTCCGTTTACATCCAGGGGGAGTTCGTGGACCTGTGCCGTGGGCCCCATGTTCCGTCTACCGGCTATATTAAACATTTTAAACTCCTTTCCGTCTCAGCAGCCTACTGGAAGGGGGATGAGAACCGGGAGAGCATGCAGAGAATTTACGGAACCGCCTTTTTCACCGCCGAGGACCTTGAAAATTACCTGAACTTCCTTGAGGAGGCCAGGAAAAGGGACCACCGCCGTCTGGGAAAGGAACTTGAACTCTACCTGGTCAGCGAGGAAATTGGTCCCGGACTTATCCTGTGGCTTCCTAAAGGAAGTGTAATAAGAAACATAATAGAAACCTACTGGAAGCAGGAGCACATAAAGAGGGGTTATCAACTGGTTTATACCCCCCACATAGCGGATATTGGCCTCTGGAAGACCAGCGGTCATCTGGAATTTTACCGGGAGAACATGTTTCCTCCCATGATAAAGGACAGTATTGAATACCAACTTAAGCCCATGAATTGCCCCTTTCACATTGTCATGTTTAAGAGCAAACTCCGTTCCTACAGGGACCTTCCCGTTCGCTGGGCAGAACTTGGAACCGTTTACCGTTACGAAAGGAGCGGCGTGCTCCACGGTCTAT
>JALVRF010000159.1 GCA_027025175.1 Candidatus Aminicenantota bacterium | reverse complement strand
GAGACCATGCTGGGAGATACCGCAGTGGCGGTAAATCCCGGGGACGAAAGGTACAGGCATGCCGTAGGGAAAACCCTCATTCTCCCCATTATAGGAAGGGAAATTCCGGTAATAGAGGACGAGGAGGTGGACCCCGAGTTCGGAACCGGGGCGGTTAAGGTAACCCCGGCCCACGATCCCGTGGACTTTGAAATAGGAAAAAGGCACGGTCTTCCCATGGTAATAGTGATTGACGACCTGGGGAAAATGACCGAAGAGGCCGGTAAGGAATTCAGGGGCCTTGACCGATACGAGGCCAGGGAGAAGGTGGTGGAGAAACTAAAGAAAATGGAACTCCTGATAAAGGTGGAGGAGCATGTCCACAATGTGGGGCACTGTTACCGCTGTGGCACCGTCATAGAACCCTATCCCTCCTGGCAATGGTTCGTTAAAACAAAGCCCCTGGCAGCCCCTGCCATAAAGGCAGTGGAAGAGGGAAGGACCCGTTTCGTCCCGGAAAACTGGAGCAAACTTTATTTCCACTGGATGCACAACATAAGGGACTGGTGCATATCACGACAGATATGGTGGGGGCACAGAATTCCTGCCTGGCACTGCAGGGATTGTGGGCATATTACCGTCTCTGAGGAGGAACCAGCGGTTTGTGAAAAATGCGGAAGCAGCAACATTTATCAGGATGAGGATGTGCTGGATACCTGGTTCAGTTCTGCCCTCTGGCCCCTTTCCACCTTAGGATGGCCCGAGGAAACCCAGGACCTTAAAAGGTATTACCCCACAGACCTGCTCATAACGGGCTTTGACATCATCTTCTTCTGGGTGGCCAGGATGATGATGATGGGCCTTCACTTCCGGGGCGATGTTCCCTTTTATGAGGTTTTCATCAACGGACTTATCAGGGACGAGCACGGAAAGAAGATGAGCAAGATGGCGGGAAATGTGGTGGACCCCTTAGTGATGATAGACAAATACGGAGCCGATGCCCTCAGGTTCACCTTAGCGGTTCAGACTGTCCCGGGAATGGATGTTTCCTTCTCCGAGGGAAGGCTTGCCGGCTACAAGGCCTTTGCCAACAAGATATGGAATGCCTCAAGATTTGTGGTAATGAATTATCAGGGAGAGCCCACGGAAATAAATCCGGTTAAACTTTCCCCCTTTGATCGCTGGATTCTCCACCGGGTAGCAGAGGTGGCCAGGGAAACCAACCAATCCCTGGAGGAATACAAATTTTACGAAGCCGCCGAGAGACTTTATCACTTCGTGTGGCACGAGTTCTGCGACTGGTACATAGAAATCTCCAAACTCCAGATGAAGGAGGAGCGGGAAAACACCATGGCGGTTCTCATAAATTCCTTAGAAACCATTCTCCGCCTCCTTCATCCCTTCATGCCCTTCATCACCGAAGAAATATGGCAGAGACTCCCCCACCAGGGGGAAAGCATCACCGTGGCCCCCTACCCCCGGGGAGACCAGTGGAGTTTTCCCGGGGTCATGGACGATGTTTCCTTCTTCATGGAAGTGGTCTCGGAAATTAGACGAATAAGGTCCGAAAACAGAATAAATCCTAAGGATAAGATAAGGGTGTCCGTGAGCGTAAACCACGATTTCCTGAGGGAAAATAAGGGCGTGCTCTCTTCCTTGGTGGGCGCAGAAGAAGTCCTTCTGGGAGGCTCCTTCGGAAAGGGATTTAAAGGTGTGGTAAAGGGAGGAGAGGTTTTTGTCCTCCCCGGAAAGGAAATTGATCTCAGGGCAGAGAAGGAAAGGGTGAAAAAGGAACTCAAAAAACTGGAGAAGGAAATAGAAAAATTGACCAAAAGAATTTCCATGCCAGGGTTCAGGGAAAAGGCTCCAGAGGAAGTGGTTAGAAAAACCGAGCAGGCCCTGGAACAGGTGAAGGAAAAGAAGGTAAAACTGGAGGAATATTACAGGAGCCTATGAAAATCTACTACCTTCACAGATGCCGCTCCACCCAGAGATGGGCCAGGGAAAGGGAAGATGAAGGAGTATTTGTCTGCGGTTCCCAGAGCGGTGGCGTGGGAAAGGAGGGAAGACCGTGGTTTTCCCCTCCCGAACTTGGCCTTTACTTTACCATTTCAACCCGTCTCCCGGAAAAAACACCGCCCACTTCCCTTCCCCTCATCTTCGCCCACGGTGTGAAGGAGTGGCTTGAGAAGGAATTCGGCCTGAAGCCCCGGATAAAGGAGCCCAATGATGTTCTGGTAAAGGGAAGGAAAATATGCGGAATTCTGGTGGAAAGGAGGGGAGAAAGGATTGCTGCAGGAATTGGTATAAACCTTAACCACCATCAGGAAGATTTCCCCTATTATCTCAGGGAAACTGCAACTTCAGTGTTCCTGGAAACGGGAAAAAAACTCCACCCCCTCTCGGCCCTTCCCGGAGTGCTCAATTCCGTCTCAAAACATTTTCCATTGACCTGAGGAAAACGATGAGTTATCCTCTTAGTATGATTACAAAAATCATTTTTTGGGTGTTCATTGCCCTGGGGATTGCAGGGATAGTTTTTTATTTGCTTTTAAGGGCAAGGCGCAAAAGGGAATTCCCCTATCTGTCTGTCAATGTTCCCACCCCCAGGGACGTGTATTTGAAAATCTATCAGAAGAAGAGGAAAAATGGCAAAAATTCTAACATTTAGAGGAAAGAAGACCCCGGAAAACAAAGGTGAGGTAAATTTCGCCAGGTTCGCCAAAAGATATCTTCCCGATGATTACGTTCTGGTGACCACTCCTGAAATAAACAATGTGGAAGTGGACTATCTCCTCTTCGGCCCTGACAAATTCCTGGTAATAGAAATCAAGTACTGGCTTGGCGTTATAGTGGAAAATCCCTTCGGGAAGTGGAAGATTATTTACGGCAACAGGGAAAAGAGCGAATACGACCCCTTTTATCAGGCCCAGAGGGAAAGAAAAGCCGTTAACAAGTTCATATACGATAAATTCGGACTTAAATTTCAGAGCAAGTGCCTGATATTAAACATGGCCCAGGGCTCAGAGTTTAATGTTACTAAAAGGCAGAAAAATTTTATCCTGTTTCAATACAAGAGCGACGAAGCGCTCAGGAAACTACTGGTGGAGGGTAATTT
>JALVRF010000158.1 GCA_027025175.1 Candidatus Aminicenantota bacterium | reverse complement strand
AAAAAGCCCGTCCACCACTGTGAGGGCAGCCTTCTGGACATATTCGTGACCTATGTGGGGAACATTCCTGGTCTGAAAACCCACCACCTTCTCCCATCCCATGCTCTCAAAAAGAACCCTGGTTTCCTTGGGAGAAAGGTTAACCTCAGGGAAGGGCTCCTCAATTCCGTCCAGGAGCAAAATATCCCCTCCCACCAGGTAATCCTTCATGGCATATGTTCTGGCCACCCCTGGATGGGCTTCGTCACTGGTTCTGTAAACCTTCAGGGCAAATTCCTCCCTGTCCCAGGAGTAAATGCTTTCTATCTCCATAAAGGCAACCTTCCTTCCCTGATGGACAAGGAAGACGCCGTCGCTGGATATTAACCTTTCCCTATCCTGGCCGTCAATGTCAAGGACTATGGGTATTGTCCAGGGTATCCCGCTGGAAAGCCTTCCCTCATCCAATACCGATTGAAGTTCCCTTTTATTGAGAAAACCGGTAAGGGGAGAATAAAGTCCCCTGGCTATGTTAACCACATCCTTGGCTCTCTCGTAGGAAATCTCCAGTTCCGGATAATCCCGGGAAAGGAGTTCCTCCCTTTCTTTTCCTGAGGCTATCCTTTCAATCAGTTCTCCACCGTGGGGCGCTATAAGCATGGCTTACTCCAGGTATCCGAGGCTGCGGAGCCTCTCCTTTATTTTTTCCTTCTCCTCAGGGGAAATGTCGCTGGAAAACTGCTCTGCTAATGGGGCAAGGGTGTTTAGAACCAGTTTGTCCAGACTCAAGCCCCGGCTTTCCGCCACCTTGCTCAATCTCTCGGCCAAGTAATGGGGAAGGGCAATGAAGGTAGGTTTTTTCTCTTCTATATATCCCATTTCCTCCAGTTTTTTTATGACCTTTGAGGCGGATTCTTCTATGGTTTCCTTGTCTGTATCCACTATGACTTCCGGGTTTTCAGGCTCCTCGTAAGGGTCAGAGATTCCGGTGAAATTCTTTATCTCCCCTGCTAAGGCCTTTTTATACATGCCCTTAACATCCCTTTCAATGCAAACCTCCACGGGACAACGAACATATACCAGGACGAAGTCCTTGATCTGCTCCCTTATTTCCTGGCGGATAGATTCATAGGGAGAGACGAAGGCGGCGGTTACTATGGCGCCGGCCTTGGTAAGGAGGGAGCAGACGAATCCTACCCTCCTTATGTTCTCGTCCCTGTCCTCCTTGGAAAAGCCCAGGCCCTTGGAGAGGTATTTCCTGGTTACATCCCCGTCCAAGGATTCCACATAATAACCCCTCCTCTCCAACTCCTCCCGCACTGCCTTGGCCAAGGTTGTCTTTCCAGAACACGGAAGACCGGTAAACCATATGGTAACTCCCTTTGGGTTCATACTTCCTCCTTTGAACCGGTAATTTAAGAAAGCATATTTTATTTCAAAATCAGGGAAAGTTCAAATTCCCCCCTCATCCCTCACTGGACCTGGAACCTTCCAGCCTGAACCTCTTGATGGAAAGGGCTTTCCCACTAACAGGATCTACATCTATTACCACACCACATATAAAAACCGGACCGGTTTTTTCGGGCTCCAGGCGATGTGCTCTCCCCAGTATAAGCCTTTTTAGGGCCCCTTCAGGCTTTACCCCAATAACTGAGGAAGGAATTCCCACCATTCCTGCGTCGGTTATGTAGGCGGTCCCGTCCAGGACCTGTTCGTCGGCGGTTTGAACATGGGTGTGGGTGCCCACGATGGCGGATAATCTCCCTTTGGCGTAAAAGAGCATGGCTTTTTTCTCCGCAGTGGCCTCAGCGTGAAAGTCAAGGATTTTTACGGGATATTCATTCCCCAGTTCCTCTAAGATGGCATCAAGGGTCCTGAAGGGACAATCAATGGGGTCCATAAAAACCCTTCCCTGAAGGTTTATCACCGCGATTCCCACTCCATCTTCCCTCTTTATTTTATAAACCCCGCTGCCAGGGTTTGCGGGAGGATAATTGGCAGGGCGAAGAACCCTGGAGTCCTCAAGGCTTTCCACCGATTCCGGCCTGTCCCAGATGTGATTTCCCGAGGTTATAACATCCACTCCCACCCTGAAAAAGGAGGACGCCATCCTCCTGGTGAGGCCGAAGCCCCCGGCTACATTTTCACCGTTCATAATTATAAGATCCGGAGCGAATTCCCTCCTGAGTCTTTCTATGTGGTCAAATATGGCCCTCCTTCCCGGGGCAGCGTAAACATCCCCGAAAAAGAGAACCCTGAACCTATTTGGAATACTCAACAGCCCTTACCTCCCTTATGACGGTGACCTTAATCTGGCCCGGATAGGTCAGTTCCTTCTCTATTTTCCTTGCTATCTCGTAGGAAAGAATGTAGGCATCGTCGTCGGAAACCCTGTCGCTCTGGACTATGACCCTTATTTCCCTTCCTGCCTGAAGGGCGAAGGCCTTGGCCACCCCTTCAAATTCCGAGGCTATTTTTTCAAGGGTTTCTATCCTCTTAATGTAGTGCTCCAGAAGTTCCCTTCTCGCCCCTGGCCTTGCAGCGGAAAGGGTATCAGCGGCCTGGACAAGGACGGCCTCCACCGAGGGGAAATTCATCTCGTCGTGATGGGATGCTATTGCCTGAATCACCTCCTCGCTCTCGCCGTATTTCCTTGCCAGCATCACCGAAAGTTCCACATGGGACTGGTTGTAATCCCTGTCTATGGCCTTTCCCACATCGTGAAGGAGTCCTGCTCTCAGGGTAACGTCAACCTTTGCCCCTATTTCTCTTGCCATGTGGGCTGCCATAAGGGCTACCTCCTTGGAATGATTGAGGGCGTTCTGGCCAAAGGAGGTCCTGAACTTGAGTTTTCCTATGTAATATTCCAGTTCCGGGTGAAGGTTCTTTATTCCAAGTTCCTCCACCACCTCGTGGCCTATCTTCCTTATGTGCTCGTCTATCTCCTCCTTTACCCTCTCCACCACTTCCTCAATCCTGGCAGGGTGTATTCTTCCGTCCGCTACCAGTTTTTGAACCGCCAGTTTGGCTATCTCCCTTTTAAGGGGGTCAAAACTGGAAAGGATTATGGCCTCAGGGGTGTCATCCACTATAAAATCCACTTCAGTGGCCATCTCCAGGGCCCTTATGTTCCTTCCTTCCCTCCCTATTATTC
>JALVRF010000157.1 GCA_027025175.1 Candidatus Aminicenantota bacterium | reverse complement strand
CCACCGTCCTCGGACTTGTAAACCCCATCGCCGATGGAGACACTGTTTCTGCAGGTGGCCTCCCCGGTTCCCACCCAGACGATATCAGGATTGGACTGGGAAACCGCCACGGCTCCTATGGAGATGGTTCCCTGGTGGTCAAATATTGGCTTCCAGGTAAGGCCTCCGTTTTCGCTCTTCCAGAGTCCGCTGGGCCCCATAGCGGCGTAAACAACCGAAGGATTTGACTCCACTACCGCAAAGTCCACGGTCCTTCCGCCCATAACTGCAGGTCCGATATTTCTCCACTTAAAGGCCTTAATCAGGGAGGAAAAATCAGGTTCGGTCCTGGCCTTTTCCTTTGCCCCTGCCGGCAAGACCAGCAGGACCATCATCAAAACCAGGAACAGAAGGCGAAATTTTCTCATGACTCCTCCTTGTAATTTTTATCAACAGAATTTATACGAAAAAAGAGGAAAAAGGTTATAAAAAGAAACGGGGCCGGGAGGAAGTCCCGACCCCTGTTTATGATTTATCCAAAAATTAACGGCCCGAATTTATGGGGCATCTTCACCATAATAACGCCGTCTCAGCCGGGTTGCGAGCGGGAACTTGACAAATTCAAGTATTTTAATTATGATTTTTGCATGCGTATATCCACAAAATTGAGATATTCATCCAGGCTCCTGGTGGCCCTGGCAAAGGCGAAGGGACTGGTGAACACAACGGACCTGGGGAAGGAACTGGATGTATCGCCCCTTTACCTTAGAGCCTTAGCGGTTTCCCTTGAACAGAAGGGACTTCTGGAAAGTGTCAGGGGAGCCAGAGGGGGATACAAACTGGCAAAACCCCCTTCGGAAATAACCCTTCTGGACATAGCCGAAACCCTGGAAAACCTTAATCTGGTCCCCTGCCTTGACGACCCATCCGTTTGCCCCTTTTCACCCACCTGTAAGACCAGGAAAGTCTGGCTTAAATTGAAAAATTGCATAGAGGAATTCCTTAAAAAAACCACCTTACAGGACCTTCTGGAGGAATGAATCATGGAAGTAAAATTTCAATGGAAGGGAGGTATGAAGTTTGAGGCCATGCCCCCCTCCGGGCACACTCTTATTCTGGACGCTTCTCCTGCAAGCGGAGGAACGGACCAGGGGCCCCGTCCCATGGAACTGGTCCTCGCAGCCCTGGGAGGATGTACCGCCATGGATGTGGTGGCCATACTGAACAAAATGAAACATCCGCTGGAAGGTTTTTCCATAAAAGTGGAGGCAGAAAGGGCCAGGGAGCATCCCAGGGTTTACACCCGGGTTCACATAACTTACAGATTCACCGGAAAAAACCTGGATAGGGAAAAAATAGAAAAGGCGGTGCGCCTTTCCCAGGAAAAATACTGCTCTGTCTCGGAAATGCTAAGGCGGACCGCAGAACTTACCTATTCCATAGAGTTAGGGGAAAGCCTTGAGCCAGAATTCCTCGGCGCCTAAAAAATCCGTCCTTTTCATATGCACCCACAACTCCGCCCGCTCCCAGATGGCAGAGGGAATGCTGAGGCATTTTTTCGGGAATAAATACGAGGTGGCAAGCGCAGGAACAGTGGCCACTAAGGTAAATCCCTACGCCATAGAGGTTATGAAGGAAATCGGCATTGACATATCCTCCCACCGGTCAAAGAGCATTGAGGAATTCCGGGGAAGGATTTTTGACATCGTGGTTACCGTATGCGACCACGCTAAGGAAACCTGCCCCTTCTTTCCAGGAAGGAAGGTTTTCCATAAGGTATTTGAAGACCCGTCCCGGGCTAAGGGAAGCCGGGAGGAAATACTGGAAAAGTTCCGCCAGGTAAGGGACGAAATCCTCGCCTGGATAAAGGAAAACTTCGGGCCCGATTCCTTTATCGCTGGGTAAAATTTATCCTTCCGCTGCGAAGGAGGTATAATCCCGGTATGAAAAAGATTGGATTAATAGGTGGAATGAGCTGGGAATCCACGGCGGAGTATTACAGGATAATGAACCAGGAAGTTAAAAGGAGACTTGGGGGAAGCCACTCTGCAGAAATAATAATGTATTCGGTGGACTTTGAGCCAATTCATCGCCTCCAGTTCAGCGGCCAGTGGGATAAACTGGCAGAAATGCTCTCGGACATAGCCAGAAAACTGGAAGGTGCCGGGGCTGACTTCATAGTAATTGCCACCAACACCATGCACAAAGTGGCCCCTCAGATAGAAAAAAGCATTTCCATACCCCTGCTCCACATAGCCGATGCCACCGCTGAGAAAATAAAGGAAAAGGGGCTGAGCAGGGTTGGTTTGCTTGGTACTAAGTTCACCATGGAAATGGATTTTTACCGGAAGAGACTACTGGAAAAACACGGAATTGAAGTGATAGTGCCCGAAAAAGAGGAACGCTCCTACATAAACGACGCCATTTACAACGAACTGGTGCTCGGGATAATAAGGGAAGAAACCCGGAATAATTTTAAGAGAATAATAAAAGGCCTGGCGGAAAAGGGGGCCCAGGGCATCATCCTTGGCTGTACGGAGATTCCCCTTCTCATAAAGCAGAAGGATGTAGAGCTTCCCATCTTTGACACCACGGAAATTCACGCCGGAAAGGCCGTGGACCTGGCCCTTACGGGCTAGGATGCCAGAGAGGTTGTCCCCGTGGCATGGAAGCTTACATAGATTCCAACTTCGCATCGGATACAGGAACTTGCGGAATTTAATGGAAAACGGAGTCTCTCCTGAGCAGATAATATTGATTCTAACTTTTAAATTATTTTCCCAAAAATAGTGTATATCAAAACCCCGTAGCCATGTCCGTTGTTATAAAACAAAACTATCGTGTTTCTTTTCCCATTCTCGTCTTGCGATTTTTTCAGCCCGTTCATTCTCTTTATAGTAACTATCTCTGTTTCTTTTTTAAAACCACAGTTTACACATTTCCAAATATATCCTCCCCAAAAACTACGGGTTTCCTCAAGTTCTGTTTCACACTTTGGACATCTAGGCGGTGTCTCCACTTTAATCCTCGATGGAGAAATCTTCGAAGGAGTAAAGGATTCCCACGGAGCCGGTGCAGGTGCGAGAATCCTCCACACTACTCCAGACTACTCCAGCATAATTAAGTTTTCCAATGGGAATCCGACCAAAAGCAGGGTTAGATATTACAAAGATCCCTGGACTAGTGTCTAATCTTTGTAATTGTTTAAACCGCCTGCGAATGGCAATCACAATAATCCATAGCAAAATAAACAGTGCAAAAGCAATCCACAATGTATTTGGAATAAAGCCGAACCATTCAATCCAATCACCCGTTTTTATTTTCGAACCAATGCCGATTAGTGTAGGAGTTAGTAGAACTATCAATAAAGGGGCAACAATTTTATCCAGCAAGAATTGAGTTATCTTCATAAGTGCATCATCCCCTTTTTATGGCGTATAACGGTTTCAGGCTATACGAAGTTTGTCCATAGGACAAATTTGGGCGAATGAAGTGAGCCGTATAGCCCGTGTTATATGACCCGAACGAAGTGAGGGCGAGGAGAGAAGCGACGAAGCGGTCCGCCCCGAAGCCCTGAAATATTTTGAAATTTACCATATTAAGACCTCATCATAGGTTATCTTTTTACCTTTTTCAGCTGTCTTTAATTTCTCAAGTATTACTTTTCGTATATGCCTCAGATATTCTTCTTTGGAAATAACAAACCCGTTATCTAGTTTAATGAAATTCTTGTTAAAAATATCTAAAGCATTTTGACACTTGATTTTTGTACTTTCTCTCACCCGTGGATTAGCAATTTTGTTTTTTAGGTCATCGATATCAATAACCAAGTATGGTACTTCCACAACAATATCTGCATGACTCTGTTGCCTTCTTGTAAACCTTCTATCTGATGCTTCTCTTCTATATGACACTTTCTTAACTTGAATCGCAATTTTTACCTTGTTTAATTCTACAATTGCATCTATTCCCATCATATCTAACTCTGGAGTAGATATTAATTTTTCATCAAATAACGCATTCCATAAATATTGAAAATGAAACTGTGTTAGAATAGACATCCAAATCCTGTACAGTCTTGCTTTAAATCCTTCTTCGACAAATTGTAAAGAACACCCATAAAAATATTTCTTTATAAAATCGTAGATATATGGATTTAATTTCTCACTCCAATAAATTCTAAAGACCTCATCGTAGTCTTTAAAGTCGGTTGTATCCCAATAATATTTGTAGTATATTTCAAGAGGCAATAGATCTCGTGGTAAGTCCTGTTCTACAGTTTTAATCATTCTTAAACGTGCATATTTCTGTATATCTATATTCCTAAGAAAGTTCTCAAATTTGGCTAAATCTTTCTTCCAGTTTCTTGTCATATTAATACCTCCTTTAGCTTTTTTAGTTCTTCCTTCGTGGGTAAAGGAAGTAGTTTTAATTGTGTTATGTTAAAGTGATAAGTTATATCCCTAAAAACATCTTTTACATATCTTTTGATGATTTCAGAATTGAGGAAGCTTACAACCTCTTCATCAGTAAGGTCAAATCTCATATTAATTAATGTGTGTTTCCTCAGTAGATGATACACATCCCCCATCCATGGATATGCTTTATAATCGTAAGCCGCACCAACCTGCCTATCTCCTCTGAAGCCTAAGCCCACAACAATATGAGGTTTATCAAAAAATTTTCTTAATCTCGTTTTCTTATCCGCTTCAATCCAATAACCTGTGATTGGTTTATATATAACTTCCCCCATCTTTAAATTCCTGCCGTTTAAGATCGGAAGCAAATTTTTTATTCTCTTAGGGTTTTCAGATTTTATAACATCAGGGTTATGTTTAATTTCTGGTGTTCTAGGAGAGATTCTTATAGTGTATACATCATCAAGACGAAAACTACAAAATTTATCTACTTTTTCACTGAACTCAGTAGAGAATAAAATAATACTACCCATCCATTTATCATTTTTAGCTAGCAATTTTAATTTCCCATTGTCATAATCATATAAGAGTAATTTGTTCTTTTCAGTGTTGGATTTTATAAATTTTAACACCACTGTAGTCACATTTGCTTCGGGTTTAAACACGTCAGAACCCATATAAATGATCTCTGTTTTCCCGTTTTTTGATAAAAATTCACGAAGCTTTTTAAACTCATCAAGAATCATAAAAGTTGCCGGAACAATAAAAATTAGTCGTCCATTCTCTTTTAGTAGTTTGATGGATTTTTCTATAAAAGCTCCATATACATTGTACTTTCCATACCATGTTTGATAGAGTTGCTTGTATATCTTCTTTGTTTCATTATCTATCCTTATTGTGTAGTGTTCTGACAAACTGGGAATGCCATAGGGGGGATTGCCAATTATCACATCAAAACGATTGTCTGTCTCCCATAATAGATAGTCGTAATGAATAATTTCTATATCATTATTTAAATTATTTTCATGAACATATTCTATGACATCTTCATTTATTTCTACACCTTCTCTTTTAGATGCACGAATAAAGATATGTTTTTTATTTTTCTTAATCCCATGCAAAAATTGACATATTCCACACGCAGGTTCAAGGATCTTTAAATCGGTTAAATTCAGCCTATCATCTATTAGGTTAACCATAAAATCTACTACCCACTGTGGTGTAAAGAATATACCCCAATCTTTTTTGATATGTTTAACTTTATTATTTACCCTCGCGGCATGAACTTCAACATTAGCACTCTCTATCGTTTTCATATGTCCTCCTTAACTGAAACTTAGTTTTAAATCTTTTTATAAGACTTCGGGGCGGAATGTCATATAACGTGTTACGGGTATCTGAAGTTCGCCCAAAGGGCGAATTTGGGCGAAGGCACGAAGTGCCGAAGCCAGATACACGCCTGTTATACGCACCCGTAAGGGTCGGAGCGACCGAAGGGAGCGAAGAGTCTGCTGAAGGGGTCGCCATATCATTCATGTTTATTCCTCTTTATTTTTTCATAGACGAGTTTAGGTAGATATGTTATCAAAGCTATTATAGCGTCCATAGGATGTAGAAATTTTCTCTCTCTGATTATAAAGAACTTTTTGTTATCTTTAACCAATTGTATTTTCTTTTCCAATTCACCATTTTCCTTATATTTTAAGAGCGCTATCAACGCAACATTAAACGCTCTTCTCAAATCGTTTAATCCGTCATCCCTTACGACATAAATCACTACGAATAAACTAAATAGAATGGCAAGTGATCTAACGTTTAAAATGTTAGTGAAAGATGTATTCACAAGACTCACAAGAAGGCTAAATACATAATATATCAAGAAAGTAGTTGTTACAAAGACCATATCGAGTTTAAAAGCGCCCAGTGCAAAATATTTTCTAAAGTGTTGTCTCTCGTCAATGTTCATTGTGAGTAACATCGTATCCCATCTTATGTAGATATCATTAATTCCTGTTAGTAGTTTTTCCGCTTTTTTATGATATTCTTTTCTAATTCTTGTTGAACCAGGAATCCATTTATACATTCCAAACGAGTGTATTATGAATCCGATAAGAACACCAAATATTAGCTTTTCCGAAAGGCTAAATTTATTCCCATATTCCGGAAAAGCGATATATCCAAATAGAAAAACCAAGAGCAGTCCTGGGAGAAAGTATCTTAGGGTTTCATAAAAATCAAATCCAGTAGTTGCTTTCATTTCACTCATCTTATCTCAACCTCATGTTAAAGGCGACCCCGAAGGCAGATTGCGTATAACTCGTTCATATACGCAGTACTGCTTATATACCTACGAATTGGAAGTATATGCGAACTATTTCGTATATCCGTCCCTCTGTCTGAAATCATGTTTCTTCCTCCATAATATTGTCCAGTGGATTTTTTATTTTTGCTATCCTTGCTTTACTGACATTGGTATAAATCTTCGTTGTTTTACTACTTTGCTCAATACCACTTTCAAGGATATGAGTGGGAAGGGAATGTCTCAACGAATGAACCGAAACATTTTTCTCTATACGGGTCTTCGCATATGTCTGTTTATAAATTGCTTGAAGGTTTTCTGTCAAAATGTATATTCTGGGCATTTTATAAAAAGCAGATTTTCCTATTATTTTTGAACTTCCCTGCCCAGGCAGGTATTTTGTGGTATTCTCAACGGTCATTATTTCTCCCAAGCCTTTTCCCTTCTGAGCTTTCCAAAGGTTTCCACCGTTCCTCATCACTTAACATATAGTAAAACAGAAGCAAAAAGTCAAGTTCCCCGGGAAATTCATCGTGTTAAATGTTCGCAGGTATCTCATCACCAAGCACCTCAGAGAAAGCAGAGGATAGGTATAAGGCTAAGGGAAAGGAGGAAAATGTAGCCTAAGGCTGAAAGGGTGAGTTGCAGGACTCCCATGCTTTCTCCCTTCACGTCCTCAGGGGGAAGCTTGCCGCCGAAAATTAGATAGGCCAGAGAGGCTATTATAAATCCCAGGGGCAATTTCAGGTAAAGGGCGCCTCCCATAAAAGCCAGAACGCTAAAAATCTTCCCTATGTATTTAAACTTCTTCGTAATGCTCAATCCCCAGGCATAATACATCCTTCCACCGTCCAGGGGATAGGCGGGAAAAAGGTTCAGGAGGTTTATTAAAATAAAAAATTTAATCCAGTTTTTAAATTGAAGTGAGGGATTGGCCTTAAAAAGAAGACAGAGGTAAACCACGAAGAAAACGGAAAACAACGGCCCTCCGGAGGCTAAAACAAAGTCCTTCCACCTTTCCAGAGGATTTCCCACCAGGTAAATTTTGAATTTACCCTCTCTCCTGAAGCCTATGTCCACCCCCAGAAGACCGGCCAAGGCCATGTGGCCCAACTGATGAACCAGAACAAAGGAAAGCACCAGCAAAACCCAGTGAATGCCCTTCGCAAGAGCCACTAAGCTCCCTGCGGTGGCTACCGCCCAGAGCATAAGAAGGAGCCCTCCCCTCATCTTATCTCCAGAACTTAGAAAGAACTATGAAAAGGACCAGCAAAAGGGAGAGGAGGAAAAGGAGAAGTTGAAGCGGGCTTTTTTCCTTTTTAAAAACGGAAATTCCAAGGAACAGGACCACCACGGGAAGGATAAGCCCGTTGGTTATCTGGGCAATCACTATCAGTTGAATGGGTTTTATGCCCAGGAACAGGCAGGCAAATCCAAAAAGCACCAGGGCAGTGGAGGTAAGTTTGAAGCCCAGGGCTCTATCCCCGAATCCCAGCAGCCCACCAAGAACCCACGCTGCAGCATAAGGAGCGGTTATGGCTGAGGAAAGGCCAGCAGCAAAAAGCCCTAAGGAAAAACTTGCAGTGGCCAGTTTACCTAAAAGGGGTTTAAGTTGAAGGGCCATGGTGGAGGCGGAGTTTATCTCAATGCCGGAGCGGAAAAAGGCAGCAGAGGAAGTTATGAGGATGGCAGCGGTTATTATTATTCCCACGAAAATGGAAAGGGCAAGGTCCCTTCTCATAAGGGGTAGGTCCTCCCTATTCCACCTTTTTAAAACCACCGAGGAGTAAAGAAAGAGGTTGTAGGGAACCACTGTGGTTCCTAAAAGGGCAACGGCAAGGGCGTAGGAACGGGAAGGAAAATGGGGAAGGAATCCAGAGGCCACCGAGGTAAGGTCCGGGGAGGTTTTTACCGCAGTGATTACGAAGGCAACGCTCATCAGGGCGACCAGCACCATAAGGAAAAGTTCTATGCCCCTGTATCTTCCTCCCCAGAGGAAAAGCAGGGCCACTGCTGACACAAGAACCGCCCAGAGTTTTCCCGCAGGATAAAGGGCATCCAGGCCAATGAATGCCCCGGTGATGTTTCCTGCCTCGTAGGCAGCGGCTCCTCCGATGACCGCCACCGCAGCCAAAGTTGCAAAGGCTATGTTCAGGGCCTTAATCCTGGTGGTCCGGAGAAGGGCCTTAGAAAGGTCGGTCCCCTCCCTGAGGGAAAACCTGCCTGCCATTTCCTGCAGAACGAAGGTCAGGATTCCCGATAGAACTATTACCCACAGGAGGGCGTAGCCGAACTTTGCCCCGGCTAAGGAGGCAGAGGTAACGGTGCCAGGGCCTATGAAGGCCGCAGTTATGAGAAAACCCGGCCCGAATTTAATCCTCTTTCCCATATCCTCCACCTCCAGGGGTTTCAATTCTCAGGATGTCCCCTGCCCTAACTTCAAGGTTGACCTTGGAGGCCAGTTCCTTTACCTGGCCTTCCCTTATGAGAAGGTTCTTCCCGGGTTTCCCTTCCCCTCCACCGAAGATTCCATAGGGAGCGATTTTCCTTCTCTCGCTCAAAATGCTAATCCTCGCTGGTTTTAAAAATTGGTATTCCCTTATGATTCCATCCCCTCCCCGCCTCTTGCCCCGGCCCCCTGAGCCCTTCCTGAGTTCGTATCTTCGCATAAGGACCGGGAAATTTTTCTCTATCACCTCCACCGGGGTGTTCATG
>JALVRF010000156.1 GCA_027025175.1 Candidatus Aminicenantota bacterium | reverse complement strand
GTCCCGTAGTTTTTGAATATCTGGTCCCATTGAAGGGAAAAAGCAGAAAAACTCAGCAGAATGAAAAGGGCAAATTTCCTCATGATATTCTCCCTTAAAGGGCCATTTTCATCGTTCCTGCCACCATAAAACTTGCGACTATGACTCCTACAATCCAGTAAATCACTATGGATATTATTATGACCACAAGGGTGTAAACAGCAGCCTTTTCCGACGGAACTTTTTTAATGGGAGTTACTCCTAAATAGAGAACATAAATCCCATACAGGGCGAAAAGCAAACCGAGAATGGCCAAAGGTGGAATTATGGCGAAAAGCCCTCCAATCCACGCTGGAGTGGAAGAGTAAACCGCCAGTTTGTGGGAAGATAAAATGTCCTTTTCGCCGTTGAAACTGGGCGCCAGGGCGTCAATTATGTATGCCAGGATGAAAACCCCTGCCAGGGTAAGAACAATTCTCAGGATGAAGCCCACCAGAGCAGAGCCCATGGGAGTTCGGAAGTGGGTGCCCAGAACAGAAAAACCAATAATGGCTCTGCCTATAAACTCAGCCAGGGCCGCCGCTACCACAAGAATCAAGGCATAATTCACATAAAGATCCTGCACACTGGTCTGCTCCGTGGCAATAACATCCCATTCGCTCTTAGGCGAGAGGATAATATTCTTGGCCCTCTCAATTAGATTCATCTCTACCTCCTTAAAGATTTATTTCAAATTTTATTTTAACATTTCAGGGCTTTTTTGCCACCACGGCATAATCCTGGTGGGCAAAGAGAAAACCGTTTATTCTCCGGAGACTCTCCCTTACCACGGCCTCCCTTTCGTTATGGGCGGGAAACTCGGGAAGTTGCCTCGGGAAATTTAACCTGAGTATTTCCTCAACCCTCCAGCCCCCGGACTCTAAGAGAAATTCTAAGGTTTTCGGGTGAAGGGGAGTAATATGGGTGGGATCCAGGAGAAAGGCCCCGTGGAAACCGGAAGGGGAAGCCACATTAACCGTCTCGGCTATAAAATAACCGCCTGACCTTACCTTCTCGTAGGAAACCGAGATTATCTTCTCTATGTCCGTAAAGGTAAAATGTTCCAGAACCTGAGCGGAAAACACTGCGCCTAAGGAGGAATCCTCCAGGGAGGAGAGGTATTCAATCCCGTCGCCAAGATGGCATCTAAGGCCTTTTGAACGACATTCCTCCACGAACTGAGAGTTTATGTCCACCCCGAAGGCTTTAACTCCCTCCTTTTTGAGAAACTCTAGAAATTCCCCCCTGCCACATCCGAAATCCAGCACGGGCTGAGATTCCTTTAAATATTTAAGGTAAAGCCTCAGGTTTTCCTCTTTAGGCTCAGCCCTGAATCTCCTCTCAAACCAGTAATAAAAACTTGAGGAAAAATCCGCCTTTCCCTGTAGGGAAAGGGTCTTGGCAGTGTGAACAAGATGTGAAAGGGCATCAACCATCTCCATAAACCTTTCCTCTTTTCCCTCCAGTTCCTCCATGGCCCTGGCGAACCACTCCTGATCCTTGGCATCCATCAGGGGTATCAGGGTCATGTAAAGTTTCCGGTGAAGTTCCCATACCGAAGACATTTTCTCGGTGAGTTCCATGAGATAGGGAACCAGAAGGTTCACCATTTGCACCACCAGTTCATTGAAATCCCTCTGGGGCCCCAGCAGTTTTCTTCTAAGGGAATTTGAACTTACTTCCTGAACCTTATCGTTGAGCCTCGCCCTTATTTCCTCAATCTCCGGCCCCAGGGGTTTAACCTGTTCCTCCCGGTCCAGTTTGCCGTGGAGTTCCTCGTACTTAGAACTGGCCTTAGCCCTCAGGATTTCAAGGTCTTCAGGCTTTTTCATCGGGAAAAAGCGGAGCCAGTTCTTCCCTTGAGGGTGGCCTGTCCAGAAGGCTTATAACCACTAAGGCCAGCACAGAAATGAGGAAAGCCGGATATATAAGGGGAATTCCGAAGGGATCCCCTTCTGGGGAAAGGGAGGGTTTTAGGGAGACGAAAATCCTCAGACCTATGGCGGTTAAACTTCCCAGGATAATGGACCATAGACCCGCCTTTCTGGTTGCCCTTTTCCAGGCCAAAGCGGCAATGAGGGCCGGGGTAATGGAGACCCCGTATATGGTATAGGCAAAATAGGCCATGTTCAGAACCGACTGCATCTTCACCGCAAGATAATAGGCAATCACGCCCAGGATTAAAACCATGATTCTCTGCAGGGCCACCATCTCCCTGTGGGTGGTCTGTTTTTTCAGGAATCTCTGGTATATATCCCTCATGATGTTGGTGGTGGGAGACAGAAGATAGTTCATTCCCGTGGAAAGAACCACCACAGAGGCGGCGCCCATAAGCAAAAGCCCGATAACAGGTGGGACCATGTGCTTGGCCGCCACAAGGACAATGGAGGCGGGGTCAATTCCCTCCTTTCCTCCGCTGCTCATCCATGCCTGAATCTGGGGCCAGTATTTTCCTGAGGCGAAAACGGCAATAACCACCACGATGGTTTCCACTATAATGGTGCCCACAACCCAGAGGGCAACGGCCTCCTTGGCATCCTTGGGGGTTTTTGCGGAATAAAATTTCTGGTACATGCTCTGGACCCCAAGGAGCAGGAGCATGGTGGCCAGGAAATAACCTCCGGCTTTAAGGTATGGATGGGCACCGAAACTCTGGTTGATTATGGCAAAATGGGAAGGCGGAAGCACTGTTTTTATGGTGTGCCAGCCTCCGGCTGCGTGTATAACAAAGGGGACTGAGGTTATGGTGGCTATGAGAATTATTATCCCGTTGGGAAGGTCAGTGTAGGCCACGGCTATCATACCGCCCAATGCGGTAAAAAGAATCACGAAAATTGCGGTGGAAAATTGCCCGGTTCCCACGGAGATTTTCCCATCGGTTATCACATTGAGAATATATCCCCCTGCCCTGAACTGATAGGAAACTATGGCAGTAAAACTTACGATGAGGGCAAGGGCTCCAAAGAGGCGGGCAAATTTACCGTATCTTACCTCAAGGATGTCCCCCACGGTATACTGACCGAAGGTTCTTATCTTTGCAGCCAGGAAGTATATTATGATGATTCCCACCCAGGCCCCTGCAGGCATCCACAGGGAGGAAAAACCGGCCCTGGCCGCATATTCTGCCCCTGCAATGAAGGTTCC
>JALVRF010000155.1 GCA_027025175.1 Candidatus Aminicenantota bacterium | reverse complement strand
GGGTAGGTTTTCCCTTTTTGAAGTTTTAAACAGGCCCCTGGGAGGACAGATTTTGTGGGTGGATTTCCTTTTTATCCTTTCATTAATTCTTATTGCAGGTCAGTTCCTGATGGGAGGAGAGGCAGGAATAAGAGGAGGGGGTTTTTCCCTGCAGTTTTTTGAGGCAGGAAAAATCCTTCTGGCCATTTACCTGGCAGACTGGCTCTTCAGAGCAGAAGAAAACAGATTTCGCTATCCCTTTGCCCTTCCTTATTTGCTTGTTTTTCTCCCCTTCTTCCTTCTTATATTTACCTTAGGGGATTTTTCCCCTTTAGCGGTTTTCCTGCCGGCAATCCTTGCCCATTTTCTTTTAATTTCCAGGCCCCTCAGGATAAAAATACCCCTTATGTTACTGGGGGGGGGAATTTTAGCCGTCGGGGTTTTTCTTTCCCTGAGGTTTTTCTTCCCATCTGATGTGGCCCTTAGGCTTTATTCCTGGTTGGAACCCGGTGTGTTTTCCCGTTCCTCAGAGCAGTTCCTCAGGGCTTTCTGGCTTTTCAAAACCGGGGGACTTGCAGGGAATTTCCCCTGGGGCTTCGTAAATTCCCATTCGGTTCCCCTTCTCCTTTTTGATTTTCCCCTGGCCCTTTTCGTTTCTAATTTCGGGCTGGCAGGGGCCTTCCTCCTGGTCTTTACCTTCCTTTCCCTTCTCCCGGACCTCTTCAGGGGTCCAGGACATACCTACCAGGGAAGGTGGAACTTCTATGTTCTTTCCTTTTCCCACTTGGTTTTCCTGTCCCAGGTTTCCCTGCCTTTCTTAATTTTAGTGGGCCTTCTTCCTGTTATGGGCCAGCCCCTTCCCTTCCTTTCCAAGGCCAATTCTGACCTTCTTCTCTTTGTCCTACCCTTTTTCCTTTTGATAAATTACCTGCAGGGGGAAAAACTTGATTAGAAAATTGATTTTCTTCCTCTCGATTTTTTCCCTGGGCTTTTTCGGCGCCTTCTTTTTCAGGGGATATTTCCAGATGACTTCGCCTGAAAAACCGTATTTTGCTACGGGTATTTCTTCCCCCCTGGTGGTCTCTAAAGGAGATAGGGTATATGTGAACGGAATAAGGGCCAGGGACGGGGAATGTTTTGAAGCCTCAGGCCAATGCCTTTGTTTAAAAACTACGCCTTCCCTGTGGGAAAGGGTTTTCAACAGGCCCCTTTTTTCCCTGCCCCCTGTATTCTCCGCAGGCCCCGGAGAAGATTCCCTCATAAACATCAGGGTAGAGGGATGCCATGAGGTTTTTCAGGTGAGGAAAGGAAGAGAGATTAAGATAAGGGGTTGCAGGGAAGGTGTCCTTATCCAGGGATGCCGTCGCAGTATTATGAGACCGGGTGTTTTTTATGCCCTGAAGGTAGGAGATGTGGCCCTTTTCCCTTCTCTGGGGTTCAGGGTCAGGATAGTGGAATTTAGCGGGAATGTCCCTGCCAGGAGGGGAGGGAAGGTAAGAGTTTATCAGATAAGGAGGAGAGAACTGGTGGTGGAGGAAGAGGTGGAGGGGCCGATTTTCCAGGCTTATTTGCTGGATGATTTTCGCCTCCCCCTCAAAAAGGGGACCTCCCTCTATCATCCCATTGGGGAAACCCTCCCCTTTCTCCCGCCCTTTTTCTATCCCTCCCAGAGGGAAGCATTTATCTCCGTGTATCTCAGGGAAGGTGATTATATTCTGAAAGACGGCAAATACCTGGCCAGGGGAAGCGGTTATGCGGTGAGGGCAGGCAAAATCACCGGGGACTGGGCTAATTTTAAAAGGGAAATTGAGGCTTTAAACCGAATCTTGGGCGACCAGGTCTATTCAAAAATGCCCTGCTGGAATGGGAAAACCCTGGCGGGCCTGCGGTGGTATTATTCCTTTAGCCCCCCTTCAGGATGGAAAACCTCCCTATCTCCATGGGGTTGGGAAAGGGCCCATGTTCGGGAGGGATGGATATGCGGAAAATTGTGGTCCCCACATTTTTCCGGGGAAAGGACCGTTTACTTCAGGGCGAGGATAAAGGGCCCCGGGGAAGTTTTTCTCAACCCCCCGCCCAATGGCATATTCTTCCTGGACGGAGAAGTATGCGGAAGGGAGAGAAAAATTCTTGGGGAGGGGGGGCACATCCTGAGTCTTATGCTAAGGGTGAAGGGGGCAGGAAAACCCGATGGCAAAATCAGGGTAAACCCAGACCTGAGCCTATCCATGGAGGGCTCCGGGGTGAGGTCAGTTTTTCCAGAAAAGCAAAAACTGATTATAAATTTTTCCCCAGCAGGAGTGGGGTTCGTGAAATTTCTTCAGGGACCGTATAAGGGCCTGGTCATCGGGATACCCGGAGGGGTTTATATTTTCTACGAACCCGAATTTGTGAGCATTAAGATAGACAGCAGGAATGAACTCATCCCATTAAAGGAAACGAGGACAGGGGATTACAGCCTTGAGAGGCTCCACTATCCCTTTGCATTAGGGGATGCAGTGATTTTGAAAAACGGCAGGGTATGGGTTTTAAGGGCACGGGGTAAAGTTTCTGGCCCTGGAAGTTCTTTCCTTTCCTTCAGGGATGGTAAATACCACTGGGGTGGCAGGGAAATGGACGAGGGGGAGACCTTTTCCGTAGGGGATTCTTTAGTGCTTGCCGGGGGAGGAGATCCCGGGGACGAGGGGGCCTTCCTGCCCGTGGTTTCATACATAAAGCCTGCTTTCAGGAAGGGGAGGGTGAAACTCACCATTTCCCCTGCCCTGCAGAGGCTTTCCTTCTCTGTTCTGAGCGAGGAAATTAACAATATAAGAAGAAGGGAGAAGAAAAGGGCAGGGGAGTTAGATGGTAAGGTGAGGGCACTGGAGGAGAAACTTCGCCGGGCCTGGGGGGAATACAGGAAAAAGAGGAACAGGACCTCTGCTCTGGCCGTTCTTGATCTTGAACAAAAACTCACCCAGGAAAAATACCGGCTCTGGAAGATAAGGAATCCCTTTTACGAGGGTGCCATAGTTCTCATGGACGGTGAGGGAAGGCTCCTGGCATCGGCCAGTTATCCTGCAGACAAACTCAACCGGGGCTGGGGAGAGACCTACAATGTGGGCTCTACCTTCAAACTGGTGGATTCCGTGGCCATTCTATCATCTTCATCTCCATACATTAGGAAATTGCTCAGGAGATTTCCCTTTGCCGGGCCTGGCTCTGAAAACCTCAGGGGAAAGAGGCTTCTTACCGGAATTCCCATAAATTTTGACCTCAGGAATTTCAGGGGGGAGAGAATTCCCTATGGGGTGGATTTCCAGACCGCCTTTGCCCATTCCTTCAATGTTTACTTCGCCTACCTTGCCATGCATCTTTATCCTCCCCTTCTGCGGGGAAAGGAGCAGGTTATTCTTCCCCTTTCTCGCTTAAGGGAAGAATTCCCCCTCCTTAAATACGCCGAAGACCTGGGATTTAACCGCAGGTTTGAACTTACACCCTCCCCGGGGACGGTGCTTACAGCCCGTTCGGTTTTTCCTGTAAATGCCTATAAACTTAGCGAAATTGCTCATTATTCCATAGGACAGGCCGGGCTCAGGGCTACCCCTCTGCAGATGGCCTTGGTGGCCTTAGCGGTGGCAAGGGGTGGGGTTTTCGTTCCCCCAAGATTGGTGGAAGAGATATCCTCCGGAAATTTCAGGGCTAAGTTCAAGGCTGAGAGGAAAAGGGTTTTTTCCCGAAGAGTTGCTCTTGAAATAGAGGAGGCCATGGGCATGGTGGTCAAGGAGGGGACCGCCAGAGGGGCCTTTTCCGGATGGAAATGGCCCTGGAGGGTTTTTGCCAAAACCGGGACCGCTGAGACCTCTCTTTACAAGGACAATTCTCTCTTTGTGGGATACATGAAAAAAGGGGAAAGGGTTTTGGTGTTCTCGGTTGTAATTCCCCGCTCGGGCATCGGCGGAAGGGTAGCAGGGAGGGTTGCCCGCAGGCTCCTTGATTTGTATATTAAATACCTGGAAAGAGGGAAATGACCTGGGAGGAATTCGCTGAAAGGAGCCAGAGGGAAAGAACCTGGATTGAAATTGGGGGTGAGGATTACCAGGTAATAGAAGTCCTTGACCTTAGAAAGACCAGCCTTGTTCTTCTGATATTCAAGAAGGGAAAGGGTTTCTCCGTGGTTAAAATTTCCACCCTGATGAAGAAGGAGCCCCCTTCGGTTCTGGAAGAGGGCGATGAGCATTTCCTCAATTTAATGGAATTCTGGGAAGTGGATGGGGTTAAGGCCAAGGGAAATGGGTGGGAAGGGTATCTGCAGGCGAAAAACATAACCCGCTGGGAATACGCAGAGGGGGTTCTTGGGGATTGGATTGGCAGGGCGGACGGAAAACAGTCGGAGGAATGGTTCCTTCAGGTAATGGAGGCCCTTTCCATAATTCATCGCAGGGGAAGGGTCCACCTGGATGTTAAACCTTCCAACATATTCCTGGTTGGCGGAAGGGCCAAACTCGGGGATTTTGATTTTTACTCCTCCCTGCAGGAGTTAAATGCCAGGAGGAAAAAGGGGAATTTTTTCGCAGGGACCTACGGATACATGGCCCCGGATTTTTTCGGAAAGGGACCCGTTTCAGAAAAGGTGGACATTTACTCCGCAGGAGTTACCTTTGCCCGGTTAATTACAGGATTGGATTTTCCTGCAATAAAGGGGGAAACTCCCGAGGAATACACCCTCAGGGTCAGGGAACTTCTCCTCAGGAGACTTCAGGGAAGGAAGGGTAAACTTTCGGCACTTTTGATAAAAATGCTTTTCCTTTCCCCGGGGGAAAGACCCTCGGCAGATGAGGTAATTAAAAGTTTGAAGGGCCAGGAAAACGCTGAGATTGAGGATTCCGGCAAGTCCAGGTCTAAAAAAAGGATCAGACTCCCCCTTTTTCTTCTTGGTCTCCTTCTGCTGGCGCTTATTTCCTCTGGATTATATTTCGCCCTTAGGAATGGAAAGTTCGGGGAACCTTCCCATATAAATTCAGGGAACTTGCAGGAGAAGGGGCAAACCAGCCATCCAAAGCCCGGACCTCCTAAACCCGGACCCCTGGAGCCTGGTCCTCCAGAATCTGGCCTCCCAAAGCCCAAGCCCCCAAAGCCCAGGATGGAGAGGGTTTTTCTCCAGGTAAAGAAAAGGGCCATAAGGTTGTTCAGGAACCGATTCGGAAAATGGGAGGCGGAGCTTCCCTATGGTATAAGGATGGTGTTCGTGAAGGGAGGCAAATTTACAGCAGGATGCGTGGAGGATTACTGCGTTGGGGAATACAATCCTCCTCACAGGGTGGAAATTCCTTCCTTCTGGATAAGCAAATACGAAATTACCTTTTCCCAGTTTGATGCCTACTGCGAAAGGGCCTATTGCGGGACATGGCAGGTTCTCTTTTATATCATGAATAAGCCTCCGGATTTTTTCCTGGGCAGGGGACAAAATCCCGTTTTTATGGTTAGCTGGGAGGACGCCATGAATTACGCCATGTGGCTCTCATCTCAACTCTCCCTCCCCTTCCGTCTTCCATACCAGGACGAGTGGGAATATGCGGCCAGGGAAGGAGGGAGGTGGGAGGTTTACCCTGGATTTACCCCTGAGCAGGCCCAGTCCCATGCGTGGTTTCTGGAGAACGGCATGATTTATCCCAGAAGAGTGGGGCTTAAACTTCCCAATTCCTTAGGAATTTACGACATGGCAGGAAATGTCCTGGAATGGTGCATGGATGACTATGGTTACGGGGAGAAGGTTCTCAAGGGAGGAACCGTAAATTCACCCTTGGAAGGGCTCAAGACCTATCTGGTTTACCACTATCCCATTGACCACAGGGACATTACCACGGGCTTTCGCTTAGTAATAGGAGGGGAGTGATGGTGGTTCTGGAGGTGGGCTGGGACGCCTGGGGAATCTTCCGCCAGAGACCCAACAGGTTTCTGGGTATAGTGGACATAAAGGAACCCTTTGTTCAGGAAGGGGTTAAGGTTCATGTTCACGATCCTGGAAGGCTCCCGGAGATTCTTTATCCCGGAAATACAGTTTACCTTAAAAGGGCCAAGGGAAGGCAGAGAAAGACTTCATGGGACCTAATTGCTGGCAAGGTAGGAAATTCCCTGGTTTTTACCAATTCCTCCTATCACCGAAAAATTTCCACCTGGTATATCCAGAGGATAAAGCCCTTTGGGGATTTCCTATCCCTCAGGCCCGAATACCCTTTTGGCCGGAGTCGTCTTGATTTTTTAGTGGAAAGGGGAAAGGAGAAAATTCTCGTGGAAGTCAAGGGTTGCACCTTAGCCCAGGGTAAGGTCGCCCTTTTTCCTGACGCTCCCACCAGCAGGGGAAGGAGACATTTAGAAGAGCTCATTACCGCCAGGAAAAAGGGGTTTGGAGCAGCGGTGATTTTTCTTGTTTTCAGGGAAGCCCGTTGCTTTTCCCCAAATCGCAAAACCGACCCGGATTTTTCCCGCACCCTTGAAAGGGCCGTTAAAAAGGGGGTTAAAATTCTCCTGCCTGTTTTTTCTTTAGAAGGAGAAAAAATCGTTTTTAAGGGCCATATAAAACCCTGCCAATCTTCCCTCAGAACCTGAAGGTATACTGAAGTTTTACCTCGGCCTTTCTGTATAGAACGGACCATCTGTCCAGGGGATTTCCCCAGCCCTGATTGAAGACCAGGAAAAGGTCGTTTCCCTCCTTTATAATCCAGCGGAAGCGGGAATTTATCCCCCAGTTTTTGCTTATATCGTCATACTGAAGGTAATTCTGCAGGTAAATTTTCGGGGATATGTAAAGGTCAAATTTTACCTGGATGACCTGGGCGTTGAAATTCCCCTGGGGAAGGCGGACATAATTGCCCTCCCTGATGATCTGGAGCCTCATGTGCTTTGTAGGCTTAATTTCAAGTCCAGTCTCAAGGGTAAGGGCGTGGCCGGTATAATATTCGCCGAACCTTGCAGAGAGGTCAAAAACCCACGGCCTCTTGCTTGAGGTGTTTAACTCAAATCTGAAGTAATCCATAGTATATTTTCCAGGGGGAATCACTATTCCCTCGTAAACCTCAAAGGGATAGTCCAGGTAGTCGTAATGGGGCATGTAATTGAACTCTATGTGCTCTCCGGATTCAGTCCGCATATTTATGGGGGCAGTGAAAATTCTCCATTCCACCAGGTGGCCTTCAAGGTCCGTGGTGACCATTCCCCTGAGTTCAAAGAAGAACTGGCGAACCAGTTTTTTGTTTATCCAGGGATTATAGGATAGCCCAACATACAATCTTCTTATACCCGTTCTCATAACAAATCCCAGGGCAGGATAAAAATTCTCCCCTATCTGGACGAAGCTTATGTAATTGTCCACTATATCGTTGGGATAGTCTAAGAAAAATCCGAAAAGGGAGTCGTCTCCCCTCTCGCTGGAGAAACTTCTCAAATAATAACCTACGGCTATAAAATTCTTATTCTTCAGAAATTTTGAGGTGCTGTACTTGAAGTCAACGCCAAAGAGAGAGTTCCTCTCGTCCCCTGTAGGATTTCCGTTGGTGAAGATGAAACCTATCAGGGATTCGTCCCAGATGTTTTTTGATATCCTTGTCACAAAGAAATTCCTTCCCTTTATGTCGTCCCAATCCCTGGTGGCTATGTCCAGAATTCCAATGTTGTAATCCCCGGCCCTGCCTGTTATCTTGGCTCCCCCCAGAATAGGTATCTGCTTTCCTCCAACCAGACCTATCCTCCTGGAGTAAAAGGGGATAAAGGAAAAGGGGTTGGCTCCGGAAAAGGAGAAAATATCACTTCCCTCAAGGAAAAACCGCCTTTTCTCAGGATAAAAGAGGGGGAAACGGGTTAGATTAATCCTCCTTTCGTCTACCTCGGTTTCTGCAAAGTCCGTATTATAGGTGAGGGAAGCCTTAAGGGCAGGGGTTATATTGTAGAAAACATCCAGCCCAGCATTGTAGGTTAACCTATCAGAAGCGGCTTCGTCCTCCTTTTCCTCTCCGAAAAGGCCGTAGGGCCTAACATCAATTCCCTTTCCCTGTTTTATTCCCTTTATCCCTACTAAATATCCTGCCTCTGCCACTTTGGTGAAATAAACCTGATAAAAGGGCGAAGCCCAGTAATCCACCTCCATTTTTCTCTTTATTCTCCGCATAACATTAAATCCCCATAGGTGGGTTTTGGGATTAAAAGTAATGGTTTTAAAGGGTATAGCCAGCTCCGCATACCATCCGTTTTCATCCCTGCTGGCAGCAGCATACCATATTCCGTCCCATTCCGGGCTTACCCTTTCTGAATTGTTCATGACCAGGCCGTCAAACTTGGCCCCGTTGGGATTTACCGCAAAAACATAGGCGTTTCTCCTGTCGTTGAAGGGGTCTATAAGAACTTCCACCATATCGTCGTCCCTGGTCCTGAAGTCTCGCTGCATTTGAAAGGCGATTATTTTATCCGGCTGGGAATCAAAGCATTTTACACCTATGTAGAGGTAATTTTCGTCGTAAAAGACATATACCTCGGTTTTTTCTGTAGCCGGAGAATTTTCCTTGGGCTGTTGTTGAGTAAGGTGGGAAATTTTGGCTGCTTTTTCCCAGACCGCTTCCGTAAGTTTTCCGTCTATTTTCATCCTGGCTTTGAGTTTTGGAACTCTGATCTCAGGAAGGCTGGCTCCGTGGAGAAAAAAGAAATATCCGAGAAAAACAAACAGAAAAGTGCGTTTCATTATGAGACCCTCCGGTATAATGTCAGGAAAATATTATACGAAAAACTGCAGGAAAAGTTATTTTCTGAGCCCCCTCACCTTGGAGATGGGGAGGGTAAAGGCAATGCCCATGTCCGGTTTGCCCAGGTCCCCCAGTATTTTTTCGATTTCCCCCAGGGCTTTTTCCTCAAGTTCATCGGGTATGACAGAAAAAATGGTTTTGGAAAATGCGGTTTTTCCGTCAAAGAGAGCCCTGAAGCCTGCGAAAATGGGAACTTCTTCCTTGAGGTAATCTATCGCCCCTACGGAGTCCAGAATGGTGATTCCCGGAACCCCGATTTCTATAAGGGCCTCTAAAAGCTCTTCAAATTTATCCTGCTTCACTATAACTGCTACCAGGAGTTTCACAGGCTTATTTCCTCCTGTTTGAAGGCTTCGTAGGCTTCTTCTGGTGTTTCCGCTTTCCTTATTCTTTCAATCAGGGACGAGGATTTTACCAGTCTTGCCAGGCGAGCGAGCATCCTCAGATGAAGATTGGGATTGGGGGCGGCAGTGAAGAATACTACATCCACAGGTTTCCCATCCACGGCATCAAATTCCACAGGGGAGGCTAAGGTTAAAAATCCCACCACCGGTTCCTCTAAAGGACATAAAAGGTGGGGAACTGCTATTCCTCCCCCTATTCCCGTGGACTGAATCTCCTCCCTTCTTTTTAGTTCAGAAAAGGCCTCATCCTCACTTTTTACATACCCTCCTCTGGTGAGGAGTTCTGCTATTTTCTTTAACACTTCCTCCTTGCCCCGGAGTTTTTCTTTAAGGGCTAT
>JALVRF010000154.1 GCA_027025175.1 Candidatus Aminicenantota bacterium | reverse complement strand
ACCTCTCTCTGATTTATTATGGATTTTTTGTCCCTGAACAGGTATTCAATGGGGTCTTCTATGGTAACTATGTGTCTCCTTTTAGTCTGGTTAATGTGCTCTATCATGGCCGCTAAGGTGGTGCTTTTTCCGGACCCGGTGGTTCCTGTAACCAGAATAAGCCCCCTTTCCTCGTCGGCTATCTCCTCTATCACCGGGGGGAGGTTTAGTTCTTTAACAGTACTGATTTTTGTTGGAATTACCCTGAGGACCAGACCCACGCTTCCTCTCTGATAGAAAACATTGACCCTGAATCTTCCAACCCCTGGAATGCTATAGGCCATGTCAAGGTCCTTCTCATCCTTAAACTTCTTTTTTTGTTCCGGATTCATTATGGAAAGGGCCATGGCTAAGGTGTCATCGGGCATGAGCCTTTTGTTTAGTTCCACTAAGGGAATGAGATGCCCGTTTATCCTTAATATGGGGTAATTCCCCACCTTTAAATGGACATCGGAGGCATTTCTCTCAACGGCTATTTTTAAAATGTCGTTTATATGCATTTTTACCTCCTATTGCAATTCCCCGCAGTAGGGGCATCTTTTGGCGTCCCCCGGAATTATTCTACCACAGTTCCAGCAGCGGACGGTGCCCAGGGGAGAGGAAGAAATTTTCGGTTTCGGAGTTTGGAGTTCCAGGAGGGTTCTTATAACCTCAAGGAACTCCGCCGCCGAGGAATATCTATCCTCGGGCCTTCTCATGAGGGCTCTCATTACCGCCTCTTCCACCTCCACGGGAACATCCTTTACCAGTTTTCTTAAGGGAGTTATCCTGCCTTCTTTAGCCAGGGCGTAGATAACCCTGGGCTCTTCGGCGTCTATGGGAACCCTCCCTGATAGCATTTCGTAGGCTATGCATCCCACAGAATATATGTCCGAGGCAAAGGTGGCCCTTCCCTCAAATTGCTCTGGAGCCATGTAAGGAGGTGAGCCTATCCTTGTGGAGGCAAAGGTCTTTTCCATCAACCTTGAGGTACCGAAATCGGTTATCTTAACCACTCCCTCCCGGGAAATGAGTATATTGGAGGAACGCAGGTCCCTGTGAAGGACATTTTTGGAATGGGCGAAGGCCACGGCATCCAGAATTTGTGATAGGTAATTAAGGGCGGTTTTTACCGGAAGCCTTCCCCGGCTCTTGATCAGTCTTGAGAGAGTTGTGCCGTCCACATATTCCATTACCATATAAAATATTCCCTGGCTTTTTTCCGCAGTGAGTAGGGTGGCTATGTGGGGATGACGAAGAAGGGCCTGGAGTCTTGCTTCCTTTATAAGTTTCGCCAGGTCCTCTTCCTGACGGTGGGGAACCTTTATGGCTACCTCCTGGGCCAGCCAGGGATCATAGGCAAGGTAAACCGTGCCGAACCCTCCTGCTCCCAGCCTTTTAAGAATTTTGTATCTTCCCAGTTTGTTGCCTACAAGAATCACAGATTTATATTAGCATAAAAATGGAGGCTATGGCGACGGATGCGGTCTCAGATCTAAGGACGGTGCTCCCCATTTCCACGGCCCTTATACTGTTTTTTTCAAAAAGGAGAATTTCCTCCTCTGTCCATCCCCCCTCCGGGCCCACGAAAAAGGCAGAGGAGTCCGGGAAGTTTCTCGTTTTTTCTCCCCCCTTCTGTAAATAAAATCTGCCCTGAAATTTTCCCGCTTCCTCCAGGGCAGATGGCAAGTCGGCAAGGGCGACAATCTGAGGGAGAAAGGGATTCATGGATTGTTTCACTGCCTGCACTGCCTTGTTAAGCAGTCTCTCCAGCCTGATTCTGTGGGTCTGGGACCTTTTTGCGGGGAAAAGGTATATGCAACAGGTGGAAATTTCCGTTAGTTTTTCCACCGCCCATTCAAGCCTGTTTTGCTCTATCGTTGAAAGGAAAAGGGACAATTGTTTTTTCCTTTTCGCCTGCTGAATTTGTGGACAGAACACCGCGGAGTGTTTCTTACCCAATTTCCTGATTTCACCAATACAGAACCTTCCCTTTCCGTCAGTTAAGAAGACCTTTTCCCCTGCACGAATTCTTTTTACTTTAAGATGGTGGTTTTCCTCCCCCTCTACGATGATTTCTCCTCTTCTCAGTTCTGGAACGAAAACTCCATGCATTACCGCAATTTCCTTATTTCTTCCAGGAGTTTTTTCTCCTTTACTGATACCTTTGTGGGAATTTCCACCTTTATTTTCACGAAGAGGTCCCCTCTTTTTTCTCTGCCCAGGTGGGGCAGGCCCCTTCCCGGCACCTTTATTTTTGTCCCTGGCTGTGTTCCAGGTGGGATTTTGAGGACGAAGTTCTCCCCGTAAATATCCTTCATCTCCACTTCCCCACCCAGTATGGCCAATAAGTAATTCACCTTTACCTCAGTAAAAAGGTCAGGTCCCTGCCTGCGGAAACGAGGATGTTCCTTCACCCTGACTATTATCCTCAGGTCTCCTCTGGCTCCGGTGGTTCCCCCTGCGTTTCCTTCCCCGCTGGCCACCAGGACTGTTCCATCTTCCACCCCTGCAGGTATGTTTACCTTTATGGTTTTCTTTTCAATAATGAATCCCTTTCCTCCGCAACGGCGGCATACTGCTGCGGGGACATAACCTCTTCCTCCACAGCGGGGACAGGTTTTTTCTATCCTGAAGAAAAATCCCCCTTCAATTACCCTGCCGGCTCCGTGGCAGAGGGGGCATTTTTTCCAGCCAGCCTCCGGCTCTGCCCCGGTTCCCTTGCACCTCGGGCATGGAGTCGTCCTTTCCAGTTCCACTTCCCTTACCGTTCCCTCAGCCACATCCTCCAGGCTTACCCATACGGTTTTTTCAACATGGGAACCCCTCCTTCTCTGCCTTGAAAAGCCGCCAAAGGGGTTGAATAAGTCCTCAAAGGTTGAAAAAATATCCTCCAGGTTAATGTCAAAGAAATCTCCGCCACCTTTTCCTTTGAGCCCTTCCTCTCCGTACAGGTCGTATTTCCTCCTTTTCTCCGGGTCTGAGAGGACAGAATAAGCCTCCACTATCTCCTTGAATTTTTCCTCGGCCTCCCTGTCCTGTTGATTTCTGTCCGGGTGGTACTTGAGGGCTAAGCGTCTATAGGCCTTTTTTATCTCTTCCTGGGTGGCTTTTCTGGAAACCCCGAGAATTTCATAATAATCCTTCCTCATGCATTTTCCTTCTCCAGAATCGTCAGTATTTCCTTCTCCACTGAAGCCCTGAGGGCTGAAAGTTCCTGATAAACCTCCTCCAGTTTTTCAAGGTCCAGTTTTTCGTCCTTGAGCAGAAGTTTCGTGTCCGAAAGGGCATCCATTATCTCAATCTTCCTCTCCGCAGAAAGCCTTCCTTTGAATTTATTATAGGAGGTCTCCAGGGCATTGAGAATGGCCTCTATTTCTGATTTTTTCTGGTTTAAGGCCTTCCTTTTGCGGTCTTCCTCCCGGTACTTTTCCGCCTCCTCCATCATCCTTTCAATTTCCTGTGGGGTAAGGCCAGATGAAGGATGAATCTCTATGGACTGTTCCTTTCCGGTGTCCCTGTCCCGGGCAGTAACTCTGACTATTCCATCCACATCTATTTCAAAGGTGACCTCAATCTGGGGTATTCCTTTGGGGGCAGGTCTTATCCCCACCAGGTCAAAATATCCAAGACTTTTATTGGCCGAGGCTATTTCCCTTTCCCCCTGAAGAACATGGATTCTGACCTTGGTCTGGTTGTCCACTGTGGTGGTGAAAATCATGGATTTCTTGGTGGGAATTGTGGTGTTCCTGGGAATTACCACTGTAAAGGTATCGTTTTTGGTCTCAACGCCTAAGGAAAGCGGAGTAACATCCAGAAGAACTATGTCCTTGACTTCGCCGGAAAGAACCCCGCTCTGCAGGGCGGCTCCCATGGCCACCACCTCGTCGGGATTTATATCCCTGTAGGGTTCCTTTCCGAAGAACTCCCGCACTTCACTTATTATCCTTGGCATTCTCGTTTGTCCACCCACAAGAATTACCCTGGAAATGTCCTCCGGGAGAAGGTCCGCATCCTTCATTGCCCGTTCCATGGGTTCCCTGGTTTTGAGTATTATGTCTTCCACCAAGGATTCCAGTTTTTCCCGGGTGAGTTTGCGCACTAAGTGTTTCACCCCGGTTTCGTCGGTGGCGATAAAGGGAAGGTTTATCTCTGTCTCTTCCAGGGTGGAAAGTTCTATTTTTGCCTTTTCCGAAGCATCTTTTAGCCTCTGAAGGGCAAGTTTGTCCTTGGAAAGGTCTATTCCTGTTTCGTTTTTGAATTCTTCTATGAGCCAGTTCATTATTCTGAGGTCAAAATCCTCCCCGCCCAGGAAGGTATTTCCAGCAGTGGAAAGGACATTGAATACACCCTCCCTTACCTCAAGAATTGTCACATCAAAGGTTCCTCCTCCGAGGTCGTATACAGCAATGAGTTCATTGGTAGCCTTTTCAAATCCGTAGGCCAGTGCTGCTGCGGTGGGCTCATTTATTATTCTGAGAACTTCAAGCCCGGCTATTTTGCCGGCGTCCTTGGTGGCCTGCCTCTGGGCATCGTCAAAATACGCAGGCACCGTGATAACTGCCTGGTCCACTTCCTCGCCCAGGTATTCCTCGGCGCATTCCTTCAGGTACCTCAATATGAGGGCGGATATCTCAGGCGGTGCGTAAACCTTTCCTTCTACTTCCACCCACACATCCCCGTTATCTGCCTCCACCAGTTTGTAGGGTATCCTCTCCTTTAACTCCTGAATTTCCGGTGAGGAAAATTTTCTGCCCATAAGCCTTTTGACGGCAAAGATGGTGCTTTCAGGATTTAAAAGCATTTGCCTCTTTGCCAGTTGTCCCACCAGCCTTTCTCCGTTTTTGAGGAAGGCTACAATTGAAGGGGTTATCCTCCCCCCTTCTCTGTTTGGAATTACCTGTGGTTTTCCAGCCTCAAAAAAGGCCACACAGGAGTTAGTAGTCCCCAGGTCAATTCCCACCGTTCTCCCCATTTTCTTTCACCTCCTTTGGTACATAAACCTTAACAAGAGCGGGCCTTAAAAGTTTTCCCTTCATAAGATAACCTTTCTGGAGGACTTCCGCAATCTTGACTTCCTCTATGTCCTCCCTCTCCTCCTTGTCCACCGCCTGGTGGTAATTGGGGTCAAATTTTTCCCCTATTTTCAACTCCTCCACCCCTTCTTTCTTGAGAAGTTCCTTTAGTTGACGGTAAATAAGTACGACTCCCTGATAGAAACTTTCCGGATTTTCCTCGGTGTAGCCAGCCAGGGCCCTTTCAAAATTGTCAATTACCTCAAGGAGCCTCAGGAAGAAGTCAGAAAGGGCGTATTGCTGGAATTCGTTCATTTCCCGTTTGATTCTTTTCTGAAAATTGTCAAAATCCGCCAGTTTCCTTAAATACTTGTTCAGAAGTTCAGCATTTTCCTTTTCCAGAGATAGTTTTTCTTCCTCAAGGGTTTTTACAAGTTCAAGACATTCGTCCAGGGTATTGGCGTTGTTAACCGCTTTTCTTTCTTCGATCTCTCCTTCTTTCCTTTCATTATCCTCCATTTTTTGCCTCCGCTTCAATGATTTTTTTGAGGGTTTTCCCTGTCAGGTCAAGGGCCTCCAGGGCTTTACGGTATTTCATATGTTTGGGCCCGAAGACCGCTGCAATTCCTTTTTCTGAATAGGGGTAGAGGAGAAAAACACATTCCTCCCCATGGGGGAAAGGCAGTTGTTCTCCCCAGAGGACCTGGATTTCATCTCCCAGATTAAGATTCTCCAGGAAGTTCAGAACCTCCCTTTTGTTTTCAAATACTCTGAGAATACCCTTTATTTTATCTATACTTCCTTCCAGCCTGTCCAGTAGCAGGGCTTCCCCTTCCACAAGGATATCCATTTTCTGGAGTATGGAATGGAAACCCTCAAGAATTTTCTCCAGAATTCTCATTTCGGTCCCCATCTTTAACCTGAGCCTGGTGGCCACTTCCTGCAGGGTCATCATTCTGTATTCCCTATTTAAAATTTCTCCCACCCGGTCCAGTTCCCTCTGGGTATAATCCCTGGGACTTTTTATTCCCTGGGTGAGAAGTATTCCTGAAGGGGTGTGAAGCAAAATAAGAACGGCGTTTTCCCCTGTCCTCAGCAGTTTTATATAGGAAAATGGAAAATGGAAGATAGAGGGGCTTACCAGAAGGGAGAGGGTTCCAGAAAATCGGGAGAGATTCCTGGCTGCTTCCTTTAACACTTCCTCCCATGTGCTGGCCGGTTCTATGGGAAATTTTACAGACAGGCCCTTCCAGGGCTTCGTCTTTATAAGATTTTGTATATGTTCCCGCAGAGCCTTATCTGTGGGAAATTTTCCCCTTTTCCCTCCGGATTTTAGATAACCCTTGGCCTGCAGGGAGGCCATAATGTTCCTTACCGTGGACGGCGAGAGATTAAAGGGCAATTTTTCCGCCACATAAAAGGAATTAGACCCCTCCCCGGTGTCAGTGTAGTGCTCCACGACAATTCTCAGAACTTCCCGTTCTCTAAAATCCAGTGTTTTACCCATCGCTTAAGATTATAACAAATTATGCACCGAATTTTTTTAGTCTTAAAGCATTGGCCAGCATTAGGGCCATTCCATCCACAGAGTAAAAGAACCCCAGACTTCCCTTTCTGCATGAGATCTCGGAAAATTCCCGGATTCCATCCCGGAAGGTATAGGGCGAATGGAGTAGATAGGGAACAGGATGCCAGGAGTGGGATTTCAGTTTTGAGGGAGTGGAATGGTCCCCGGTAACCACCATAACATCCGGCTTAAGATTAAGGAGTCTGGGAACATACCCATCAAATTCCTCTACCACCTTAACCTTTTCCCTGAACTTTCCATCCTCCCCATAACTGTCGGTCTTCTTTATATGCAGGTAGAAGAAGTCGTAATCGTTCCAGACCTTTTCCAGGGTTTTTATTTCCTCCTCTATGGATTCCCCGGTCTGAGCCACCTCCATCCCCACCAGTTTAGCGAGGCCCCTGTACATGGGGTAGGTGGCGATGGCCACGGGATTTAATTTGAAAATCTCCTGCATGTGGGGAATCTCTGGATGCGAGGAAAAACCCCTCAAAAGGACGGTGTTGGCTCTGGGCTGGTCCTTTAAAATTTCTGTGGCCATTTTTATGAATTTTTCAGCCACCGCTGCGGTTTTTGCCCCTGAAGGGGAGAGAGGCTGCGGCATTTTCGGAGGTAGGCCTTCCTTCTGGGGGTCAGCGTCGGAGACCGCATCCCCCAGTCCATCCCCCCTTAAAATCATGGCAAAACGGTGCTCCCTCCCCGGGCTCAATATTATCTTTACTCCATCTATTTCCTTTATCTTTGATGAGAGCATTTCTATTAATTTTCTGTTTTCCTCGCTGGGAATTCTTCCTGCCCTGCGGTCCACTATTTTTCCGTCCCTCAGGGTGGCGAAATTACCCCTTACGGCGACATCCCCGGGCCTCACCTCCATGCCCAGGCCAAGGGCCTCAAGTATTCCCCTGCCAATCTGATATCTTATGGGGTCGTACCCGAAGAGGGAAAGGTGGGCGGGGCCAGAGCCAGGGGTTATTCCGGGAAGAACAGGGATAGCAAGTCCACAGGAGGAGCTGGCTGCCAGTTCATCCAGGTTCGGCGTATATGCTACTTCCAGTTCAGTTTTTCCTTCCTCATAGGGGATTCCTCCCAGACCGTCCAGAACCACCAGAAGGATTTTTGTTTGATTCTTAACGACTAAGGAGCGGATGAGTTCTTCCCTGTTCATTTTTCACCTCCAGGGAAATTTTATATCATAGTAAGGTGGGTTTAAAGAATATAGCCGAAAAATTTAAGGGAAAGAGAGTCTTAGTTTACGGGGACCTCATTCTTGACCACTATATATATGGTTATGCCGAGAGGATTTCCCGGGAGGCTCCCATACCGATCCTGAGGTTTGAAGGGGAGAGATACGAACTTGGAGGTGCTGCCAACGCTGCCAACAACCTGGTCAACCTCGGGGCTGAGGTTAAGGTCCTGGGCATAGTTGGAGAGGATAGGGAGGGGGAGATGCTGGTTTCCCTTCTGAGGGAGAGGGGAATTGAAGCTGAGGTTAAAAGGGAGGGAAGAACCCTGAGGAAAATGAGAATTCTCGCCGGGGGGGAATTCACCAAAAGACAGCAGGTTGCCAGGGTGGACTGGGGTCAGGAATTTTCAGGTTTTTTTCCTGAGGAGGAAGAAGATTTCCACGCTGCCGTTATCTCCGACTACGGTTACGGAACCGTGAGCCAGGAAGGTTTTCACAGGCTCAAGAATACTATTCCCATAGTGGTAGTGGACTCCCGAAGCAGATTAAGGAAGTTCGCAGGCGCCACCTCTGCCACCCCCAATATCCCTGAGTTTTCCGCCCTTCTGGGAAGGAGATTCATGGAAGTGGAGGAAATTTTAAAGGAGGGGGAGGGGGCAAGGAGGCAGTTGCGGTTGAGGGCCCTTCTGGTTACCCTGGGAAACAAGGGAATTTCCCTGTTTGAGGAGGGAAAGCCTCCCTTTTACCAGGGGCCCTTCGGCGAGGATGAGGTGGTGGATGTAAGCGGGGCCGGTGATACCGTGGTGGCCACATATACTTTAGCCATTGCTTCAGGGGCGAGTTTTCGCCAGGCTGCTTTGCTGGCCAACATAGCCGGGGGTATTTCAGTTATGAAGGAAGGGGCATCCCCGGTTTCCCTGAAAGAAGTTTTACATGGGGTGGAGAAATGGGCCTCATCAGCATAGAAAGGGCCTTTGAACTGGCGGAGAAACTGAGGGGGGAAGGTAAGAAAATAGTCCTTGCCAATGGAGTTTTTGACCTCCTTCACAGGGGACACATCCTTTATCTTCAGGAAGCAAAGGCCCTGGGGGATGTCCTCTTTGTAGCAGTTAACAGCGATCTTTCCACCAGAAAATTGAAGGGGGAGGGAAGGCCCATTTTACCCCAGGAGGAAAGGGCCTTCATAGTGGCAAGCCTCTCCCCGGTGGATTATGTTTTCGTATTTGAAGAGGAGGATGTTAGGGAAATAATCCGCAGGATGAGACCCCACTTCCACGCCAAGGGCGGGGATTATACTCCTGAGACAGTGCCGGAAAGGGAAGTGGCCCAGCAGGTGGGAACCATAACTGTAATAACCGGAGGAGCCAAAATCTCCTCCACCACGGACATAATAGGGAAAATTCTGGAAAGATTTTGCCGTTGATATTATTATAATCCCATGAGAATAGCAATAGGTGCTGACCATGCCGGTTTTCCCATGAAGGAAATAATAAAGGAATATCTCCGTTCCCTTGGCCACGAGGTTCTGGACATGGGAACCCATTCGGCCCAATCGGTGAATTACGCAGAATTTGCTGAAAGGGTGGCCAGGGAGGTTGCTTCTGGAAAAGTCCAAAGGGGTATTTTGATCTGCGGCACAGGAATAGGAATGTCCATAGCCGCCAATAAGGTTGAGGGGGTAAGGGCTGCCCTTGTCCACAGCGAATACACCGCCAAAATGGCAGCCATGCATAACAAC
>JALVRF010000153.1 GCA_027025175.1 Candidatus Aminicenantota bacterium | reverse complement strand
CCAGGGATTGAATAGTTCCTTTATCCAGAAACGGAAACGCATTAACCGTTAGCCGGAAACCCCATTAATTTGGCTTCGCCTTAGAGACCGTTTTAGGGACAGACCCTTTCTGTCACCTTCCAGCCCTAGGCTACAAAACTCTTCTGCAGTTTTGTATACATGGTATCCAATGGTGTACAATACAATTCCTAGCATATAAATTTTCCAAGAAATTAAGGCATATCAATGGGAAACAAAATGATGCCGCCCAGTCAATTTCTCCTCTTATCTTCAGTAGTATTACATTCGGACAATAGGCGATTGTCCGGTCCGGACTTTCGGCCATTACCCAAATTGCCTCACAGTGACTTCATGATGCACGTTCACTGTGGCTCAATGGAGCGTAAAGGATTGGATGGAGATGTAATTTTATGGCCATAATGGTTATTTTTAAGGGAATTATCTTGACTCTTGTGGTTATAGTGCCTGTTTACTGGCTGGCTTCCAGGGTAAAAGTTAAAATCAGATTTTTCCTTCTGGGAGCCCTGGCATGGCTTCTGGCCGTTTTCGGTAAGGTCCTTGCAGTTCTTCCTGCCCAAAAATTTTCAATTTTTCTGGAAAATCACGGGATAATGCCAGAAGCAAGTTTATCCCTCTATTCTGGCCTGTTAACTGGAGTATTTGAGTGTGGAATTGTACTTTTATTCGCTCTTTATTTAAAATCCCTTAAAAACTGCGATTGGAATGACCAAATAGGTTTCGGGGTAGGATTCGCAGGCCTTGAGTCTTTAATCCCGGGTGTCGCCCTTTTAATTTTTGGATTTGTTCTTCTGGGCTATCCCGAGGTGGTGAATCATCTTTCACCGGAAACAAGGAATCTCGCCATTCCCGCGGCTAATATAAATGGGGTTTTAATGGTTGTGGCCTCTTTTGTGGAAAGACTCGGGGCTCTCGCTCTTCACACTTTTTCCGCACTTTTGATTTTCTTGGCTGTAAGAACAAAAGTGTGGAAATGGTTCTGGGTGGCATTTATATATAAATTTTCTGTTGATGCAACCAGTTCCAATCTTAAGTTTATATTTGGGGATAGAGTTTACACTTCTGTAAGTATATTGTGGATTGTGGAATCTATTTTGCTGGTTTTTGATATTCTCGGCTTTGCCGGTATATTATATTTAAGAAAAAAATGGAAAAAACAAGGAGTTTAACACCACCTGTTGTGGAAAACTTGAGTATATATTGTGTGAGGCTTTTCCATAGATTGTGGTTCAGGTTCCGGCTCTTCCCCTTCCTTTAAAGATCACGCTTTTATTTCCTTTATTCATCACAAAAATTCCCTCTTCCATGTGCTATCCTGGGTAAGAGAGCAGATAAAATAATTCTTTCGTGTGGTAAAATCTAAAAAATGTTCCATAATATTAATGTGCCTATAAACAAAAAGGACAATAAGAAAAAACCACATATAAGGAGAATTCTATATGCAGACATTTTCTATGATGTCTCTAGTGTCCTCAACGATTTTAAAAAGACTGAGATAAAGGTCGCAGAATCTAAGGTTATTAGAATTTTGAACTCAGAACTGTCAATAGGCGAAATGTTGTACGGATTTTGTCACACTGGTATAGATCAGTTATTAAAATTAAAAGGAGGATCGGTAATATGAAAAAAAATGCAATTTTTATTATTTTCCTGCTTTTTACTTCGTCAATGCTCCTGGCAGGTATCTGGGATAATATGCTTATAGGAACAAGGGCTCTTTCTATGGCTACCGCCTTTACCGGTATAGCCGATGACCCCTCCGCAATTTTCTACAATCCTGGGGGGCTCGCTTATTATAACTACTCCTTCAGGTTTTCCCTGGAGGGAATTTACGTCAGCCCAAAGGAAACCTACGCTTCTCTTCAGGGAAATGCAGTCTATAGTGAAAGCAAATACCCCCAGACATTTATCACGTACAAAAGGGGAAAATGGGGTTTTGCTCTTGGATTTTACTGCCCATATGGACAGGATGGTGTGGATTGGGAAGAAGACCGACCTGGAATTCCTTTAAAGTCTGTTTTGGGAGTATATTCAATAACCCCTGCTGTATCTTATAAACTATCTGATAAGATTTCAATAGGGGCTACTCTCAATTACTATTATGGTTCCTTTGAGATGGAAACAGAGAATACAACCTTCGGTTCCATAAAGACTAATGAAAACGGAAATGCTCTCTCAGGAGGGTTTGGAGTCTTATATCATCCCAATGATGCAATAGGAATAGGATTGACCTTTCACGGGCCGGCCAGCCTGACAATAAAGGGCAAAAGCACTTTAATGAACAAGGAATTCGACTCTGAATCAAAGGTAAAACTTCCTTATAATCTAGAAGCGGGGATTTCTTATAAAATTTCCAGAAATTTCATCATCGGCATGGATGTAGGTTATTCTCACCGGTCTTCTATGAAAAAACTTGAAGGTAAAATTAAAAATGTTAATGTAATTTCCGGAACTTCTTATGATATTGATAAAAGCGAAGAGTTCAATTTCAAAGACATCGTCAATTTAAAAATGGGCGGAGAATACCTCTTTAACAATGGTATAGCCGTAAGATTGGGTATGGCTTATTATTTTAGATCCCAATCCGAATATAATGAACTTTATTACCCACTGCCCATCTTTGATTCTTCTTATAATTCTAAGTCTCAATCCAAAGATAATCCAGAAGCAACCAATGACGATGTGGACGAGATGGTATTTATGGGAGGAGTTGGTTACTCATTTGGAAAATTTCAATTAAGTCTCACTGCTCTCCGTGCTATTGGCAAGGAAAGAACCATGACTCAGATTATTGGACCTGTTCAAACATCTAAAAAATACAATCTGAACGCTACAGTACTCAGTCTTAGCATAGGTTATTCTAACTGATTCATTATATTAGCCTGGAGGTTCTAAATAGGAACCTATTGAGAACATTTTGAGGATTTTCATAGGTATCTGTCTAAAAGGATATTGAGATAAGTTGATAAGGGACAGACCCTTTTTTGTTAATTTCCTCCCCTTTCCCCGAAATCCATCCCGAAAATTTCCCTAAAACCCACCCTCTGGCCAAAACTTCCCCTCCTGAAACCTTCTCCAGACGAAAATCCCCCCTCAAACGATCAGAAATCCCTTATCTTTTGCTAAAAACTTCGTAAAATCGCAGACCTATCCTTTGG
>JALVRF010000152.1 GCA_027025175.1 Candidatus Aminicenantota bacterium | reverse complement strand
CCTCCACCGGGGTGTTCATGGAATTGGTCATGTGGGTGTGAACCCCGCTGGCCCCATCCCTTTCCCCGCTGGCCCCTGCTCCCCCTCCTATGGTCTCGTAATAGGCAAATCCCTCTCCTCCGAAGGATATGTTGTTCATGGTGCCCTGGCTGGCTGCAACGGCCTTTTCGGGAATCATCCTGGAGAAAGCCCCTAAGAGAACATCTACTATTCTCTGGGAAGTTTCCACATTTCCTCCGGCCATGGCTGCTGGGGGCTCAGGATTGAGAAGGCTGCCCCGGGGTATTCTCACCTCAATGGGCCGAATAAGACCCGAATTTACCGGGAGGTCCTCGCCAAGGAGGAGTTTCAGAACATAAAGAAGGGCAGATACCACTATGGCAGGATTGGCGTTTATTCCCCCCTTTACCTGGGGAGAGGTTCCTTCAAAGTCCACCACAAGACCGTCCTTTTGTTTTAAAATGCAGGCCTTTATGGGAATCTTCTCGGTTCCGAAACCGTCGTCCTCCATGAAGTCCTCAAAACAATGCTTCCCATCGGGAAGGGATGAGATTCTTTTCCTCAGCATCCTCTCCGAATAATCAATGAGATGGCCTGCATAGGAGAGCACCTCCTCTCCCTTAGCCTCCAGCATTTCCTTGAGGCGATAAATACCCTTGCGATTGGCGGCTATCTGGGCTTTAAGATCAGCCTCCCTTTCCTCAGGGGCCCTGGAATTTGCGGAAATTATTTTCAAAATGTCCAGGTTGATTTTTCCCTTCTCCTCCACCTTTACCGGGGGAATTATCAAGCCCTCCTGATAAAGTTCCCAGGCAAGGGGCATGGAGCCAGGTTGAATGCCCCCCACATCTGAATGATGAGCCCTGTTGGCCACGAAGAAAACCAGTTTTTCCTTCCAGTAAACAGGGGAAATCACGGTTATGTCCGGAAGGTGGGTTCCTCCGTAATAGGGATGGTTGAGGAGGACCGTGTCGCCATCCTCCATTTCCACCTCCCTGAGGGCTGCCTGAACGCTGTAGGGCATGGCTCCCAGGTGGACAGGGATGTGGGCTCCCAGGGCAAAACTCTCCGCCTGAGAGGTAAAGAGGGCGGCGGAAAAATCCTTCCTCTCCTTTATGTTGGGGGAGAAGGAGGAAAGCCTTAAGAGAACCCCCATTTCCTCGGTTATAGAAATGAAAAGGTTTCTGTAAACCTCAAGTTTTACCGGATCAAACATTTTTCACCCTTATCCAGAGTTCCCCGTATTTTCCGACTTCGGCGGAAAAACCCGGTGGGACGAAAACCGTCCCGTCTCCGGAAACCACCACCGAGGGACCGTTCAGCCTCTGGCTTCTTCCTAAGTGCTCCCTTCTGTAAAAATCCGCCTCCCAGAATTTCCCCTTATAATAAATCTTCCCCTTCAGGATGGGCTTTGCCCTTGCCTGCGGAATTTGAGGGATTTTCGGTTTCTCCGAGGGGAGAATTGCCCTCAGCCTAAGGTTAACTATTTCCACAGGGGCTTTCTGGGTGTGGAAGTAGAGTTTGCGGTGGGCCTTCTCAAAATTTTCCCTGAGGCGGGAAGGGTCAGGCTCAAAGGGGACGGAAATCTCGTATCCCTGCCCCTGATACCTCATTTCGGCAAATCTTTCAAAGAGGATATCCTGTCCCCAGGAAAGTTCATCCCTGGCCTTTCCTTCCATCTTGCGAAAGACCTCAAGGGCCTCCTTTGTGTTCTCCCTGGAGACGGCCCTCATGAAGGAGGATGTGTATTCCCTTACCCCGTCGCTTAAAAGCATGCCCAGGGCAGAAAAAACCCCCTGAAGCGGAGGAATCACAGCCCCGGCCATGGAAAGGCGGAGGGAAAGTTCTGCGGCCACCAGCCCTCCTGCTCCCCCGAAGGCCATGAGGGTAAATTCCGATGGGTCCTCTCCCCTCTCCACGCTGACCAGTTTAAGGGCCCTTTCGGTATTTGCCAGGGAAACCTCAAGGATTCCCTCTGCTGCCCTGTAAACATCGGTGGAAAGAAGGGATGCTATTTCTTCTATGGCCTTGAAACTTCTCTCAGGCTTTATCTTCAAACTTCCCCCTAAGGGAAATTCCTCCCTTATCCTTCCCAGGACTACCATGGCGTCGGTCAGGGTGGGAAGCTGGGATTTTCCATAACAGGCCGGGCCCGGGTCCGCACCGGCACTTTGAGGACCCACCTTAAGTGCTCCGCCCTCGTCCACCCTGGCAATGGAGCCCCCTCCGGTTCCCACTGTCTGGATTTCAATCATGGGAATTCTCAGGGGAAGGTGGGCCAGGGTTGAAGAGCGGGTTATGGTGGGCTTCTTTTTTATCAGGGAAACATCGGTGGAGGTTCCCCCCATATCTAAGGTTATAATCTTCTCCAGACCTATCAGTCTCCCGAAGCCGTGGGAGGCAATAACCCCACCCGCCGGGCCGGAAAGCAGGGTAAAAACGGGCATTTCTCTGGCCAAGGAGGCGGATATAAAGCCTCCAGCGGAATTCATGATGAAAAGTCTGGCCCCCAGCCGATTTTCCAGGTGGGAGAGGTATTCTTCCATAACAGGAAGCAGGGAGGCATTGAGGGAGGTCATAACTGCCCTTTCGTATTCCCGGTGCTCGTTGAGGACCTGGTGGGAAAGGGAAGTCCGGAAATGGGGGGATAGAATAGTTCCTGCCTGAATTTCGTGGGCCGGATTTTCGTAACTGTGAAGGAAAACCACCGCCACCGCCTCCACTCCCATTCCTTTGAGTTTGTCTATCAGGGATTTAAGTTCTTCCTCGTTAAGGGGAATCAATTCCTCTCCATCGGGGAGGGTTCTCTCCTCCACCCCGAAACAAAGTTCCTCCGGGATTATCTCCGGTGGCTTTTCCACATCCTTAGCGTAAAGGTTTATCCTGATCTGCCTGCCTATCTGGAGGAGGTGGCGGAAACCCGATGTGGTGATAAGGGCAGTTCTTGCGGTCCTTCCTTCAAGGAAGGCGTTGGTGGCAACGGTGGTCCCGTGAATTACCGTAAACCCCTTCTCCATACCCCCAAGAACCGCCATGGAAGGGTCCTCAGGGATGGAAAGGAGTTTCTTTGACCTGAGCCTTTCTCCATCAAAGAAAACGAAGTCGGTAAAGGTCCCTCCAGTATCTACTCCTGCCCTTTTCACCCTTTCAGATTATCAAATCCGGAAATGGTTTCCAACTTCTTCTTCAGGGTCCAATATTTCCAATAGGG